>CAZSBE010000084.1:0-12298 GCA_964604955.1 uncultured bacterium
ACAGAGGTGTCCATCCCCGCATGAAGAGAGGCTGTAGCTCCCTCCTGTAACAGCTCGTACGTGTAACGGGATCCATCCCGGTCATCACCGCTCTATTAATATTTTATCACAAAAGTCAGGATGAGCAAAGCATTCCGGGCGGTTTTTCCGTGGCAGGGCGGAGATCAGCGGCGTGAAGAAGAAAAGGGGCACCCTGCGGTGCCCCTTGAGTGCAAAAACGTGCTACCGGTACAGCGCCTTGATAGTACCCCAACTGGCCGGCTCGGTCGCCGTGGGACAGTCGGGACAATCAGGGGTGTTCCATTCCCAGCCGTCGATCGGCAGGTCCTGCGTCGCGGCGGCGTCGTTAATGATGAAACTGTGATTGCCCGTGCTTTCCCAGGTCGCGCAGTCATCCTTGCGGTACTTGTACTCGACGTAAGGATTGCTGCCCGCAGGGAAGAGCACGCCCACCTGGTAGAGGTTCGGGCTCAGGGACGGACAAGACTGGAGCATGGTGACGCCGGCGCCCCAGCCGGTGAGCTCGGGCGGACCGCCGGTCACGCAGACGTCTCCCGCCGTCGAGAAGCCCTCGGTGATGCACATGTGGAATGTCACGGTGACATTCTGCGAGGTCACGAGCGTGATCGGCAGGAAGAAGTTGGGATCGTTGAAATTCTGGTCCTGCCCGTAGCACTCGGTGCTGTCGGTCGTATCCAGGACGCGTACGTAGAACTCCACGGTATCGCAGCCGTGGCCCTGGGGAATCGTACCTACGTACTCGTCGTTGTTACCGACATCGACATTGAAAGCCATCTGGACTTCGGTGAATGCACCGCCGCCACTACAGCGGTAGTTGAGGAAAGCCTCCAGGCTGTCACCCTGACCCGCACCGTTGGTGTACCCGTCCTTCCAGATCTGGACGTACACGCCGATGTTGTCATTCGTGGTGTAAGTCATGCCGTCGTTGGGGTATATGTTTCCACACCATCCCACGGCACCCATGGCCGCCGACGTCAGGGCCAGCAGCACGGTAACTGCCAACAGCGCGCTAGCAAACCTGGTCATACTGCTACCTCCTTTCGGGACCCGCCCCTCAGGCGGTGCCCGTTGGACAATAGACATGAGCCGCAAGAGCGGCTTGAAGCAACCCATCAGTTAGATGCCAGGGAGTTGTGCAGGTCGCCTGATGAATAGGCGAGGCGGCGCCAGTCCCTGCCGCATACAGTATAGCACAATCCATACGCTATGTCAAACTGACGGGGTCAGGTCTTGAAATGCACAATCCATGGGAGTCAGGGCAGTATGACCCTGGGCCGCACGACACCGACCCTGAGCTGGGTAGTGCCGTCAATGAGGGCGAGTTTGCCCTCATGCGCCTCAAGCAGGTCCATGATTTCCCGCGCCACGGGCTTCTCGCCGAAGCCCTCGAGTACGACCACGGTGAACCCCGGCTCAGCCCCGATCATATCCTGCAAGTTCAGGCCACCGGTCACGAGCCCCGCAATCTCCTTCTCCTTCAGCTCGGACAGCAGGTCGCTGCCTGCAAACTGGCGGACCACCACTTTCCCGCGGGAGGGTTCGCGCACGGTGAGGGCGCCGCTCGCCTCACCCCCCAGGCCCCACACGCCGTTTATTACGGTCCCGGCGGCCGCGACCACGCACCCGGTTTCCGAAGTGCTTTCCACCACCCCCGGCAGCCAGGCATAGATCTCGAGCTCCTCGAGCAGGGGCTCGATGACCACCATCCCGAAGTTGTTGTTAATGCGGTTCACCTTGCCGCGCACCGGCGAAGCGCTGAACTTCAGGGCGCCTCCCCGGAAATCGGCGGCCAGCCACTGCCCGCGCTCCACATGTTGACCGGGCTCGACCCGGACATAGGGCTTGATCTCCCAGGCAGGCCGTCCGAGGTCCTCCGCAACGTTGACTGTCGTGTACTCGCGCGCCAGTTCGGGCGACTCGCGAACGACCAGCGTCCCGTTATCCAGGATCTTCTCGATCCGCCCCTCAACTCCCGAGCGGTAAACCCTGGACGGCAGCATGCGCCTCCGTTTCCTGGCGATCACATCTCCTACCTTGATCTGGTCTCCCACCCGCTTGACCAGGTGCTCGCCAAGCTCTCCGGGTTCAACCTCGAGGTCGCGAGCCACGCTGAGAAAGAACGGGCGAAGGAACTGCTCCACGCTTCTCGCGACCAGTGTATCGCTCTCAACGCGGTCGCCGGCCCTGACAAGGACCTGGCCTGGTATGGCCAGTTCGCGGGCCATTCTGATGTCGCCGCTCCTGACACGTTCGCCCCTGTCGGCGGCTATCTCCGGCGCGGGGGGAACATAGTCGCCTGAAATCAGGGCCTTCGCCCCGCTGCTTATGGGGCGCGTTCTGTTGTCGACAATGAGGCCGCAGGCTCCGCCCCAGGCAGTGAAACTCTCGCCCTCGCCGCCGGCCGGCCAGGAGAGCGTGACCTTCTCATCCCCTGCAAGCGCAATCACGGCGACCTCGTCAGGCGCGATCTTCTCGTCGATGTTCCTCTCCCCCGATGTCCTGCCCTTTACCGCCAGCACTGCGGCCCGCTCATGGCCCGTGGGAGCAAACACGGTTCCGAGTTTCACGATGCCGATCTCGTGGAAGACCTCTTTCGCCAGGTCCTCGTCGGCCTCCGCGAGTACGCCGAGGTGCGGGAACATGAAAGCGCTGTCGACGGCGAACTCCACAACGCCGTTGGGCTGGAGGGCGTCGAGCAGTATCATCGCGGCCGCCTCGCGCGGCGAATGCGACAGTATCCCGCCGCTCCCTATTACGAGCCCGTAGTCCTCGAGCGCCAGGTCAGGTTTCCCTTCCACCCGCAGTTCCTTCTGCCAGGCACGCCTCGGCCCGCGAATCAGGATATCGAGGTCCAGGCGGGGCCCCGGGGATTCCTCGGCTATGGCGCGCATCACGTCCAGGTGCTCGAGCACGGCCTTGCGCACGGCGACTGTGGCTACCGCCCACTCGGTGGCCATGTCTTCCGGCGAATCCGGAAGGCGTGTCGGGTCGATGTGTTTGTTGCCGATATGGTTCCAGAGCTCGCTGTCGGAGAGGTTCGAGGGGTGCACGCTCCTTATGGCCGCCAGGCCTCCCAGCTCGGCAACGTTGCGTATGCTGTAGCTCATGCCGAGGTTGGCGCTCACCGTCCTGAACACTTCACCGCCCCTGGCCGTGTAGACGTCCGTCGTCGCCCCCCCGATATCGACGGCCATAATGGCCCCCTCCATGTCTCTGGAGACCACCTCGAGGATATGCGCGAACGCCGCCGGCGTGGGCCCCAGCGGAGAGGCATCGCTGGCCACGTAGTGTTCACCGGAGCCGACACCCACGACCTCAGCCTCTCGTAGCCGGGCGCCTGGGACATGACATGGTTTCTGAAGAGATCGTGGCCGCGCGCGCGAGCCGGGCCTGGGTTTTCATGCTTTCCGTCCGGCCTCAGGTTCGGAACCGTGTAGAACTCGAACCCGCCCCTGAGTACCTGGGAAACGTACTCGCGCGCGTTCGTGTTGCCCCCGTATATGATGTCCAGCTTCGCTTCGGGATTGAGCTTGGGATGTATTCCGGATTCGACGATGAGCTCGGCCAGATACACCGGTCCCGAGATATTGTCGCCGTCGAACCCGCCGGCGAGGAGCACCATGTCGGGCCTCAGGCGCTTGAGGTCTTCGATCTTCCTGTAGGGGGTGCGGCCGTCATTCATCGCGATGACGTCGAGGACGATGGCACCCGCGCCCAGGGCCACCCGGTCCGCGCTGTCGGCCGTAAGCCCCCGAACGAGGCCCGTTACCACCACGGCGAGGCCCCCTCCCGCGCTGGACGTCGAAAGATACGGCACGCACGGTCTCCCGCCTTCAAGAAGCGTGTACCCGGTCGCCCTCTCGACTGCCCGGATGGCGTTGAGAACACCCACTGACACGTCTTCGTGCGGTTTTTCCACCGTCGTCGGAGCCTCCTTGCGGACGTACGTCCAGGCGCCGTTCACCCGCTCGAAGAGAAGCGCCTTGGTCGTCGTGCTCCCGACGTCGGTAACGCAGAAGCGGTCGGGTTTTCCGAACCCGCTGCCGGAAGATCCCGATGTCTCTGGCATCATCTCTCACCACCCGCGGTTTAGCCCCTCGAGGGGACGGTCAGATCAGAAGTCTTGCACAGGGGTTTCCTCTGCACTCTACCAACGTTTGCCTTGAGGGTCAACGCCGCGTCTCGGGCAATCGCGGGATGTGTGGAAATCCGGGCCGCGATATGATATGCTCGACGGTGCGGGCCCGACCCGGCTGCCCGCATCGACGAGCCTGACCATCACGGAGGTGCAAAGTGATCACGCATTGCCGTCCCGCCCGACTGCTTTCGATTGCCGTACTCGCGCCCGTCATACTTCTGGGGCTCGCCCTGCTGGCGCCTCCCCCGAATGCGTCCGGCACTACTGAGGGTCCGGCACCGAGGGGCCTTACCACGCCCGATCTCACGCGCACCGGCAGTGCCGGTGAACAGGCCGGTGACGAGGCAGTCCCGGGCTCGCCTGCCCGGCGAAGCGGCGGGGACGTCTCCCCGGACCTGGCGTCGGCTCTCGATGATTCCGGCTGGACGCTGGTGGATACCGACACTTTCAATGTCTATCTTGTCGCCGGCAGGGCCATGGCGATCCGGTTTGACGCAACGGGCGACTCGCTCGAGATAATCGCTCCCGCCGAGTCACTGACGCCGCTTGCCTGGCAGGCGATCGACTACGCCCCTGACTGGCTGGGACTGGAGCTCAGGGACGCGTTCCGCCGGCTTACGGCCGCGTCCCAGGACACTTTCGCCACGATAATACTCGCGTCCGCCGACCCGGTCGTCGATGAGGTCGCGTTCGTCATAGCGCATACGGCGCCCGAGGTGCTCCAGAAGTTCAACTTCTACCCCGGCGTGATCACCGAAAACGCCCAGGACGTATATGCCCACGACCCCTTCCTGCCGTATGCAGATATCATAGACTACGGTACCGCCGCCGCTGGCGGGGACTACTACTCAACGGTGCGCTACCGCACGGCCGAGAGCGGCGACACGGTGGAGATCGAGCTGCCCAGGGACCGCTACTACTGGGACATAGTGCATATGAAGATAACCGATGAGCTCCCGACATACATCGACCCGGCCACGGGCATTGTGACTGCCCCGCCGACGGGCAAGTTCTGGCGCGGCTTCCTCTTCACGCATGCCGACTCGGGTTACCCGCTTCTCAAAGACGTGCTCGATTCCTGCGAGGTGCTCTGGACGGGCAGGGTGGACAACAGGGCCGACAACGGAGCCATCGGCATAATCACACAGTGGCTGCTCGACTCGATGATATTCGACTCCGGCGCGGAGCGCCCGATTCAGCCCGTGAGGATTTACCGCAAGCACATGGGCCGGTGCGGCGAATGGGCCGACATAACGGCCGCGGCCTCCCGGGCGGCGCTCATACCGACCAACTCCCCGCTGGCCATGCCCGACGACCACACCTGGAACGAGTTCTATGACCAGAGGTGGATCCACTGGGAGCCCGTAAACAACTACATCGACTCGCCATACCACTACGAGGGCTGGGGTAAGACCTTCGTCGGCATCTTCGACTGGCGCGGGGACGACTGGGTCTGGACGGTGACCGAGCGCTATACGCCCTACTGCACGCTGAGTGTCGCCGTCACCGACTCGTTAGGCTATCCGGTGGACGGGGCCCAGGTCACCATCGCGAGGAAGTTCGGGACCGTGAGTTACACCGACGCTACGTGGGGCTCCACAGACCACAACGGGTATTGCCGGTTCCTCCTGGGTGACGGCATGGACATCTATGCGCGGATCGACAGCGACCTCGGCACGGTGCCCACGGGGCCGCTTTACAAGACCGCCATTTCCATGAGCGTCGCGGGCGAACACTACCTCTGGGAGCGGAGCATCGCCAACCACAGGCCGTCAATACCGGCCATGCCCGCCTCCGCCCCATTCGCGCCGGAGGACGGCTACCGGCTGCATGTGACCTGGGAGGTGGCGAGCCAGTTCTGCTACGGTCAGAACCGGCTGGTACCTAACACCTTCTCCGACCACTATGCGGGCGGCGCCCTGGAGTTCTTCATATGTGACGCGGCCAATTACGGCGCCTATGCCGCGTCGGACTCTTTCTGCGCATACGAGATCGCGGAGGACGCCGAGTCGGGTGACGCCCTGTTCACATGCCCCGCTTATGAGAACTGGTATGCAGTGCTTTCCAATGAGGAGCACGTGGTCAACACCCAGGTGGTAAGGGGCATGGCCGAGCTCTACCGCAGGACCGGCGCAGGCGTAGCAGACTGCGGAGGCTCATCGTGCCGGCTGGACCTGGCGCAGAACCGGCCCAATCCGTTCGCTCCCGATACCTGGATCGCCTATGCCCTGGCCAGCGATACCAATGTGTCGCTCAGGGTCTATGACGTGGAGGGCCGGCTGGTAAGGACGCTCGCTTCAGGACCGGAAGAGGCTGGGACACATCGCGTCAGGTGGGACGGCAAGGATGCTGGCGGCCGCGACGCGGCGCCGGGAATCTACCTCTACAGGCTTGAGACGCCAGGGGTGGCGCTTTCGAAGAAGATGGTCCTGCTCAGGTAGCGCGGTAATGTGGCCCGACGGGAAGCCGATACAATTGACGTCACCGGGCGCGCCTCGCTAGTATGTCATTGATAAGCCGACCTGAGTCAATCTGAGGTAAATATGCTGAAGGGAAGACGCTGGATATCGATGATCACGTTCTTCGTTTTCACGTCATACATGCTGGCGCTCGCGGGGTGCGGAAGCGAAGAGGTCCCTGGGATACTCGCTGAACCACCCGACATACCCCCCACATCCACCTTCCTCATGGATTTCGATGATTTCCAGGGGGCCGAGACATTGCAGCTGGGCGCCGCCAGGCAGAACTGGACCTACGCTGCCCTCAACGTGCTCGTCTGGAACGTCGTCCTCACCGTCGCGATGGCCATCCCCACCGCATCCTTCATCGCGGCGTTCGGCCACCCGCCCGTCCTGCACACCGACGGCACCTGGGTGTGGTCCTATAACTTCTACGTGAACGAGGTGCTGCATCTCGCCGAGCTTCACGGCCGCGTGGACGGCGAAGAGGTCACGTGGAACATGTACATATCCAGAGAGGGCGCGTTTACGGATTTCCTGTGGTACACGGGCGTCTCGGACGTCGAGGCCACTGAAGGCACGTGGACGATTTACAGTAATCCGGACGAGGCCGAAACCCTCATCAGGATCGACTGGCACAGAGACCCGGCCGAGAGTACAGCGGACGTCACCTACACCAACATCATCCCGGACGATGCGCATAACGGCGACTACATCTCAAACGGGATAACCGGCGGCGCGCCGTACGACGCCTACTATGACATCTACAACACGGTCGAGGACAATTACACCGGTGTGGAGTGGAACCGCACGGGCAAGCAGGGACGAGTCATGGACCCGGACCACTTCGGGGACAGCGACTGGCACTGCTGGGACGGCTTGCTCGAAGACATAGAATGCCCCTAGGGCGCTTGACAACTTAATAGCCCTGTCGGAGCGCGAAGCCGGACTGCCGCGCTCAGCTCATGGTCGCGCGGTCGCCTATTCCGTGAACTTAGCCTTGATCGAACCCCATGTGGTCTGCTCGATGGCATTAGGAGCACACCCGGAACAGGTCACAAAACCCGGACAGGTGATCTCGCAGGTCGGGCCGCCCGCGCAGGTCTCGATACCCACGAAATAGGTCGGCCAGCCGGCGCAGCCTTCCGCGCAGGTCGCGCTGCCGTTGCAGGTCTCGCTCCCGTCGGTGGTGTACTGCTCACATGTGGTATCACATGTGGGAGCACTCAGGCAGGTTGACGCCCAGCACGTAATCTCACCGTCACAGGTCGGCGCTCCGGTGCATGTCGCAAGCGCGTCGCATGTCCTGAACCCCGTGCAGGTGTATTCATCGATCGTGGGCGCCTGCGGCGCCGCCTGGGTCGCGGGCACGCTCACCGCGGAGACCTGCTCGGTTATGCCCTCAAGACGCTCGATAGCCTGTCCCAGCATGGACTTGAATGCGGGGGACTCGACCGGGGCAATCTCCCCAGGAGCGTTGAGATGGACCAGGGCCAGGAATACAACCGTCAGAACAGAAGCGATGACGATAGCTTTCCGCATCGCTTTCACCTCCTCCCTTGCCGTTTACTCGCCAAAACGACGTCTAGCGGGAGGGTAACTCGGAGCTCCCTCTTATCTCGATTTTGAGCCAAGTGCGGACCGGAAGTCAACAGAAATCCCGGCGGTTATCTTATCATCACGACTTTCCGCGCCACGGCCGCATCGCCGGCCGTGAACCGGACGAAGTATATACCCGGCGACACGCGCTCGCCCCGCGAGTCGAGACCGTCCCAGGCAACCTCGCGGGAGCCGGCGCTCTCGGGGCCGCCCTTGAGCACAATGACCTCCCGGCCTAGGAGATCATAGACAGCCGCCCGCACCGTACCCGCCGCCGGGAGCATGTACCTCATCGTGACCGCCGCCCGTGACGGATTGGGCATCACCCTGAGACCCAGGGCGGTGTCCGCGGAACCGTCGCCTCTCGGTACGCCCGCCGGATCCGGCCCGGCCTTGACGAGATAGAGATTCAGGTTGGGCTGGCCGAAGGAGCCTGTCACTCCGGCCATGATATAGCTGCCGTCGGCAGTCTGCAGTCCCTCCTGGCCCCAGTCGTTGCCGGACCCGCCGTAAGTGGCCGTCCAGAGCGTGTCGCCGTCGACGTCGGTGCGGATCACATAGAAGTCGCTGAGGCCTGCACCGTAGGACTCGGTCGACCCGGTGAGAAGGTACCCACCATCCGTCATCGCCCTCACCGAGCCCGCGCTCTCATGCGCGCCTCCACCGTACATCCTGCTCCAGAGGGAATCCCCGTCTGAATTCACCTTGAGAAGATAGGCATCGTAACCGGGCACAAGAACCGTCTCCGACTGCCCCGCAACCATGAAATAGGACCCGCCGCCAACGGCTATCACAGATGCGCCGTAGTCCCCACCGGCCCCGCCGTAGTTCCTGGTCCAGAGCGTGTCGCCATTGGAGTTGGTTCTTATAAGATATACATCAGCATAAGGATTAAACGTGGACCCGGCGATGATGCATCCACCGTCGCGCACGATTGCAAGTTCCCGCGCAGAGGACCTGAGGCCGCTGCTGTAGGTCTTGCTCCACATGTAGTCCCCGTTCTCGGCGACTCGCAGGAGATAAACCTCGGAGTCATCCGTGCCCACCAGTCCGATATCGCCTGCGACGAAGTAGCCGCTGTCGGCTGCGGCCCTCACCGAGAACCCGACCTCATCATGCCTGCTGTCGCCGTAAGTTTTGGTCCACACCGTGTCCCCATTGGCGTCAGTCTTGATTAGATAGAGGTCATAGTTCCCGGGACTGAACGAATTCGTGTAGCCCGCTATTACAAAACCACTGTCGGGGGTCTGCAGTACGTCGCGTGACCCGTCTTCCCCCGGCCCGCCGTAGGTCTTCATCCAGACCATGTCGCCATCAGGCTCAGTCTTAACGAGCACGATGTCACCGAGTATCGCCGTACTGCCAGGTTCCTGAGTCTGCATCTGGCCCACGGTGACGTAGGTCCCGTCAAATGCCTCCTCCACGGCGAAAGCGAAGTCGCTCAGTGTGTCGCCGTAGGCCCGGTGCCATAGGCTGTCGGGCCCCTGTGCGTACAGGCTCGGAGCCACAAGTAACATCACAGCGATGATAAGGAAGAGAGTGGTTGATTGCGTGGACATGAGGATCTCCTTTTATAAAGTGCTCTGCTGCTGTTGGACCTACAGTATACCACGCCACGATGGGGATTTCAACGGGAAGGCGAGAACATACCACTCTTGAAGTTACCGGGAGAACAGGTGCCTCGGACCTTATATGTTCAGATTCCGGCGTTACGGGGCTATTCGAGCGCTTCCAGGCCTCTCAGGCTGTGGAGGAAACTGTCGCCGGGGTATCTTCCAAAGAGCACCGTCTCGGCGATCCCCTGCTCCCTGACCTCTCCGGCGAAATCGCGTGTATACTGCCAGGTGCCTCCCACACAGAGGACTGCCTTCGGCCTGAGCTTGCCTGACATCTCAAGCATGTCTGACAGGACCATGTTCCGGGTCTCCTGAGTCCCGACGGCGTAAGGAACGATGGCGATATCGCAGCGGCTTGGCCCTATTCCCAGGAAGTCAAGACCTTCTCGATAGGCGCGGCTCGACTGCTCGTCCCAGTAATCCCACGAAAAGCACGTATAGATGGTGACCCCGTCCACCGTTATCAAAAAGTCCTGGCCGTGCGCGTACCGGTCCGGCGCCGTTGAAGCCACCAGGGCGTCGCCGACCTGTGTGCGTGTTATCGGCTCGACGTAGACGTGCTCGGGCCCGCGCTCCGTCCGGAACCCCAGAACGTAACTCATGCCCGGTATGGACTCTTGCAGCCCCATTATGGCGCTTATGGGGTAACCCGTGCGCAGACCGGGGACCAACGCGATGATGTTCTGGCTTCCCACCTGTGCGGGATTTATGTGGCCGTTGGCGAGCGAGGGATCGTCGGGTGGCAGGCCCGGCTCCGAATAGTCCAGGACGATAAGATGGGACCGGGTCTTTACGGCCACGCCATAGCCGCCCAGATACCATACGGCGGCTTCGCCCTCCCTGAGCGAGTAATGGAAAGGGTCCGGCCGCACATGTCTCAGGGTCGAGGCATCTACCCGGAAGCCACGTTCCGCAAGTTCCCTGGCCACGCCGCCGTTTCCGTACTTGACTGCGAGGTCGGCCGGCGTTCTTCCGGTAGCATCCTTAAGAGCCGGGTCGGCGCCCGAGCCGATCAGGAGTTTCACCAGGTCTCCATAGCCGCGCAGGGCCGCCTGGTGGAGAACCGTCTGGCCCGATTCGAAGTCATTGACGTAGATCTCGGCACCCCTTTCGAGAAGCAGCCCGGCTATGTCGGCGAACCCCCTCTCTACGGCCATCCAGAGCGGCGACCTGCCGAGCGCGTCCCGCGCATCGACCGGCGACCCGCGTTCGATAAGAAGGCGCACGATGTCTTCATTCCCGCTCTCGACGGCGTTGTGAAGCGGCGACTTGCCTTCAACACACTGCATGTCGACGTTCGCCCCGTGATCTATGAGAAGCCGCACCAGCTCGAGATTGCCGCTCGAGGCCGCCCGGTAGAGCGGGGTCCAGAGGTCCACGCACTCTGCGTTGACGTTGGCACCGGCCGCTATCAGGACCTCTGCAGCTTCCTTTCGTCCCGAACTCGACGCCCAGCAAAGAGGAGTAGCGTCGCCTATGGCCCTGGCGTTGACCACGGCGCCGCGTTCGATGAGCATGCGCACAATCGTGCTGTCCCCCCGCGAGGCGGCGAAATGGAGGGTCGTCGCTCCCCTGTCATTGGTGGCGTTGACAAGCGCGCCCCTGTCCAGGAGGAGCTTCACGATGTCCCGCTGCCCGGCCGCGGCCGCAACGATGAGCGGGGTCCGGCCGCTCTCATCGAGGGAGTTTACAAGAAGCGCGTCCCCGTCGAGGAGTTGGCCCACAGCGGCGACGTCACCACTGCGCGCAATATCGTGAATCTCAGCTGAACAGGCCGGTAGAATCCATACGAAGAGAATCAGACAGACCAGAAGCGTTGCAGTTCTTTTCAAGGTAGCCCCTCCCGCAGAAGCGATATAGTCCGAGCAGCACTATATCAATAAAGCGGGCTTACCGCCAGCGGGGTGTGCGCGGCCTGTCCCCCGGGCGGGCTATCTGAACATGCGCTTAATCGACCCCCAGGTGCCGGCCTCCGCGGCCGTGGGCCCACAGGGGTCACCGCCATACATCCCGCAAGCACCCGCGCCGAACGCGCACATCACCGTATGAGTCAGGAAATCGCAGTCGAGGATCCCGAAATCGTAACTACCTCCGGGGTGCACGGGCTCAATCATGCCGGGCGTGTCGGCCGTCAGGCGCGACCACGCCGCCACCATCACCTGACCCTGTTGACACTCCTCCCACATCGTGGTCATTCTGTCACCAGGCCAGATGATATTGCCGTTAACCCAAGGCGCACACCCGTGGGTGACCGCGGTTCCCCACTCGGCCGGCCAGGTCAGCGCCCATTCAGCACCTCTGTAGCCGTCCATATCGAAGAACACGGTGAATACGTCGATGTCGCCACAGCCGGGATAAGTGCTTAGGATGTCACCACAGCCGGTTATCGGGGGAAGGTCCACACAGGTCTGCTTTGCGTTGTGAGCCTGGACATGCAGAGCGACCTTGACGGTTTCGCCGCCAGC
>CAZSBE010000085.1:0-12293 GCA_964604955.1 uncultured bacterium
CTGACCGGGGCGGGCGCAGCTTTATCGTCCTCCCCGCGCGGGCCCCTATAGTGCTTCTCGAGGAACACCCGGCCCATCTCGGACAGCTCGGCCGTATTGGATTTCTCGTCTATGGAGAAGTAAAGGTCTTCGTCGACCTCGTGCAGCCGCTTGTCCCGCATCAGGTCGGTCTCCACGCTCTCGACGAGCTTCCGGAGGTTCCCGTCTTCCATCATCTTGAACAGCTTGCGGTTCTTCGGAGCGCCGTGGCGGGCGCAGAGGAGCCTGGCGCCGGCGTCGAACTCGTCTCCCTGGGCGATCGAGGTTTCGGCTTCGGCCAGTATCTTGTTCACGAGCTTGATCTGCTCGCGGAAGAGCCGCTCGACTATGGGTTTGAAGACTTCGAACTTATGGGTGGATACCGCCGCGGGGCCGGATATGATGAGCGGCGTCCTGGCTTCGTCGATGAGGATGCTGTCGACCTCATCCACGATGGCGTAGTTGTGCCCGCGCTGCACGCGGTCCTCCAGCCGGGTGGCCATGTTGTCCCTGAGGTAGTCGAACCCGAACTCGTTATTGGTGCCGTAGGTGATGTCCGCCTGGTAGGCCCTGATGCGGTCGGGGTTCGACATGTCGTGCTGTATGCAGCCCACGGTGAGCCCCATCAACTCGTAGAGTCTGCCCATCCACTGGGCGTCGCGCCGCGCCAGGTAATCGTTCACCGTCACCAGGTGCGAGCCCCGGCCGGTGAGGGCATTGAAGTAGAGAGGCATGGTGGCGACCAGCGTCTTTCCCTCGCCCGTGGCCATCTCGGCAATCTTGCCCTGGTTAAGGACTATTGCGCCGAGCACCTGGACGTCGAAGGGCACCATGTTCCAGTCCGTGTCTATCTCGCAAACCGACCAGGTCCTGCCCACGACGCGCCGCGACATCTCCTTGATGGCGGCGAAAGCCTCGGGCAGAACGTCATCGGGGTGCCTGCCGTCCGCCAGGTCCTGCTTGAAGTCGTCGGTCTTCGCGCGGAGCTCCCGGTCGGACAGGGTGAAGTGCTTGCAGTATGAGCCGTTGACGTCCTCCAGCACGGGCCTCAGCTTCTTGAGGTCGCGCCCCGACTTGGTTCCGAACACTTTGGTGAGAAAGCCTGTTACCATAGTTGATTGTCCCGTACCCGAATCTAGCAAAACATGGACGGGCCTGCAAGGGGTTGTGTCGGGAGCCCATAGCAAACCCCGGCCGGACCAGGTCCAACCGGGGTTACCGTTCCAGAGAAATCGTTTATGTCAACGAATAACTCTTAGACCTTGACTACCTTTGTGGCCTGAGGGCCTTTTTCTCCCTCTCTTACTTCGAATTCCACTTCTTCACCAGCCGCCAGGGTTTTAAACCCGTCGCCTTCGATAGCAGAATAGTGGACAAAAACCTCAGGTCCGTCGTCCTGGACAATAAAGCCGTAGCCCTTAGCTTCATTGAACCACTTGACCTTGCCACGCGGCATTCGTTTACTACCCTCCTTCTTGCCTAAAGCAAACTGCAACTACGCATACGCTACCAGAGTATGATACCCGGACCGATTTGTCAAGAAAATAGTCTTGTTTTGATAACCTTTAGGCGCCGAATGCCCTGACGAGCACCATGGCCACGCCGGAGAGTATCGGGATCGAGAAGTTGTCGTCCACGGGAAGCGGCAGGGCCTCCACTACGGCCGCGACGAGGGCCCCCGTGAAGGCAGTGCGGTCATCGAGGCCCGGGATCAGGGACCCCGCGAGAAAAGCCGAGGCGAACAGCGCCAGGCTTCCCAGCAGCGTCTTACGCCCGAAGAGCCGGATCCTGCCGAACCTCCTTCCGACCAGGGCGGCGACCGTGTCCCCGACGATGAGGAAGCACAGCGCGGCCACAGCCACCTCCTTGGGAAAGAGGAAAACCGTGATCGTCGCCGAGATCAGAAGCGAGGTGGAACCCAGGAGATTGGACTTCTCCCCGGGCCGTATGAGCTCGCCGGTCAGGCTGTGGAACAGTTTCCTGTACCTGGGCTCACCGAGCCGGAAGGTATCCACGCCTATGGCTACGATCATGCCGCCCAGCATGAGCGCCTTGGCCTGGGCCACGCTCGGCCACAGGAAATACGCGACGGGAATGATGAGTGCAATGAGATGCACAAGCTTGCGCCGCACTTCAGAGGTATATGTTATATCGGATCCGTCCAAATTTGCTCCTTGGCGGCATTGTAACGGAGCCGGCCTGCCCTGTCAACGCGCGCTTTGGGCTTCCGGCCTCCCTCCAGAGATTTCCCAGAAAAAGCTTGACACATATGCCGGCTATCGTACAAAATAAGATTTAGCGAAGAGAGTTCCCTGCGTAGGGCGTGAACTCAACACAAGTTTGGACCGATCCTCGAAGGAAAGACGCATAAGCGCCCCTGGGTTCAGCAGTGATGAACACGTTCTACAAGGCGGGGAACTCTATGAAAGCGTCCTGGGCAGCTCGGAGGAGCTGCCCTTTTTCTATTCCCACTCTATGGTGCCGGGCGGCTTGGATGTGATGTCATAGACGACGCGGTTCACGCCCCGGACGTTGTTCACGATCCTCGACGACACACTCTCCAGGACATCGTCGGGTATCCTGGCCCAGTCAGCCGTCATCCCGTCCGTGCTGGTGACCGCGCGCAGGACCACCACCGATTCGTAGGTCCTGCGATCGCCCATCACCCCCACGCTGCGGACAGGGAGCAGCACCGAAAACGCCTGCCAGATGTCGCCGTAGATGCCGGCCCGCCTTATCTCGTCTATGAATATCCAGTCCACTTCGCGGAGCGTGCGGCACTTCGCGGCCGTCACCTCCCCCGGTATCCTGACCGCCAGACCCGGGCCCGGGAAGGGATGCCTCTCTAACGTGTAGGCCGGAACGCCCAGAATGCGGCCCACCTCGCGCACCTCGTCTTTGAACAGCTCCCGCAGGGGCTCGATAAGTTTGAGTTTCATGCGCTTGGGCAGGCCCCCGACGTTGTGATGGCTCTTTATGGTCGATGAAGGCCCTTTTACCGAAACGCTCTCGATCACGTCCGGATACAGCGTGCCCTGCGCAAGGAACTCCACACCCCCGATGCCGCGGGCCACCTCCTCGAACACTCTTATGAACTCGACACCGATGATCTTGCGTTTGCGCTCCGGAGAGGCCACGCCGGCGAGCCTGGCCAGGAATCGCCTGCCCGCCCTCACATACCGGAGCTTGATGCCGCAGTCCAGGCTGAACCTCCTGACTTCCTCCCCCTCGTTCTTCCTGAGGAGCCCGTTGTCGACGAAGATGGCCGTGAGGTTGCTGCCCGCGGCCCTGGCCATGAGGCTCGCCGTAACCGACGAGTCCACGCCGCCGCTCACGGCGACCACGACCTTGCCCCCTCCCACCCTGCTTCTGATCTCCTCCACGGATGACTCCACGAACGACCGCATGTTCCAGTTGCGCTCGGCCCCGGAGACGCCAAGCGCGAAGTTCTCGAGGACGCGCTTGCCGTCATCCGTATGGGCCACCTCGGGGTGGAACTGGACGCCCATGAGCCGGCCGCCCGGATCGCTCACCATCGCGTGCGGGCACGTATCCGTGACCGCATAAGTCTTCCATCCGCGCGGCGGCCTGGTCACCCTGTCCGCATGGCTCATCCACACCCGGAGGCGCCTGCTGAGGCCACGGAACAGCGGGTGCTTCCCCCTTATCTCGACCGTCCGCGGGCCGTACTCCTCTTCGGGCTCGCCTTCGACGACGCCGCCGAACATGGCGGTCAATGCCTGCAGGCCGTAACAGATGCCGAGCACGGGGAGGCCCGTATCGAAGATGCGCCTGTCCGGAAGCGGCGCCCCCTTCTCATAGACGCTCGAGGGCCCGCCGGATAGAATGATGCCGGCCGGGTCCATTTCCACAAGGCGGCGCGCTCCGGTCCAGTAGGGCACTATCTCGCAATAGACCCCGATCTGCCTGACCCTGCGCGCAATGAGCTGCGTGTACTGCGAACCGAAATCGAGAACGACTATGTGTCTGCCGTGGTGCATGTAAGCGCTTCCCTAATGTCTGAAATGCCTCATTCCGGTGAGGGCCATGGTGATACCCAGCTCGGCGGCCCGGGCTATGACCTCCTGGTCGCGAATGGAGCCACCCGGCTGGACCACCGCGACTATACCGTGCTCATGGGCGAGCTCCACGCAATCGGGAAAGGGGAAAAAGCCGTCGCTCGCCATCACGCTGCCTGCGATGTCATGGCCGTGCTCCCGGGCCTTCCTTACCGCGATCCTGGCAGAATCGATCCTGGACGGCTGGCCGGCGCCTATTCCCAGGGTGCGCGAGTCCCGCGCGATGACTATGGCATTGGACTTGACATGCTTGACGACCGCCCAGGCGAAAAGGAGGCTCCCCGCCAGGTCCCCGTCGCCCGCGCTCCCCGTCACGAACTCGAGGTCGCCGGGCAGGAGCACGTCGTCGGGCGACTGGGCCAGGAAGCCGCCGAGAGTGGACCGGACAACCGGGCCCGGCCTTCTCACCGGCTGCATCTTGACGAGCCGCGTCCGCTTCTTCTTCATGAGCTTCGCGAGGGCCGCCGGGCTGAAAGAGGGCGCGACTATGCATTCGACGAACTTCTTGCGGAGGAAGGCCGCGCAGGCCTCGTCGAACTCGCAGCTCAGGCCTATCACCCCGCCGAAGGCCGAGAGGGGATCACATTCATACGCCCGCTCGAGCGTCTGTTCGGGCAGGCCGCCCCTGGCAGCGCCGCATGGCCCGACGTGTTTGACCACGACCGCCGCGGTACCGTCGAACTCGGCAAGCTGCGACATGCAGCAGTCCACGTCGAGTATATTGTTATAGGAGAGCTCTCCCTTGAGGACCTCGAACTCCCCGTCAAGGCCGCTGTAGTATGCCGCCTTCTGATGCGGGTTCTCACCGTAGCGAAGCTCGATTGCCCGTTTGCCGCCCACGGTGATGTGGCCGGGGAAAGCCGACAGGCGCCCGCTCCGCCGGAGGACCTCGAGTATGGCGCTGTCATACTGCGACGTCCGGGCTAATGTCTCTCCGGCCATCTCCCACCTCAGGCCTTCGGTCACGGTTCCGCCGGCGGATATCTCATCCAGCACCCGGCCGTAATAGTCCGGGTCCGTCACCGGGACACAGGAGAAGAGGTTCTTGGACGCGGCCCTGGCCATGGTGGGCCCGCCGATGTCCATGAAATCCAGGTTCTCGACGCGGCCGCCTTCTCGGAGCGGATAGAAATTGACGACGACCATGTCGATCTTCTCCCAGCCCTGCTCCTGGAGTTCCGCAAGGTGCCGGGGATTCGACCTGTCGGCGAGTATGCCCGAGTGTATCGCCGGGTGAAGCGTCTTGACCAGGCCTCCCAGATACTCCACCCTGCCCGTCAGCTCGGAGATCTCGCGAACGGCAATGCCGCTTCGGGCAAGGTACGCAGCCGTCCCCCCCGTCGCCAGGATGCTGATCCCGTTTCGGGAGAGACCCCGGACGAAATCCACCAGGCCGTCGCGGTTGGAGACGCTGACAAGTGCGGTTTCGATTCTATTCAAATCTCGCATCCCCCGTGAGAGCTCTGTAGAGTCTAACGTAGCGCCTGCGCGCCTCCACTACGATGTCTTCGGGCAGAGCCGGCGGCGGGGAGTTCTTATCCCAGCCGCATTTCTCGAGATAGTCCCTGATGTACTGTTTATCGAGCGCGAAGTGGCCCTCATCTCCCGGGGCGCCCAGCCAGAAGCGCGACGAGTCCGGCGTCAGCACCTCGTCGATCAAGATGATCTCGCCGTCCCGCCTGCCGAACTCGAACTTGGTGTCCACGAGCACGATGCCGCGCCCGCTGGAGTAGTCCCGTGCCGCTTCGAACAGGGCCATGCTCTTCGCCATTATGTCGTCTGTGTCCCTGTCACCGGCAATCCTGCGCATCTCGGCAAGCGTTATATTGCGGTCGTGCCCGTCGTCGGCCTTCGTCGAGGGCGTGAAAATCGGCCTGTCCAGCATGTCGCCCTTTTCAAGCCCCCGGGGCATTTCCTCGCCGGCAACCCGTCCGGACCGCTCGTATTCCTTCCAGGCCGAACCCGTTATGAAGCCACGCACGATGCACTCGAAGTCGATGCGCTCGGCCCTGCGGACGAGCATGGCTCTGCCGCGGAGCACGCTCTCATAAGACCCGGCAGCCCCGGGGAAATCGGCCGGGTCATCGCTGATCATGTGGTGCCTGGCGATGGGGCCGAGTTTCGAAAACCAGAAACTCGAGAGCGCCGTAAGCACCCTGCCCTTGTCCGGGATGCCCGTGGGCAGCACGTAGTCGAACGCCGAGATCCGGTCCGAAGCGACTATCAGGAGCTCATCGCCCAGATCATATACCGTGCGGACCTTGCCTCTCGAGAAGACCTTGAGCCCGGCCAGTTCGATTTCTGTAAGCGCCTGCATACCTTCACTCCTGGCGGTCATCGCCCGGGACCAGGATCACTCTTCTGCCTTCGACCCTCAGCCTGCCTTCAGCGAAACGGCGAACGGCCTCGGCGTAGATCCGGTGTTCCTCTTCGAGTATCCTGGCCGAGAGGCTCTCTTCCGTGTCGTCGTCCAGTACGGGTACGGCCGCCTGAATGATGATGGGCCCGGTGTCCACCCCCTCGTCCACGAAGTGGACCGTGCAGCCCGAGAACTTCACGCCGTACTCGAGGGCCTTCTTCTGCACCTTGAGCCCCGGGAAAGAAGGCAGCAGCGAAGGGTGGATATTGAGAATACGCATCTTGAACGCGCCCAGCAGCCGGGGGCCCAAGATCCTCATGAAGCCGGCCAGGGCGACCAGACCTACATCGCGGCTTACGAGCTCGTCGATGATCCTCTGTTCGGCGGCCTCCGTCATGCGCGCCTTTTTCTTCCCGGGGTCGACGTAAATCGCTTCGATGCCCGCTTCCCTGGCTATCTCGAGAGCCCGGGCGTCGGCGACGTCGCTTATGACCACGGCGATTTCGGCGTCGAGGTCGCCGCGCCCGGCCGCATCGATCAGCGCCTTGAGATTGGAACCCCTTCCCGACGCAAGCACACCGATCCTCAACCCGGCCAAGGCATGGACCTCCGTTGTGATAGAGCGCAAAAGGAAGCTTACTTCGCCGACAGAATACCAGTAAGAGGCATGCACGTCAACCTCATTGACCGCACCCCCGGGACCTCTCGAGAACCGTCGAAACGCTGAGTTCGCAGCCGTCAGTGCTCACCTGGACGGCCCCGTGGGTTCTCGTCGAGAATACTCTCATGCCGGCCTCTTCGAGCAGTATCTTCGTCGCGCTCTCGGGCGTGTCGAAGTACCTGGTGCCGCATGATATGACGGCGAGACGCGCGTCCACCGAGCGAGCGAACACCGGGGACGTTTCGCCCGGGTGGCCGTGATGGGGAACCTTGAGAACGTCACACGCAAGGTCGGCCCCGCGCGCGACCAGGCTCTCCTGTACGGCCGGCGTCAGATCACCCGTGACGAGCACGGAGCTCTCACCAAGGGTGGCCTTTATGACCATGGACCATGCGTTGGGGTCGTCCCTCTCGCCGGGCAGCCGCGAAACATCCAGCCCCGGTCCCCCCGCCCGGCCGGGGTGCAGCACCTCAAACCTGACCGGGCCGCTCTCCCAGGAATCCCCGGCGGCAGCGCGCCTCACGGGCACGCCCGAGCGTCTGGCGGCAGACAGGTCGGCGAGATAATCCTCCTCGCCTTCGGTCGTGGAGACCAGTATTTCGCCTACCGGGATGTTCTCGATGAGAGCCGGTATGCCGCCATAGTGGTCGTTATGGGGATGTGTGATGATGAGCTTTTCAAGCGCGCCGATTCCGCGAAGCGCGAGGAACGGCAGTACAACGGCGGTCGCGGCGTCGTAATCGGCGGAGGACGGGCCCGTGTCCACGAGCACGGCGCCGCCGTCCGGGAGTTCCATCACGCAGGCGTCACCGCTCCCAACATCGAGGAAGGTGACCTCCAACCTGCCGGCGCCTCCGGGAGACGCCGGCATGCGCAACAGCATGAACGCGAACGCGCCGCCGAGAAGCGCGAGCTTCGCCCTCCTCCCGAGACGCCCCGGGAAGAGCCCTAGCCACAGAACGGCGGCGTAGTACGCGCACGCCTTGATGACATGGGGCCTGCCCGGGTATACCAGGGGATCGGCGCAGCCACCCAGGGCGTCGGCGACGCGTATCGCCGCGGCGACGAGCACCGACGCCGACCGCATGAAGACCGAGCCCAGGCCGGGAAGGACGCCGGACAAGACGGCTCCCTCCATTCCAGCCGTCAATGCAAGCGATATGAGCGGGAGCACCAGGAGGTTCGAGATGCCGGCGATGATCGATATGCGGCCGAAATTCCAGAGAATCAAGGGCGCGGTGAATACCTGCGCCGTGAACGCCGCGAGCAGACCGGCCCTGACATGGGCCCGGGCCCTGGCCGCGGCCGAAAGCCGGCCCGGCGCCGGCGCGGCCAGCGCGGGCAGGAAGAGCGTCATCCCGAAAACGGCCCCAAAAGAGAGCCGGAACCCGAGGTCCCAGGCCAGGTGCGGAGCGGCCATGAGAAGCGCGGCGGCCGCGAAGCAGACGGCATTGGTGTAATCGACCCTGTGCTGGAGAAGGCGCGCGGCGCAGAGCACCAGAAAGAGAGCGGCGGCCCTCATCGCCGAGGGCCTCATGCCCGCGAAGACCACGTAGAAGACGACCAGGGCGAGGCTCACGGCCACTCTCCGTGCTCTGCCCAGGCGCATTACAGCCACCAGGATGGAGATCATGAAAACCAGAATGCCGACATGCAGTCCCGAAATGGCGAGCACGTGATACGTCCCGGCCCTCACCATGATGGACCTTACCTCGGGAGAGAGGTCGCCCCGGTCGCCGAGCAGCATGGCTTCGAGAACGCCACGTGCTCGCTCCCCGTCCGCACCGGCGATGACCCGGCGAACGGCGCTCCTCAGGCCGGCAAGCGCCCTGTCGGGAAGCGCGCGCTTCTCCTCGATCACCTGCTTGACCCTCACGCTTCCCGCGACTCCCTCGCGGCGGGCCCTTGCCCGCGCGTCATAGGCCATGGGGTTCCGCGCCGGCTGCGGGGCGTAGAAGGTGCCCGAGACCAGCATGACGCGCTGGCCGCTTCTTCGGCCGGGATCGAGCCCTCTTGCGATTACCTGCCTGCCGAGAAGGCCGGGGCTGCCGACGATTACCTCCTCGACCCTGACGCGCGTCTCTTCCCGGCACTGGCCCGCGGGGAAAGGCAGCCCGATGCGGAGCACCACCGGGAAGCGGTCCCCACCTATGGGCCGTGCCGTGCCGAGTTCGGGGCTACGCATGACCCCGATCGGAAAAAGGCACAGGGCCAGGACGAGTACGATTCTCTGCCTGGCTGCGGTGAGGGCCAGGCCCGAGACGAGGACGCCGGCAAGCGTGAGCCAGACGGAGATGGCCACCGGCAGGTGGCCGCCCGCGAGTATGCCTGCCCACAACAGGGCGAGTAGCGGCATGGAAGGCCGCTTTCGAAGATGCTCCGACACGGAGCTAGGGAGAATAGCAAGAAGGGTGCCCCGCCGCCGGGGCGCGACCCGGGCTCTCAAGTGCTTGCAGCTGCAGGATGAGAGCATGAGGCGAAGGTTGGTCCCACACCCCGCAGTGTAACCGCAAGTTTACGGGTGTGTCGACTTGTTTACATCGAGGCGGTCGGACGCGCCGCGTGATCTGCCTCGCTTGGGCTTGCCCTTGCGCCTGGGGAAATGCGGGCAGCGCTCATAACCCTTGCCCAGGCAATACCTCGTCTCCTCGGTGATCGAGGGGATGACGAAGTCGTCTCTTGCCAGGCACCTGAATGTCCAGAGTCCGGTGAGATAAGGGCAAACCACCTGCGTCCTCCATTCTATTAAGTGTCGTCCCTGCACAGGATTAGTCGGAAGAGGGGGCGCAAAACTTTAACAAAATTACACTTTGGAGCTGAAAACTGACGAAATGGTGTGTTCGAGTTTGGCGAGCGTGCAGGGCTTGGAGATGTAGCCGTCCGCCCCTTCGCGCATGACCCGCTTCTCGGTGTGGAAGGTGCCGTAGCCGGTGATGATTACCACGGGGATATCGGGATAGTCGGTCTTGACGGCCTTGAGGAGGGCGGTCCCGTCCATGCCCGGCATGTTGAGATCGGTCAGCACGAGGTCGAATTCCGCGCCGGCCAGGAGCCTGAGCGCCTCGTTGCCGCCGTCGGCCACGTTCACCTCATAGCCCATGACATTGAGCATGTCCTGAAGGAGAACCCTCATGCTTTCCTGGTCATCAACTATGAGTATGCGCCGTTTGTCGTGCACTTTTCTTCCTCGAGACTCACGCTCATGGGTGAAGCCATGGATGCCGCATGGCCGTTCTCTAAGGTTGGTTCGGCAGGATAAGCGAGTTGCTTTAAGGATTTCGGGCAGTACGGGACTAGAGGACCTCCCAGTCCATCTCGTCCTTCTCGCGGTCGTAATAGACCCGGATTGTGTCGCCTTCCTCGATCTCGATTTCCTCTTCCAGGTCGATATTCTCGAAGTCGGTGACGAGCAGCGTGATCTTCATCCAGCCCACACCTCTCGGCTTCGCGGCCTACATGGGGCCCGCGAAAAAGTCAGGCACGTTGAGAAGCAGCATGCCGTGTACGGCGAGCATCAGCCCGGCAATGGCCACGAGCCCGTAGCCCAGGCCCTTCAGGCCCGAGGCGTCCGACACGCCATGGAGGCCGACATACGACAGCACTACGCCCAGCAGGATCTCCAGTACATAGAACATCAGGTCACCAATCTTATATGGATTATCATCCGACGAGAGGTTGAATCAAAAGGAAATAGACACCGGTCAGGAAAAAGAAGGCCAGTATCGCCAGAACCATATAGCTGATGTCTTCCGTGGTCCAAACCTCCGCTGGATACCTAAGGTTCTTTAACACCGGATGGGGAAATAGTCAATGGGGAATGAGCGCCGGAGCGAATTTATTTGAGGAGGACGATCTTCCGGTTCTGGGCCAGATTTCCCATTTCAAGGACTATGATGTAGAGGCCAGGCGCGATCTTCTCACCCCCCTTGTTGGTCAATCCGATTTCCATACTAAGCCCTTCACCGTATACACCCTCGTATATTGAACGGACAAGCCTCCCCCTGACATCGAACATTCTGATGGAACAAATCTCATTGGCCGATGTTTGGTTACCCCTCACCTCCATCCTCAGGGTTTCGCCAGAAGAGAGAGCTGCTGGCTGAGGGTATATGAGAAGATTGTCCTCCTCTATCGTATCCGAATCGGGATCGTGATTATCAAACGCCGTCGTCTCTTCCCTCGGGAAGTCGATCGTCCTTCTGATTTCGAGCCGGTCCGTATCCAGGATTTCCATGTCCGGACCAGCCACGTTGATCTCGATGGTGTAGGTCTCGAGTTCCAGCGTGGCCGGGAATCCCACGATTACCGACACGGTGTCCGAGCGTCCCTTGCCCACAAGGGTCTCCAGGACGGGCCCGGTGTTCATGACCATGCTCCCGAGCCTGGTGACCGACCATACGAAGGCGGGCGCGGCGTGTCCCGAGGGGTTGCCAATCGCCGTGTCGATTCGGATCCTCCGCACGTCTTTGTCGACCACTCGCGGCACGCCGTCGCTCGCGACTGACACGGTGAGCGGCGCGTCGCTCCGGGTAATCTCGATCATGCCGTCTTGGAACATGATCCACTCGTCATCAATCGTGTAAATATACTGGTTGAATGGATTGCAAAGCACGTATCCATTCTGGAAATCGCGCCGCCAGATCGGGCACATCCTTTCGCCGGACTGGCTGTATATCGAGTCCAGGTGGGCTGCCGACGTCGGCAGGCCGAGGTCGACATCATACAGATCCTCCCACCAGAGGCACGGCCCCGTCTCGCGTTCGAGTACGTAGTAGCCGTCGCCGAGGAGCGCGCTCGTCAGGGTGAACATCATGAATCTATCGTAGGTCGAGGTCCGGTAGGGCTCCAACTCCGTGTGCAGATCGCAATCTGAGAAACAGATTATCATGCTCGCCGTGAGCGGGCTGGAGAGGAACTGGTCGCAGTTGGTGAGGTAGCCATACTCGGAATGCATGTTGGCGTCCCAATCGCCGTGCATGTTGGGGAAGTCCTCCCGTATCCCGCCGTTCATGAGCCCGTGCATATACTGTTTTCCATTCCCTACCAGAACCGCATCCGGGCCGACCTGCGACCTCAGGGACGAGACAAACCCGGTCAGGGCGGTCAGCCACGACGCCGCCAGGTCGTAAGAATCGTCGCCAACACCGTTCCGATCGCTGTCCACCATGGCGGGCGG
>CAZSBE010000086.1:0-12184 GCA_964604955.1 uncultured bacterium
CCGTGCCTGATGGCGGCCATGCTGCACCCGTTTCCAAGGTGGCAGGTGATGATCTTCAGGTTCCCGAGGTCCTCGCCCATCATGGCGGCCGCGCGGCACGCCACGTAGTGATGGGAGGTACCGTGGAAACCGTAACGCCTGAGCCCATAGCGCCTGTAAAGAACATAGGGCAGCGCGTATATATAAGCATGCGGCGAGATTGTATGGTGAAACGCCGTATCGAAAACGGCCACTTGCGGGATCCCAGGAAGGAGCGCCGCGCAGGCGTCGATGCCGAGGAGGTTATGCGGGTTATGGAGCGGCGCCAGTTCGATGCAATTCTGTATGTCCAGCCGGACTTCCGGGGTTATGAGAACGGATTCGGTCAGGGACTCGCCGCCGTGGGCTATCCTGTGCCCCACCGCGTCGATCTCGCTCCGGTCCGCGATGACTCCGTGGTTGGGACTGATGAGGACCGCCACCACGGCTTCTATGGCCTGGGCGTGGTCGACTATATCGACGCCGACCCGGACCTTGTCCCCGTCCGATCTCCTGTGGTGCAGCAGGGACCCCGAGAGACCTATGCGTTCGACCTGTCCCTCCGCCAGGGCCTCTGTCTCCGGCGTGGCGAAGAACTTGTACTTCACAGATGAACTACCGGAGTTGATGACCAGGATTCTCACTTCTTGTCTTCCCCGGTGTCGGAGTACTTGAAGAAACCCCTCCCCGTCTTCCGCCCGAGTTTCTGGTCTCTCACCATCTGGCGGAGCAGCGGGCAGGGACGGTATTTGAAATCCCCCAGCTCGTGAAACATGCCTTCCATGCGCTGCACCAATTCGTCGAGGCCTATGTTGTCCGCGAGCTCAAGAGGCCCCGTCGGGAAGCCGAATCCCAGCTTCATGGCAGTGTCTATGCCCTCTGCGGTGGCGACACCTTCCATGAGCGCGTAGGCGGCTTCGTTTATAAGCGGTATTATGAGGCGCGTGGTAACGTAGCCGGGATATTCGCAGACTTCCACGACCCGCTTCTTCATCTCGGTTGCAAGGCCCACGGCGGCCGCGAAGGTCGCGTCTGATGTCTTCAGCGCCCTCGCGACCTCGACGACTGCCCTCTTCGGAACCGGGTGGAGGAAGTGCATGCCCACGACTTTGTCGGGGCGGGACGTCTCGGCCGCGATCTGAGTTATGCTGAGCGTGGAGGTCGTGGTTACAAGTATGGTCTCGGGGCTGAAGGCTGCGTCGAACTCTCGAAAGAGCTCCTGCTTGGTTTTCATCTTCTCGGGCACGGCCCCGATGGCGAACTCGCATCCCTCCGTTTTGCCGATGCCGACCACCGTCTGGATTCTCGAGAGAACGGCGCGTTTCTCACCCGCCGTGATGCCCCAGCGCTGCAGCGAAGAATCAAGGCTCCTCTCGATCCCGGCCAGCCCGGCCCTGAGGATATCCTCATCGATGTCGGAGACCACGACTTCTATGCCGGATGACGCGGCGACCTCCGCTATGCCCTGTCCTATGTTGCCGGCGCCCGCGACGAAGATTCTCTTTACTGGCAAAGTAAGCCTCACACGAGATCAGGAAAAAAGAAACCGACCTCCTCGCGCGCCGTAGTGGGGGAATCGGAGGCGTGAATGGAGTTCATTGTAATGCTGAGTCCGTACGTCGCCCTGATCGTCCCTTTCTCGGCCTTCGAAGGGTCGGTATTGCCGCACAGGGCCCTGACGCGGCCTATGGCATCATCACCTTCGATGGCGGCGGGCACGCATTCGCCGGAGGTCATATAGGAAACCAGGTTCCTGTAGAATCCCTTCTCCCTGTGGACGGCGTAAAACGCGCCTGCCTCTTCCTCAGTCAACGCCGTCATCCTCATTCCGACGATGCGCAGGCCGTTTTCCTCTATGACCGACAGTATCCTGCCCGCCAGCTTCCTTTTCACGGCATCCGGCTTCACGATAATCAGGGTCCGTTCCAGTTTTCCGCACCTCACTCAAAGAGGGTCCCTGGCCGGAACCCTCGCCTTGGTCCTTAAGATACATATGAACGTATAACAGAACTCCCCTGGCCCCGCAACCCCAATTTAAACTAAAGGCGGCAGGCCCGAAAGCCTGCCGCCGAAAACTCGACTAAGAATGAGTACGACTACTTCTTCTTCCTGCGCGTGGTCTTTTTCTTCGTTGTCTTTTTCTTCGCGACTTTCTTACGCGCGGTCTTTTTCTTCGCGACCTTCTTGCGCGCAGTCTTCTTCTTCGCGACCTTCTTGCGCGCAGTCTTCTTCTTCGTCGTCTTCTTCTTCGTCGTCTTCCTCTTCGTTGCCTTCTTCCTGGCGACGGCCATCTCTCAAGCCCCCTTTCCTTGGTTTGGTCCTCTCTGGTCCCGCTCTCTTTCGCTCCGTATTGTCTGAGCCGAACTCAGAAAGAGGATGACCACTAACCGATCACACTTATCGAGATAACACAACTAAGAAGAAGTTTTGTCAAGCTATTTAACCGGTTTTTTGTTTTTTTGTTCAGATTTTGCTCATACCTGTTCCGCAACCAGCTCGCTGATCTCGGACGGAGTCTCGGCAACCGGGACACCGCATGCTTCGAAAGCTGCGATCTTTTCCTTTGCAGTTCCCGTCCCGCCGGAGATGATTGCGCCGGCATGACCCATCCTCTTTCCCGGAGGCGCTGTGATACCCGCTATGAATGCAACGACCGGCTTCGAGACTTTCTCCTTTATGAAGTTGGCCGCTTCCTCTTCATCAGTCCCGCCGATCTCTCCGATGAGAACGATTGCGCCGGTTCCGGCGTCAGCCTCGAATGCCGTCAGCGCGTCGATGAAATTGGTCCCGATGATCGGATCGCCGCCGATGCCTATGCAGGTCGACTGGCCTATATCCTTCGTGGTGAGCTGGTATACGACTTCGTACGTCAGCGTGCCGCTCCGCGATACGACGCCGACCGAACCGGGCCGGTGGATATGCCCGGGCATGATGCCGACCTTCGCCTCTCCCGGCGTGATGATGCCGGGGCAGTTGGGGCCGATGAGCCTGGTGTCTTTCGTCTTGAGATAGTTGACCACCTTGACCATTTCGAGAGCGGGAATGCCCTCTGTGATACAGACGATCAGTTTGCAGCCCGCGTCGCAGGCTTCATATATGGCGTCAGGCGCGGCGAACGAAGGAACATAAATGACAGAGGTGTTCGCGCCGGTCCTGTCGACCGCGCCGGCGACCGAGTCGAACACGGGAATACCCTCGACATCCCCGCCACCCTTGCCCGGCGTCACTCCCGCGACCACATCCGTCCCGTACTCTCTCATCTGGAGAGCATGGAACATGCCGTCCCTGCCGGTGATGCCCTGCACGACTAGTTTGGTGTCTTTTCCAACGAAGACCCCCATTCGCTACACCTCCTTACTCAGTCTGATGGCTTCCATAACGCAGTCGTCCATCGTCTCTCTGGTAGTTACATCCACCTTCCTCAGAATATCCCTGGCGATCTCTTCATTCGTGCCTGTCAACCTGATGACGACCGGCACGGAGACCTCCATGTTATTGAGGGCCCCGACAATGCCGTTCGCGACGTCGTCGCAGCGCGTGATGCCGCCGAAGATGTTGAACAGGATCGCCTTGACGTTGGGGTCCGATAGGATGATCTCCATCGCCAGCGTGACCTTGTCAGGGTTCGAGCTGCCGCCGATGTCCAGGAAGTTCGCGGGCTCGCCTCCGTAATGTTTGATGAGGTCCATGGTGCCCATGGCAAGACCTGCCCCGTTTACGATGCAGCCTACGTCGCCGTCGAGCTTCACATAGCTCAGGCCCATATCTCGCGCCCTGGCGTCATAAGGGCCTTCGGCGCTAACGTCCCTGAGCTTCGCGATCTCAGGCCTCCGCCAGAGGGCGCTGTCGTCGATGTTGATCTTGGCGTCGAGCGCGATGACGTCATCGTCAGGCGTCCTCACGAGCGGGTTGATCTCCGCAAGCGACGCGTCCACGCCCATGAACACCTGATAAAGCTGCTGTATGATCTTCGCAGCCTTGAGGGCGACCTTGGGCCTGTCGATGATTTTGAACGCGAGATTCCTCGCCTCGTATGCCATGAGACCCCGGATGGGATCGACGGCGTACTTGTGGATCTTCTCGGGAGTCTTCCGGGCGACTTCCTCGATGTCCACCCCGCCCGCCGCGCTGACCATGATGACCGGCTTCTGGGTTTTCCTGTCGACGATGATACCGACATAGTACTCGTCGGCGACATCGATGCAGTCACCGATGAGGAGCTTCTGAACGGGAAGGCCCTTTATTTCCATCGAGAGAATGTCCTTCGCGACCTTCCCGGCCTCGTCGGCCGTTTCGGCGAACTTGATGCCGCCCGCCTTGCCCCGTCCGCCGACATGCACCTGAGCCTTGATGACGACCTTGCCGCCGATCCGGGCAGCAGCTTTCTTTGCGGCTTCCGGGGTGTCGGCGAATTCCCCTTTAGGGATGGGAATCCCATAGCTCCCGAAAACCTCCTTAGCCTGGTACTCATGCAGCTTCAATTCACTACCTCCTCTATCTTAGAAAATCCCCGAGCACGGACACCAGATCCGGCTCACCAACCACCTTGAGGTCGTAGGTAACCCGAACCACCGGGATGTCTATATCAAGGACCTTGGTAATGTCTATCGGAGTGCCGCTGAGGACCACGTCCGCGCCACTTGCCCTTATCGTCGCCTCGAGATCGCACACCTGGCCTTCGCCGTAGCCCATCGCCGGCACCAGGTTCTTGACATGGGCGTACTTGACGAGCGTCTCTGCTATCTCCCCGACGGCGAACGGGTGCGGGTCGATGCACTCGGCCGCGCCGAACTTCTTGGCCGCCACCGTGCCGGCGCCGTACTCCATGCCCCCGTGAGTGAGCGTCGGCCCGTCCTCGATAACGAGCACGCGCTTGCCCTTGATGAGGTCGGGGTGATCCACCGATATCGGCGACTCCGCCTCTATGACGGTCGCTCCGGGGCGGACCCTGGCGATGTTCTTTTTCACCGTCTCTATGCCTTCCGCCGTGGCAGTGTCCATCTTGTTTATGACGAATACGTCTGCCATGCGGAAGTTTGCCTCGCCCGGATGGTACAGGAGCTCGTCACCGGGGCGATGCGGATCGACCACGACGATTTGAAGATCGGGCTTGTAGAACGGGAGGTCGTTATTGCCGCCGTCCCAGAGGACGACGTCGGCTTCTTTTTCGGCCTCCTTGAGGATCGCGCAGTAGTCGACGCCCGCATAGACGACTCTTCCCATGGCTATATGCGGTTCGTACTCCTCTCTCTCTTCGATTGTGCATTCATGTAGATCGAGGTCTTCGAACGTTGCGAACCGCTGCACTGCCTGCTTGGCCAGGTCCCCGTAAGGCATGGGATGCCTGATTACCACCGTCTTCTTGCCGGCGGCTTCTATGATCTCGCAGACCCGGCGCGTCGTCTGGCTCTTTCCGCAGCCGGTCCGGACGGCACATATTGAAACCAGCGGCTTCGCCGACGCGATCCAGGTAGACTGCGTGCCCATCAGCCAGTAGTCGGCGCCGGCGGCGATCACCTGGGAGGCCTTGTGCATCACATACGTGTGCGTCACGTCGCTGTATGCGAATACGACCACGTCCGCTGAGCTTTCCTTGATGATGCGGTCAAGGTCCTCTTCCCTCAATATGGGAATGCCGCCGGGATAAAGCCGTCCTGCAAGGGACGCGGGATAAGTCCGGCCAGCGGAGTGGGGAATCTGGGTGGCAGTGAAGGCCACGACTTCATAGTCTTCATTGTCCCTGAAAAAAACGTTGAAGTTGTGAAAATCTCTTCCGGCCGCCCCCATTATGACGACCTTCTTCTTAGCCAAAACCACACCTCCTTTGAGCCTCTCCTGACCGCACTCAGGCGAGCGCGGCCGACAAACTTCCACTTTAACATCAGGATATTTCAAGTCAACGAGGGTTAGCCGCTCATGACCGCCCCACCAGCCCCAGGAAGGCCCGCATGGCCCAGCCCGGGACCCGCAGGCCCGAACGCGTGGTCATTGAGAAGAACTTGCCCGGATTCATGATGCGGAGCCTGTCCACCTCGCTCTTGATTCTCCGGAGTTCTTTTATACGGCCCCTTAATATAACATCTATATATGGCGAATTCCAGAGGCCTACGCCATAGGGAACTCCACCCATGCCCGCGCCCGCGGCCACGATGCTCCTTATTAAGGCGAAGGCCTGGAGCGGGCTCACCGAGCCCGGCTGCGCCCCGCATCCCACGGTCAGAAGGGTCGTGCCGCGGTCGACCGCGCGGCATTCGAGGGCCAGGTCCGGCCTGCCCCCCCCGCCTGTGATGTTCGAGACCAACCCCGCCAGGCGGTCTGCGCCGACAAGCAGGCTCCCGCTGTAGAAGGGCACCTCACCGCCCCTGCCTCTCAATGCCGAGAGCCTCATCTTGAAGACCTCCCGGACATCCAGCGAGGCGTCGATCTCGCGGCCGCTCCCGCCGACCATGTCCTTGAGAGCACCGGCGAGGCGCATGACATCGGCTGCGCTTCCCGTTTCGCTTACCAGCAGAAGCGGCGAGTCCCAGCCCCGGCCCAGCTCCATGGCCGCGCCCCGGCTCAGGAGGTCCACCGAATCTGGCGGGCTCTCCAGCGCCGCCAGCTTCAGGTATAGCGGCATCCCGTCAGAGAACTTCTTGAGCCGCAGGACATAGGTCGCCCTCTTGTCCGGGGCGCGCTTGACCGTGAAAGTCGCGGCCGTCACGATCCCTATCTGGCCTTCGGTGCCGGCGAAGGTGGGAATCGAATATCGCCCCTCGGCGCCCGTGGCCTCCACGAGGATCCCGGACGGGAGTCCGACCTGGAGCGCCCCCATATGCGAATGGAAGTTGCCGTGCTTGAGCGTGCCTACCCCGTAGCCACCCGTGCTCACCCATCCGCCCACGGTGCTCTCGCTCGCGCTCGATGGGTAGGCGAGCGGCGCGAAGCCTTCCTGTTCGAGAGCGTCTATTACGTCGCTCCAGACCGCCCCGGCGCCCGCCCTCGCCGCGCAGGCCCGCCGGTCGATGTCCAGCAGGCCGCCGAGACCTCCGAGATCGACGACCACTCCTCCCCTCACCACAGCGACGCCCCCGAGGCCGCCCGTCGCCGCGCCTCTCGGGACGACGCGCGCCCTCTCTTCGAAACAGACGCCGGCGGCATCGGCGGCGTCCTGGGCGGTCGCCGGACGCACAATTCCATCGGGCGTCCTTTCGAATATTCTGCTGAGGAGCGAGGGCATGGGTGAGAGAACCCGCCGGGCGGCTCCGACGTCATCAGGAGAGGTATGGACTTTCCCGGCGCCTATCCGAAGCTCGATGGCATGCGGGGCGTCGCCGGATCCGCGGCGGGCCGGCAGCCGGGAACCCTTCCCCATGAAGCCTATCCTGCCGACACGACGTTCGAAACGAATGCGCCTGTCATCCAATACTCGTACCCTTATTCTCTTCCCTGTGACCCGCCGTTTCCGTACAACTCCGCTATGCGCCTGAAGGTCTTCTCGGTGGAGTGCTCACCATAGAGCTCGACCCTGACCACACGGCCCCCGGCCGACTCGACTGCGTCCCTGCCCGCGATTTCCGAGAGCTCGTAGTCCGAGCCCTTGACGAGAACGTCGGGCAGGAGCGCCTCGATAATCCTCTCAGGTGTATCGTCCTCAAAAATGGTGACGAAATCAACACTCCCCAGCGCGGCCACCACAGCGGCGCGGTCATCCTGGGGCACGATGGGGCGGCGCTCCCCCTTGAGACGCTTCACGGAATCGTCGCTGTTTATGCCCACGGCGAGGGCGTCGCCGAGAGCGCGGGCCTTCTTCAGGATTTCCACATGACCACGGTGGACCATGTCGAAGCATCCGTTGGTGAAAACGAAGATCTTGCCCTGCTTGCGAAGGTCTTCCCTGACCGCACGGAGATCTTCAAGACCCAGGACCCTGCCCATGAGCGCTCCTCAGGTGGTTGCGGAATGGGTTTCGAAAGAGGCCAGGAGCTCCCCCGGATCGACGGTTCCGGTGCCGACGTCCCGGATGACTATGCCGGCCGAGTGGTTGGCGATGTGGGCGGCCTCGGACATGCCGGCCCCGGCGCACAGGGCGAGCGTGAAAGAAGTGATAACGGTATCGCCCGCGCCGGTGACGTCATAGACCTGCCTCGATACCGTGGGGAAGTGCGTATGGCTCCTCCCTGACTGGAAGAGCGACATTCCGCGTTCGCCCCTGGTAATGAGCAGCGCGTCGGGAGTGAGCGTATCGAATATCTCCCAGCCGGTCGCGAGCAGGCTCGCCTCATCGCTTATCCTCCTGCCCATCGCGTTGCCGGCTTCGAGCACGTTGGGCGTAATCAGCGATACGTTCTTGTAATTCAGGAAATGCGTTTCCTTCGGGTCGACCGAGAGCACTATGCCGAGCGATCTGGCCTCGGGAATGAGAGCGTCCAGGAGGCGCCTGGTTATGACGCCCTTGCCGTAATCGGATATGACGGCGCCATCGAACTCGCCTAGCCGTCCGATGATCCCGTCTATCATCGCCTGCTCCTCGCCGCCTGAGAGTTCGGCGCGCGACTCCCGGTCGGTGCGCACCACCTGCTGGTTGTGGGCGATCACCCTCGTCTTTATGGTCGTCGGGCGGGACGCCGAGGCGGCGAGGCCTGACGCGTCGATGCCCATCGACTCGACCTCGCGCCGCAGGTCGGCGCCGGCGCCGTCGTCCCCGGTCACCCCGAACAGCGTGCATGAGCCGCCCAGGGAGACGATGTTATTGGCCACGTTGGCCGCGCCGCCCAGCCTGGTGGTCTCCTCGCTTATGTCCACGACCGGGACCGGCGCCTCGGGAGATATACGCGACACCGCTCCCCAGACGTATTTGTCGAGCATGACGTCGCCTATCACCATGACTTTCCTCGCGCGTATACCTTCCAGGATCTCACGAAGCCTGCCGGCCGGAATGTCGCTCATATCGTATCCTCACCTCTACGCGGCCCGGGCGCCGCCTGGACAAGCGGATAGCGCCAAAACCGTGTGGAAGGTATCACGGTAAGTGACAGCCGGTCAAGTCTTTTGGGCCGGACGCGGCTGCTTGACACGCGCCGGGTACGGACTTAGAGTTTGGTTGGGAAAGGTTGTGACCAGGGGCCCGCCGGCAGCGGGCGCCGGGAGATTGGACGGGATGAAGACCTCTGCACTTATAACCGCTCTGGCGGCGTTCCTGCTTGCGGGCGCCGCGGGCGCCGTGCCCCCGGAGCCCCGGCCCGGTGTCCTGGCCGGCCGCAGGGCGTTGGAGTACTACCTCGGGCGGCCCGGCATAGTCGACGTTCCCGCGGCCACGACCGCGCTGGCGCGGACGGCCTCTCCGGCGGCCATAGTCATCCTCATAGACTTTGAGGACAACCATCCCTGGTGGGACTCCACCACGGCGGGCTACTTCCGCGAGAAGCTCTTCGGGGCCGGCGAGGCGAGCCTCCGCTCTTACTTCCTCGAGACCTCCTACGGGGCCTTCGACCTGAGTGGCTTCGTCACCGGCTGGTATACGAGCCAGGCGCTTTACGACGACATAGTCAATCCCACGGACATATGCGGGCAGGACAACGACTACGGCCTGGACATCACTGAGGGCGCCGTCGACCCGGCCAAATCCGACTACCCGCTCAATGTGTGGGGAATCGTCGCCGAGGCCGTCGCACTCGCCGACGGCAACGTCGATTTCGCGACATACGATAATGACGGTCCCGACGGGACGCCGGACTCCGGAGATGACGACGGCTATGTGGATTTCCTCGTGGTCGTTCACCCCGGTCTCGGGGCCGAGCACTTCAACGGCAGCTGCAACGACATATGGTCGCTTCAATCGGACCTCGAGTCCTATCAGCCCACCCGCGGGACAAAGGCGGACGGCGTGGGGATCGGCCCTTTCGTGATAGTACCCGAGCTGGGCGAGATCGGCGTGTTCGCCCATGAGATCTGCCACCTGCTGGGCCTGCCCGACCTCTATAACAGCCGGACCGGCGAGGCCATCGTCGGCGACTATTGCCTCATGGACACGGGCGCCTGGGGCGGGCCCCAGCACGCGAGGGGAAGCGTGCCGGCGCATCTGTCGGCTCCCATGAAGTATTTCCTGGGCTGGATAGAGCCGACCAGCATATGCCTGGGATGCGAGATGGACAGCGCCGTCGCCGCGGTGGTCCAGCCCAGCGAGACATGGAAAACGCATTCGGCCTACGAGATTCTCCGAAACCCCGGCGGGATGGACTGGAACCCGGACGGCACCGGTTCGGGCGAGTACTTCCTCGTGGAGAACCGGTACCGTTACCTTGGCTACTTCGACGAGTACCTTCCCGGCACAGGGCTTCTGATATGGAAGGTCGACGAATCAAGGCCCGACAACAACGACAGGCTGGCGCGGCTGGCCGAGGTCATACAGGCAGACGGCGACGGAAGCCCCACGGGCTCGGACGCCGACTTCTGGCCGGGGAGCCTCTTTAAGACCGAGTTCACTCCCGACACCGACCCGCCGAGCACGTTGAGCGGCGGGCGTTTCTCGGGCGTTTCCATAGAGAACATGGGCCAGAACACGACCTATACAATGCGCATGGACGTCAGGCTGGGCCTTCCCCGGCGGGGCATGGCCTATGCATTTCCCAACCCGTTTACGCCGGCTGACGACGCGAAGGTGCGCATCGTATTCGTGCGCGACCCGGGCCCGGCCGTCCCCTGGTCGTTCTCGGTGGACATATTCGACGTGGAGGGAAATTTGGTCAGAAGACTTGAAGGCGCCGGCGAAACCCTGGATAATGGAACCGCCCTCTGGGACGGGAAGGACGAGAGCGGAAGGAATGTCGAGGGCGGGATCTACATGTACACGGTCGAGTCGACCGGCGAGAGCGCAACTGGGGTCTTAGCATTAAGGAGATGATACCGATGAACCAGCCGATGCATGAAGGTGACAGGGGCATGGACAAGCGCCAGCAGATCAAGGTCGAGCTCAAGGAACCCGAAGCCGAGGGGATCTACTCGAACTGGGTGATGATCACTTACAGCCCTTCGGAATTCGTGATCGACTTCGGGCGGCTCCTCCCGGGTCTGCCCAAGACCAGGATTTACTCCAGAATCGTGATGACTCCTCAGCATATGAAACGCCTTCTCAGCACCATCGAGAATAACATCAAGGTCTATGAGGACAAGTTCGGAGAGATAAAGATCCTCGGCCCGCAGCAAGGAGAGGGCAAGGGAATCGGTTTCTAGGAAGGCGTCGTCTTCCAGCGCCTGTGACCCCACAACCAGTGGTCCGGGCGCTTCCTCACGTAGGACTCCAACCTGGACGTATACTCCTGCGTGATATGGCGTATGGCCTCCCCCCGGGTCATGCGTGGGTCCCGACTGACGGGGGGTTCCAGCTTTATCAGGTGACGCGTCCCGTCCAGCCTGGTTATGAAACCCGTTATCACGGGCGAACCCGTGAGCAGCGCCAGCCTCGCCGGCCCCTGAGGGGTCGACGCCCTGGTGCCCATGAAATCGACGAACACGCCGTCCGGGCCCGCGTCCTGGTCCGAGAGCATGGCCACGAACCTGTTCGACTTGACCGTCCTGGCGAGCGATAGCACGGATTTGGCCTCTACGATGTCTATGCCCGCGCCGCGCCTGAGGCCGTTCATCAGGTCCTGGACGAGAGGGTTACGCTGCACGCCGACCGCGAAGGTAATCGGATACCCCATCATGACGAGAGCGCAGCCCATGAGCTCCCAGCTCCCGTAGTGCCCGGTGACCAGCACGGCGCCCCTGCCCTCTTCAAGGGCATCGTCGAGGTTCCGGGTCCCCTCCACCGTGATGTTCTCCCGCACGAAGTCTTCGGTCACCATGGGAAGCCGCGCGAATTCGGCCATCGACATGGCAAAGTTGGCATAGCAGTCTCGCCCTATGCGCTCGGGCCACCTCTCGCCGGCCGCCGGGCCGCAGTTCCCCGCGAGCCTGGCCCGGAGATTCGAAAGCGCAACCTCGCGCCTGAAACCTATTACCTCGAATGCGAGCCGGCCGAGCAGGGCCGACAGCCTGAGCGCCGCGGCGGCGGGAAGCAGGCGCAGCATGATGAGGAGCGGCATGAGCGCCGCATGCTCCAGCCTGTCCTCAAACGTAGGTTTCTTCATATGACAGCCTCATGCAATCAGCCTTGCCAGCCGGCTCATCTGAACTTCGACGGCTC
>CAZSBE010000087.1:0-12003 GCA_964604955.1 uncultured bacterium
TGACCTTTGCAAAGAAGCCAGCGATCTGGGAATACCCATGGTGGCGATTGGCTTCATGTACCCGCAGGGATATTTCCAGCAGCGTATTTCGGCGGAAGGATGGCAGGAAGAGGAATACCAGAAGCTGTCCGGGGATGACAGAGAGGCCTACTGCAGCACGCTGGCGGGCGAGTTGACCAAGCAGAAGGACATGCTCTCGGACTACCAGGGTAAGCTCGAGGCGGAGCAGAAGAAGGTCGCCGAGCTCCAGGCGAAGATCAAGAAGGTCGACGCCGAGCTCAACCCCTTGAAGGCCAAGGCGGACGCTCTCCAGAAGGAGATCGACTACTACAACTCTCTGCCTACCACGTGGACAGTGAAAAACGGTGAGTCCTTGTACAAGATCTCGGGTTATGAACAGATCTATGCGGACGGTACCAAGTGGCCCAGGATTTACAGGGCCAACAGGGATAAGATAGAGGATCCGAACCTGATTTATATCGATCAGATCCTCGCTATTCCCAGAGGCCTGCCCACGATGCATACCGTGGTCGCGGGCGAGTACCTGGCCAAGATCGCGGGTTACTGGGAGATCTATAATGACTGGCGCCAGTGGACACGCATCTATGAGGCCAACAAGGACAAGATTTCGGACCCTGATCTGATCCATCCGGGTCAGGCCGTCAAGATCCCTAGGTAGTTCCTCCGATTATCGTCTGGAAGAACGGAAGGGATTGTTGGACAGTGTGTATTTAGGAAGACGCTCTTGGTCTGCCGGGCAGACCAGGAGCGTTCTTTATGAGGATCTCAAGTGAGCGATACGAAAGTCAGGGAAATGAGTCTCGCCGGCGTGGACCAGGTGAAGCTCTTCGGCGAGAACGACGTGAACCTGAGGAAGCTCCGCGAGGAGTTCACGGTCAAGATAGTCGCGCGGGGCGAGAAGCTCCTGATCGAAGGCGAGCCCGGGCCGGTTGACAAGGTCGCGGCCATACTCGAAGACCTGATCGACATGGTGGGGAAGGGCAGTCCCGTCGGGGAGGGCGACCTCAGGTACGCCGTGTCCATGAGAAACGACACGGGAGGCGGCGCCAGTAAAGACGGTAAGGACGGGGCGCCCTCGTTCGAGGACCGCGCGGAGTTCGCGGGCTTAAGGAAAATCGTGCGCGCCAAGACAATGGGCCAGCAGGCTTACGTGGAGGCCATGCGGGAATGCGATATCGTATTCTCCATAGGCCCCGCCGGCACGGGCAAGACCTACCTTGCAATGGCCCAGGCGGTGTGGTCGCTTCGCCGCAAGGACATAGACCGCATACTACTGGTAAGGCCCGCGGTCGAGGCCGGCGAGAGCCTTGGCTTCCTGCCGGGAGACCTGGAAGAGAAGGTGGGGCCTTATCTGAGGCCGCTTTACGACGCCCTCTATGAGATGATGCCGGCGGAGAAGATAAAGAAGTCGCTCGAGATCGGGGTGATCGAGGTCGCGCCGCTGGGCTACATGCGCGGCCGGACGCTTAACAACTCCTTCGTCATTCTCGACGAGGCCCAGAATACGACCCTGGACCAGATGAAGATGTTTCTCACCAGGCTGGGTTTCAACTCCAAGGCGGTCATAACGGGGGACGTGACCCAGATAGACCTGTCCAGAAAAGAGGATTCAGGGCTGGTGCTGATTCAGTCGATACTCAAGGGGATAAAAGGCATTAACTTCAATTACCTGACAGAAAGCGACGTTGTCAGGCACAGGCTCGTCCAGGAGATCATACGGGCCTTTGACAGATATGGACCCGGCCGCCAGGGGCCGCGTTCATAGCCGGTCGGAGCCGATTTGGGCTTGAATTCGCCGGCCAAGGAGTGTAGTAATCAAGGCGGAGCATGGAAGAGTCCGACGATCATAGCTCACAAGTCCACATAGGCGGCCTTTCGGGCAAACTGGGGTTTCTGCGCCCTGTCTTCGAGCAAGTCACCCAGGAGATATTCCGAAGCCACGGCATCGAAAGGTTCACCCTCAGTATCGCATTCGTAGGCGACGAAGAGATCGCGAAACTCAACCGGGAATCGCTCGGGAGAGACGGCCCGACGGATGTGATCGCCTTTGACCTGTCCGAGGAGGGCCTCCCGTTCGACAGGGTTGGAGATGTATACATCTCCCTGGACACCGCCCTCGCCAACAGTGAGAGATTCGGCGTGAGCCGGAGCGAGGAACTCCTGCGCCTGGTGGTGCATGGATCGCTCCACGTACTCGGCCACGTGGACACTTCCCCTTCGGAGCGGAGGGAAATGGAGGCTCTCCAGGAAGAGTTCGTGGAGAAGTTCTCCGGGAGCCTCCGGCAATGACAAGCGGATAAGGAGGATGATCAGATTGGACCCGTCCACACTTGCGGACGTGCTTCTGCTGGCGGCGTTCCTGTGCCTGTCGGCGCTCTTTTCAGCCGGCGAGTTCGCGTTTTTCTCGGTCTCCCGGGCCGAGCTCGAGGAGGAGAACGACAGGCGCGCGAACCTTGCGCTCAGGATGCTGTCGGGGCCTCAGGAGCTGATGATCAAGCTTCTGGTGGCGAGCTCGTTCTGCAACGTGCTGGCCGTGCTCTTCGCTCTCAGAATAGCGTGGCGGGCCTATCCGGACGGGACGGCGAGGATGATAGCGTCGGTCCTGTCCCTCCTGCTGGTCACCATCATGATAGCCATCCTGACGCGCCTTCTTCCAAGGGTCTACGTCGCCCATGACCCGGTCTCGGCCGTGGTCGCCGTGACCAGGCCCGTCTACGTGCTGTTCCTGCCGCTCTATCCCTTCGTCAAGGGGGTCTACATTCTCACGCAGGGGCTGTTCCTGGCGGGGGCCCAGGCGCGCGAAATGGTGCTCAAGGCGGGTCAGCTGAGGGCCATAGCGAAGGCCGAAGGCAACGGCGCCGAAATAGGCAGTGACGAGCAGGAGATGATCAACGGGATTTTCGAGATGAGGGACACCCTCGCGCGCGAAGTCATGGTGCCCAGAATAGACATGGTATGCGCCGAGGCCACGACCTCCGTGGACGAGGCCATGAAAGTCATAACCGAGGGCGGGCACTCCCGGATACCGGTTTACAACAGGACCGTCGACAACATAATCGGCATTATGCATGCGCGCGACCTCATCGGCGTCATAGCGGGGGGCGGCGTCAACGCGCCGATAAGCGGCATGCTGCGGCCGGCCTACTTCATCCCCGAGAGCATGAAGATAGACGCGCTGCTCAAGGAACTCAGAATGCGCAAGACGCACCTGGCCGTAGTCGTAGACGAGTTCGGCGGCGTCGTCGGGCTCGTTACCCTCGAAGACGTGCTCGAGGAAATCGTCGGCGAGATCTATGACGAGTACGATGAGGAAGAGAAACTCGTGCAGGTCGTAGGCGGCGACGAGGTCCTCGTTGACGGCAAGACGCACATAGAGGAACTTAACGAAATACTCGGCACCGGCCTCAAGAAAGAAGAGGACTACGACACGCTGGCCGGGTATCTTTATAATCTCCTGGGCAAGGTCCCGTCCCAGGGCGACGAGTACGAAGCAGACGGGCTGCGCTTCATAGTAGACCGCGTGGTCGGCCAGCGCATAGAGCGCGTCCGCATCATCGCCGAAGGCCTGGGCGGGCGTGCCAAGGTCGAGGAAGTGTAAGGACATGAAGAAACTGCGGGGCATCGTTCTATCCGGGCTTGCGATACTGCTGCCCACGGTGATTATGCTCTGGGTGCTGTACCGGCTCTTCGTGTTCCTGGACGGCATCCTGAGAAGCCTGATAGCGGAGTACCTGGGCGTCGACGCGCCCGGCATCGGTGTCGCGGCCATAGTAGTGATCGTTCTCCTCACGGGGCTCGTCACCAACAACATCGTCGGCAGGAAGCTCTTGAGCTGGTATAACAGCGTGCTGGCCCGCATCCCGGTACTGAGTTCCATATACAGGACGCTCAAGCAGGTCAGCGAGGCGCTTCTCCAGGACAACTCCAGGGGCTTCAAGAAAGTCGGGCTCGTCGAGTTTCCGAGGCGGGGTTGCTACTGCGTCGGATTCATTACATGCGAGAACATGGGCCTGGAAGTGGGCGGCGCCGGGGAGGAGACCGTCGCCGTATACGTGCCGACGAGCCCCAACCCGACTTCGGGTTTCACGGTCATCGTTCCGGCCTTGGACTTCAGGGTGCTCGACATGAGCGTCGAGGAGGGCATCCGCATGGTCGTCACGGCCGGCATGAGGGAGGAGGGGGGCGTGGGGCCGGCAGTTGCCGCAGCCCGGGCGAAGAAGGTCACGCCGGAAGATGATAACGGAAGCACCGGCAGGGCGAAGGGACGCGTGACAGATGGGCATTAACCGAAGCGAAGCCGTCGTGCTGAGGGCGCGCAAGGTCAGGGACACGAGCAAGATCGTGGTGTTCTTCACCAAGAGATTCGGCAAGGTCTCGGCCATGGCGAAGGGGAGCCTTCGCCCGAAGAGCAAGTTCGGGTCGAGCCTCGAGATTCTGACGCATTCGCTCATCATCTACTACGCCAAGGAGAACCGCAACGTCCACACGCTGAGCCACAGCGAGACCCTGAATCCTTTCTCGGATATCAAGGCCGACTTCGCCAAGCTCGCCTACGCGAGCGTGGCTGTAGAGATACTCGAGCGCTTCGCCCCGCCCGAGGAAGCCAACGAGGACCTCTTCGACCACATCATCCTTACGCTCAGGGAATTCGACGCCGCGTCACGGGACGAGCTGGAGGTCGTGCTGGCGTATTATCTTCTCAACCTTCTCAACCTCGTGGGGTACGGGCCCTCGCTCTCCACCTGCGTCAAGTGCGGGAAAGAGGCGGGCGACGGGGACTTGAGTTTCGGGATGCTGTCCGGCGGCGTGCTCTGCAAACTGTGTGTGGACAAGGACATAAACGTGGTGAAGCTGGACGCCGGTGTCCTCGATCTCATGAGGGGCTTCCAGGGCAGGACCGCCAAAGAGGTGAGAAAAAAACGGGCCCCGGTTGATTTGAGTCGCGGGGCATGTGATATTCTTACGGCCTTCGTGAGGTTGGTGATGGGCGAGGGGGCGAGAGTCAAGTCACTCGAGTTCCTCGAGAGAATAAGGGAAAGCTGATATGCCCAGAGAAGCTTACTCACTGCAAGAGCTGATACTGGTGCTCGAGAAGTTCTGGTCGGATTATGGGTGCGCCATCCACCAGCCCTATAACAGCGAGGTCGGCGCGGGGACTTTCAACCCCGCGAGTTTCCTGAGGACGCTGGGCCCGGAGCCCTGGAAGGCCGCGCATGTGGAGCCCTCCAGGAGACCGCGGGACGGGCGCTACGGCGAGAACCCCATGAGAATCCAGCAGTTTCTCCAGTACCAGGTCATTATCAAGCCGTCGCCCCAGGACATCCAGGACGTCTATCTCAAGACGCTCGAGGTAATGGGAATAGACCTTAAGAGCCATGACGTCAAGTTCGCCGAGGACGATTGGGAGTCGCCGACCCTGGGAGCATGGGGACTCGGCTGGCAGGTCTGGCTGGACGGGATGGAGATAACGCAGTTCACCTATTTCCAGCAGGCCGGAGGCATAGACCTCGACCCCATAACATGCGAGATGACCTACGGGCTCGAGCGGATAGCAATGTGCTCGCAGGAGGTCGACGATATTAAAGCCATCCGATGGAACGACCGGCTGACGTGGGCCGATATCTTCGCCACGAGCGAGTACGAGTTTTCGAAGTACAACTTTGAGGAGGCGGACATCGACAAGCATTTCGAGCTCTTCAGGTTCTTCGAGAGCGAGGCCAGGCGCCTGGCGGAGATGGGGCTCGTTCTGCCGGCTTATGATTTCGTGCTCAAGTGCTCGCATGCGTTCAACCTCCTCGACGCCCGCGGCGCCATAAGCGTCACCGAGAGGGCGTCCTACATTCTGCGCGTCCGCACCCTGGCAAGGCTGGTTGCCCGCAAGTATTACGAGCAGCGCGAGGAGATGGGCTTTCCGATGTTGAAGGCGGGCAGCGGCCCGGAGTAAACCTGTTTGAATCAGGCTGAAAAGAGGTTGAACTTGGAACTCCTTTTCGAGATAGGCGTTGAAGAACTTCCGCCCTCTTTCATAAGACCCGCTCTCAAGGCCATGGAGGACGGGATGGCGGACGGGCTCAAGGAGGCAAGGCTCGATTGCTCCCGCATCCGCGCGTTCGGCACCCCGAGAAGGCTCGCGCTTCTCGTAGAGGGTCTTGCTGAAAAGCAGAGCGAATCATCCGAAGTCGTTTTCGGCCCCCCCGCCAGCGCGGCGTTCGACGAGTCCGGAAAGCCCACGAAGGCCGCGGCCGGTTTCGCCGGGCGCCACGGAGTGGATGTCTCCGAGCTCCGCGTGGAGAGGAAGGACAAGGGCGATTACGTGTGCGTGGAGAAGACCTATCGAGGCGAACCCGCGGCAGACGTTCTCCCGGGGGTCCTGCTCGGGCTCCTGGGCGGCCTGTCTTTTCCCAAGGCGATGAGATGGGAGAAAACCCAGACGCTTTTCGCGCGGCCCGTCAGATGGCTGGTGGCCCTGCTTGACGACGGCGTCCTCAATCTCACCTGGGCTGGTCTCGATGCCGGAAGAACCACCCGTGGGCACAGGTTCCTGAGCCCGGGCGCGCTCGAGATCAAGGCGCCTTCCGACTACAATCGCCTCCTCGAAGAGAACCACGTCATAGCCGACCACGAGGAGCGCAAGGGCCTGATCGCGGCCATGGTGGCCGAAGCCGCGTCATCGGCGCGGGGCCGGGTGGTGGAAGATGAAGAGCTTCTCGAAATCGTCAACTTCGAGGTCGAGTATCCCCTGGCGGTTCTCGGGAGTTTCGACCGCGCCTTCCTCGACATGCCGGGTGAGGTGGTAGTGACGGCGATGAAGGAGCATCAGAACTTCTTCTCCGTAAGCGACGGCAAGGGAAACCTGCTCCCGAAGTTCGTCGCCGTCGCCAATGCGGCGAGCGATCCCCACGGATACATACTCAGGGGAAACGAGAGAGTTCTCAAAGCGCGCCTCGCCGACGCCCTTTTTTACTGGCGGGAGGACAGGAAGACCGGGCTCGATAAAATGGCCGCGGGCCTTGCGAGAGTTGTCTGGCAGGAGGCCCTGGGCACGCTGGCCGAGAAATCCGAGAGGATCGCCGTGCTTGCCCGTGCAATCTCCGAGGCCACGGGCCTGAGCTCCGCCGCATGCGTCGAGCGCGCGGCGCGGCTTGCCAAAGCCGACCTCTGCTCGCTCATGGTGAGAGAGAAGGAGTTTTCCAGCCTCCAGGGATACATGGGCGGCAAGTACGCCGAAGCTTCGGGAGAGGACGCGGAGGTATCGCGGGGAATCTTCGAGCACTACCTGCCGCGCTTCGCCGACGATGTTCTGCCCGAAACCGAATGCGGCCTCGTCGTAGCGCTGGCGGACAAGGCGGACACGCTGGCCGGCTGTTTCGGAGCGGGGCTCATCCCGACGGGTTCTGAAGACCCGTACGGACTGAGGCGCCAGGCGACGGGCATAGCCAGGATCCTCATCGAAAAGGAAATACACGTCTCGCTGAGCGGGATATTCGGCGAGGCCCTCGGCCTCTACGGCGACAAACTGGCCGGCGACAGGGCCGCGCTCGAGGCCAATCTGCTCGATTTCCTGAAGCAGAGGGTTCAGACCCATTTGGTGGACCGGGGCTTCAGGTATGACCTGGTCGCAGGCGTGCTCGACGCGGGCATCGACGACCCGGCCCTCATAATGAAGCGCATCGCCGCCGTCGAGGAATTCGAGCGCCACGAGAAGTTCCCGTCGCTGCTCACGGCGTTCAAGCGCGCCCACAACATCACCAGGGGCGGATTCGACGGCGATCCCGACCCCGCTCTGTTCGAGGACGACTCCGAGCGGGACCTCTATGAGACCTATACCGGCCTTCTTTCCGACTATGAGGCCTATATGAGGGAGAGGGATTTCACGGGGGCCCTCAAGCTGCTTTCGGAACTCTCTCAGCCCATAGACGCCTTCTTTGACGGGGTGATGGTCATGGCCGAGGACGAGGCGCTCAGGGCCAACAGGCTGAAACTCCTGAGCAGGATTACCCATCTCTTCCTCGCGATCGCGAACTTCTCGAGGCTGGAGACAGCTTGATGGGCGATTCGCCGGCTCGAAGGGTTATCATTCTCGGACTCGACGGCGGCACGTGGGCACTGCTGCGCCGCCTCGCAGCCGACGGCACGATGCCCAACCTGGCTTGTTTTCTGAAGAAGGGATGTTCGGCGGATCTGATCACGCAGGTACCCCCCGTGACGGCGACCGCCTGGTCGAGTTTCGTAACAGGGCTCAATCCCGGCAAGCACGGCGTATTCGAGTTCCTGCTCCGCAAGAAGGCCCTGGTGGAGGAGGCGAGGTCGGCCCACAATCCGTTCGGCGAGGTCCCGGTGAACTCCGCCTTGAGAGACGGCGTCCCCCTATGGGAACTTGCCGGTGAGGCGGGGCTCAAGTCCGTGGTCAAGGGCGTTCCCATCACCTACCCGCCGGACAGGATCAAGGGCCTGATGCTGAGCGGTTTCCTGACGCCCTTCGGCAGGCGCGACTTCGCCGAGCCGCCCGCGCTCCTTAAGGAACTCGAGTCGAAGTTCGGCCCCTACAAGCTCTATCACCGGCAGGTTTACTCCCGCCGCGGCGTCGCCGACGTCATCGACGAGCTCGATGACGTTCTCGACTTCGATGTCAGGGTGACACGCTATCTCATGGGCCGTATAGACTGGAGCCTCTTCATCTCCCATTTCTGGGGCACCGACCGGGCGTCCCATGAGCTCTGGCACCTACTGGACGAGAGCCACCCCCGTCACGACCGGGAGGAGGCCCGGAAGTACGCGCCGCGGCTCAAAGCCTTCTACTCGGCCCTCGATGCGGGCCTCGGGCAGATAGTGGAGGACGCGGAAGGCGCCGATATCGTCATCATGTCCGATCACGGGTTCGGGCCGATACACACTTTCCTTTCGTTCAACACGTGGCTGGTGGACCAGGGCCTGCTCCGCCTCAAGCGGGGCGCCATGACCTCCATCAAGCGGGCGGCCTACCGTTTCGGCTTCACGCCGACCCTGCTCTACAGGCTCTCGATGGCGCTGGGGCTCGCCAAGTACAGGCTATCCGGGGGCTTCCACTCGCGCCAGAAAATGCAAATGCTCATCCACCGTTTCTTCCTGTCGCTGGCCGATGTCGACTGGCAGGTGACGCGCGCGTATTCGCGCGGCAACTACGGCCAGATATACGTGAATCTCAAGGGCCGCGAGCCCTGGGGGTCGGTCGAGGCCGGCGCCGAATACGAGGCTGTACGCGCCGATATCAGGAGCCGCCTCCTTGAGGCCGCAGACCCCGCGACAGGGGAGAAGCTCTTCGACAGGGTCTACTTCAGGGAGGAGCTCTATGAGGGGCCGTATCTGGATGAGGCCCCGGATGTAATCTTCGTGCCCAGGGACATGAGTTACAAGGCCCTCGGCACGCTCGATTTCACCAGCAACAACTTCACCGACCCGGTGTACGGAAACTCGGGCGACCATCGGATGAACGGCATCTTCCTTGGGATGGGGCCGGATTTCGCAAGCGGCAGGGAGATCGATTCTCTATCTATTCTGGACATCGCGCCGACCGTCCTGTATCTTCTTGGATTGCCCATCCCGCGGGCCATGGACGGAAGGATCGCCGAGGCGGCGCTGGATGAGAGGTATCTCACTCAGAATCAGCCGGAGTTTGTCGATAAAGAGGTTCTGGGGAGAATCGGCCCGGGGCGTATGAGCGCGGAGGACCGCGACGACATCAAGCGGCGCCTCGAGGGCATCGGCTACATAGGCTAGAGGAGGTCGACGGGGGACCATGGGAAAGTCGATTTCATTCGTGCTGCCGGCCTATAACGAGGAAGAGAATATTGAGAGAGCCGCCACGGCGATAGTCGAGGTGGCGGAGACGCTCGGTCTGGACGACTACGAGGTCATAATCGTAAACGACGGGAGCTCCGACGGGACAGGAGACATAATAGACGGCCTGGCCGCCTCCAATCCCCACGTCAGGCCCGTTCACCAGCCGCGCAACCTCGGTTATGCGGATGCCCTGAAGACGGGGTTTGCCAGCGCGCGCATGGGGCTGGTCTTCTATACCGACTCGGACCTCCAGTTCGACGTCAAAGAGGTAAAGAACTTCCTTCCCGCCAGCGAGGACTACGACCTCGTGTGCGGCTTCAGAATCTACCGTTACGATCCCCTCACGCGCCTGTTCCTGGCGTGGGGCTACAACCTTCTCGCCAGGACCATCTTCAGGTTGCGGGTGAGGGACATAGACTGCGCCTTCAAGCTCTTCCGGAGAGAGGTTTTCGACGTCATCGAGATTAGGTCCAGGAAGTTCTTCGTCGATACCGAGATCCTGGCCAAGGCGCGCTACTACGGCTTCAGAATGACCGAGATCGGGGTTCGTCATTATCCCCGGGCAGGTGGCAGCAGCACGGTGCGGCCCAGCCACGTCTTCAGCACGCTGAGGGAGCTGGCAAGGATATGGGCCGAGATATACCTGGGCCGGGGCAGGAAAAAGCGAGGAGCATGACTGAACGCAGGAAAGATGTCCTGGCCATAGCCTTCCTCATCGTCCTGATTACCGTCTTTTTCTCCCCGGAACTGTTTACCGACAGGACGCTCGTCACTTTCCGCCTTACGGGGGTGTTTCCCTGGCGCGCTGACGCTACCGAGCCGGAGCTCGCCGAGCCGTCCGTCACTTCCGACTGCACCTTCTCCTATCTCCCGCGCCGCGTCTTCGCCACGCGGATGATGAGAGAGGGCGTGATACCGCTCTGGAACCCGCACCAGTTCTGCGGGACGCCGTTTCTGGCCAACTACCAGTCGGGCGTCCTCTATCCGGTGAACCTGGCCCTCTATGCAATCGACCCATACACTCAGATGGACCTCTTTCTCTACATACATTTCATAATCGCCGCGGTTTTCACTTACCTCCTGGCGAGGAGGCTGGGTATCAGCCACGGCGGAGCCCTGGCCTCGGCCGTGATCTTCACCTTCTCCGGTTTCATGGCCACGCGTTACGGCCAGCCGACCTTCATCTCGACGGCGGCGTATATTCCGGCGCTTCTCTTTTTCGGCGAAGGGCTGGTGCTCAAGGCGAGTCTCAGGCGGGCGGGGCTGCTGGCTGCGGCTGTCACGATGTGTATTCTCGCGGGGTTCCCCCAGATAGTGTTCCTTGCGGTCTATTCGCTCGCCGCCTACATGATGATGAGAGTGTTCATGATGAGGGAGGCCGGGCGAAGGAAGAAGGCCGTCATCTTCACTATGCTCGCGGTTTCGCTGGTCGTGGCCGTTCTAATCTCGGCCTTCCAGCTGCTGCCGAGTTATGAGCTCAGCACGTACTCCTATCGCAAGGCCCTGCCATACGAGATGATACTGAGCAGCGCGCATCACCGGCTGGCGGCTTTCAAGTACTTCATCCCTGACGTCCTGGGGCATCCTCTCGACCCCGAAGTCGGCGTCGTGAGCAGAGGGCTCCAGAAAACCGACACGCCATACGCCTTCAATCAGAACTACGTGAGCACGACCGGCTATGCCGGCGTTCTCACCCTCATCCTGGCGCTGCTGGCGCTCGCGCGCCCGCGCCGCAAGATGCTGCCCTTTGTCGTTCTCGGCGGGCTCGCCTTGCTCGTCGTGTTCGGCTCGCCGCTGCTCAGGGTCTTCTACACGCTTCTTCCCGGTTTCAAATTCTCCCGGGTGGACCGCGTCATAGTGATTTACATGATGAGCGTGGCGGTGCTCGCAGGTTTCGGCCTGGACCGGGCCTCCCGCCTGGGGTCAGGTCTTGAAATGCACAAGGGGTCAGGTCCCAAGATGCACAGCGGAGGGGGATCCGGCCCCGGCGGATGGTCCGGGCGCGACGTCCACGGCCTGATCGTCGCGGCATCCTTCGCCGTGTTCGCAATACTCCTCGGACTCTGGCTCAGAGGTTCAGGGGCCGAGGCGATCGTCCGCGCGACGGGCGGCTACGTTTCGCTGGATGTGTTCCGGCCGTATGTGGCGTCAAAGGTCGCCGCG
>CAZSBE010000088.1:0-11955 GCA_964604955.1 uncultured bacterium
CGTTCGCTATCCGCGAGGGTGGCAGGACCGTCGGACAGGGCGTCGTCGGCGACATTCTTGAATAGACACCAGGTGATTAGGGGAGGAAGTTAAGTGCCGGGACAGAAGATCAGGATACGACTAAAAGGCTACGACCACGCGATGGTCGATAGGTCGGCCGGCGAGATCGTTAAGACTGCTAAGCAGACAGGGGCCAGGGTCTCGGGACCGGTCCCGCTGCCGACGAAGAGGTCGGTGTACACGGTGCTCCGCTCCCCTCACGTCGACAAGAAGTCGAGGGAGCAGTTTGAGATCCGCACGCATAAGCGGCTTATCGATATCTGGGAGTCGACCCCGCAGACGGTCGAAGCCTTAATGAAGCTGGATTTGCCGGCTGGCGTTGACATCGAGATCAAGGTTTAGGGAGGCCGTTCCGGGGCGCAGGTGGCCCGGGGCGCAGTTTCCAACGCAAAGGTGAACAAGTATGAAGGGAATTATCGGAAAGAAATTAGGCATGACGCGGATCTTCAACGAGAAGGGAGAATCCGTGCCTGTGACCGTTATCGAAGCTGGTCCGTGTCCGGTGGTCGAGATCAAGACCAACGAGCGTGACGGCTACAACGCGATCCAGATCGGCTTCGGGAGACGGAAGCCTGGGAACGTGAACAAGCCGGCGAAAGGCCACTTCGAGAAGGCAGGGGTGGATGCGGCCAGTATCTTGAGGGAAATCCGCGTGAACGACCCCTCCGGGTACGAGGTCGGCGGCCAGGTGAAGGCAGACCTCTTCGCGGCCGGGGACCTCGTCCGCGTAACAGGCTACAGTAAGGGCAAGGGATTCCAGGGCGTCGTCAAGAGATGGGGATTTCGCGGGGCCCCGGCGTCTCACGGCAGCAGCAACACGAGGGAGCCCGGTTCGATTGGACAGTGTGCCACTCCGGCGAAGGTCTGGAAGAACAGGAAGATGCCGGGGCACGCGGGCCACGAGCGGGTGACGGTCAGGAACCTGGAAGTCATCCAGGTTGACGCAGACAGGAACATCATAACTGTGAGGGGCGCTGTGCCGGGTCATAAGAACGGCTACGTAATGGTAAGCGCGCAGGAGTAGGAGAGAAGGATTCGCTATGGAGGTCGAGGTTCTAAACAAAGCGGGAGGCGGCGGGAAGATCGATCTTCCGGACGGCGTCTTCAACGTTAAGCCTAAGAAGACAGTGCTTTATGAGGCCGTGCGTTCCTACCTGGCGAATCAGCGGCAGGGGAATGCATCGACCAAGGGAAGGTCCGAAGTCAAGGCCAGCGGCAAGAAGCCCTGGAAACAGAAGGGCCTGGGAAGGGCGCGGTCGGGGACGGCCGGGTCCCCGGTTTGGAGGGGCGGCGGCATAGCGTTCGGCCCCAAGCCGAGGGACTATAACTTCTCGATACCGAAGAAGGAGAGGCGCCTCGCTATACGCTGCGCGCTGTCCATCAAGGCAAGAGAGGGTCGCGTCAAGATAGTCGACGGCATCGGCATCGACCAGCCCAAAACGAAGCTCGCGGCCGAGCTGATGAAGTCGCTGGGGCTCGAGGGCGGCAAGTGCCTCTTCGTGCTTCCGGAGAAAAACGAGAACATTATCAAGGGCATGAGGAACATACCGGGTGTCACGACTACCATAGCTAAAGACCTCAACGTATACGACGTGATGAACTGCGACACTGTGGTCATGGATAAAGAGGCTGTTGATAAGGTAGTGGAGGTGCTGAAGCGATGAAGAACGCGAGATCCATCATCTTAAGACCTCTGGTTACCGAGAAGGGTTCGAAGATACGCGAAGCCCAGAACAAGTACATATTCAGTGTCGCAATAACGGCGAACAAGATCGAGATCAGGCGCGCTGTGGAAGAGATATTCAACGTGAAAGTTAGGAATGTGAAGACGGCGACGGTCCACGGAAAGGTCAAGCGGCTCGGCGTTTACTCCGGCAGGAGACCTGACTGGAAGAAAGCTGTCGTTACTCTTGAACCAGGTCAGGCAATCGACCTATTCGAGCAGGTGTAAGCAATGGGCATAAGAAGACACAAGCCTACCACTCCGACGCTGCGGTACCAGACGGTATCGACGTTTGAAGAGGTGACCAGAACCAGGCCGGAAAGGCGCCTGACCGCCCCATTGAAGTCAAAGGGCGGGAGGAACTGCTACGGCCGCGTCACCATGAGGTTCAGGGGAGGCGGGCACAAGCGGCTTTACAGAATCATCGACTTCAAGAGGGACAAGTTCGGAATCCCGGCGACGGTGGCGAGCATCGAATACGACCCGAACCGGTCCGCGAGAATCGCCCTTCTCCATTACGCCGATGGTGAGAAGAGGTACATTCTGGCGCCTGCCGGGTTGAACGTCGGCGACAAGATAGTCTCCGGGTCCGGCTCGGAAATCAGGGTCGGGAACGCGATGCCCCTTAAGAACATCCCGCTTGGCACGGAAGTTCACAACGTTGAGCTCGTGCCGGGCAAGGGCGGACAGCTCGCCAGGGGCGCCGGCACTCTGGTAGTGGTCGCTGCCAAGGAAGGGAAGTACGCGCACCTGAAGCTTCCCTCCGGCGAGGTCAGACTCGCGAGACAGGAGTGTCTCGCCACTATCGGCCAGGTCGGAAACGTGGATCATGAGAAAATCACGATCGGAAAGGCCGGGAGGAGCCGCTGGCTCGGCAGGCGCCCGCATGTGCGCGGCGTCGCCATGAACCCCATCGACCATCCCATGGGCGGCGGTGAGGGCAAGAGCTCCGGCGGGCGGCACCCGTGTTCGCCGTGGGGAGTGCCGACCAAGGGTTACAAGACCAGGAAGAGACAACTCTCTGACAAGTACATTGTCAGGCGGCGAAAGAAGAAATAGGGGGAAAACGGAGAATGGCTCGCTCTTTAAAAAAAGGTCCCTTTGTTGCCATCAAGCTGGCGGCGAAGATAGAGACGCTGAACCGGACCAGGGAGAAGAAAGTGGTGAGAACCTGGTCGCGGGCATCGACCATTACTCCCGATTTTGTGGGACACACCCTTGCGGTGCACAACGGGAACAAGTTCATTCCGATTTTCATCACGGAGAACATGGTCGGCCACAGGCTCGGCGAATTTGCGCCAACCAGGACCTTCAGAGGTCACGGTGGCAAGCTTGCTGAGCGGACAGCAAAGGTTAAGTGAGGTAAGACTTGATGGATGCGCATGCGGTATCTAAGTACAACCTAATATCGCCCAGGAAGGCCCGGCTGACCGCAAGCCTGATAAAGGGCAAGCCGGTCAAGGAGGCGCTGGCTATTTTGAAGGCGACTCCGCGGAAGGCCTCGGGAATGTTGGAGAAGACGCTCAATTCCGCTATCGCCAACGCAATGGTCAAGGAAGGGAGCGGTGAACTGGACGCCGAGAGCCTGTTTGTTGTGGGCGCCGCGATCGATGGCGGCCCCATAATGCCGCGGTGGCGGCCCCGTGCCTATGGAAGAGCATCCCGAGTAAGAAAGAGGATGAGCCATATCAAGGTTACGGTTTCGACCGAGATGCCGGCCGAAATGAAGGGCACCAGGGCGGCGCGCAGGCTTCAGAGCGCGGCGGTGCCCTCAAAAAAGAAAAAGAAGAAGAAATAAGGAGGCAGATTTTGGGGCAGAAGACGAACCCTGTTGGTTTGAGACTGGGAATTGTGAGGAGCTGGGATTCAAAGTGGTTTGCCAGGAAGGACTATCCGGAACTCCTTAAGGAAGACATCTTCATCCGGAAATACGTCACCAGCAGGTTGCAACGGGCCGGTATATCCAGAGTGGTCATCGAGAGAGCCCCAAAGAAGATCACCGTTACCATACATACCGCGAAGCCCGGGATAGTCATCGGGCGCAAGGGTACGGAAGTCGATCAGCTCAGGGACGAGCTGCAGCACATAACCAAGAAAGAAATCCACGTGAATATACAGGAAGTCGAAAGGCCCGAAATCGACGCTCAGCTCGTGGCGCAGCACGTCGCAAGTCAGCTGGAACAGAGAGTGTCGCACAGGCGGGCCATGAAGAAGGCGATCTCCTCGGCAATGAGAGCCGGCGCAGAGGGCATCAAGATCATGTGCAAGGGCCGCCTTTCGGGGGCCGAGATGGCCAGGTGCGAACATTACATGGAGGGCCGTGTGCCGCTTCACACGTTGAGGGCGGACGTCGATTACGCGAGGGCGACGTCGAGGACGACCTACGGCGCCATCGGAGTGAAAGTCTGGATCTTCCATGGAGAGATCTTCGAGACAGCGGACAATAAGAGATAAGAGGAGCACGTACTAATGCTTAGCCCCAAGAGAATGAAGTACAGAAAGCAGCAGAGAGGCAGGATGAGAGGGGCCGCCTGGAGGGGCAGCGACATCGAATTCGGAGAATTCGGTTTGCAGGCTCTTGAGCCGGCGTGGATAACGGCCAGGCAGATAGAGGCCGCGCGCGTCGCCATGACCAGGCACGTGAAGCGGGGCGGGAAGCTCTGGGTCAGGATATTCCCGGACAAGCCCGTCACCTTCAAGCCGGCCGAGACGAGGATGGGCAAGGGAAAGGGCAACCCGGAGCACTTCGTGGCCGTGGTGAAGCCCGGACGGATCCTGTTTGAACTCGGCGGAGTTAACGAGAGCCTCGCAAAGGAAGCCATGTACCTTGCCGCGAGGAAGCTTCCGATCAAGACGAGGTTTTTGACGAGAGAGGTATAGGTTGATGAAGCCTGAAAAATACAGAGAACTGACCAGGGAGGAGCTCGCAAGAAACGTGCGCGACCTGCGCGAGGAGCTCTTTAACCTGAGATTCAGGGTTTCTTCCCAGAAGCTGGACAATCCTCTGAAGATCCGCCAGCTGCGGCGGGAGATCGCAAGGATACTCACGATCATGAAAGAGGAGGACAGGGGGCTGTCCCGCCTGCCGGGATCTGGGGAAGCCGCTCAAGGGGAGCAGTAGGCCTGAGACGCCAAGAAGGGTTAGGAAATGAGCGAGACTAAGAAGAAGACAAGAGTCGGAGTTGTCGTCAGCGACAAGATGGACAAGACCGTGGTCGTCCAGGTGACGCGGCGACTCAGACACCCGGTTTACGGCAAGGTCGTGAAGAAGCACCCGAAATTCTACGCGCACGACGAGAAGGGCCTCTGCGCGGCCGGTGACACCGTAAGAATCGAGGAGACCAGGCCTCTCAGCAAGCTAAAGCGCTGGAGGGTTGTTGAGATAGTCAGGAAGGCAGAATAGGACGGTAATGAGATGGTTCAGGTAGAGACCATGTTGACGATCGCAGACAACTCGGGTGCCAGAACGGCTCAATGTATCAGAGTGCTCGGCGGTTCCATGAGAAGGTATGCGCGGGTGGGTGACATCATCGTGGTCGCGGTCAAGGACGCGATTCCCGAGAGCGATGTCAAAAAGGGGGACGTGGCGAAGGCCGTGGTGGTGAGGACGAAGAAGGAATATGTGCGCCCGGACGGTTCCCATATCCGCTTCGACCAGAACGCCGCAGTGCTGATCAACGAAGACAAAGAGCCCAGGGCATCGAGAATATTCGGCCCTGTGGCCCGTGAGCTCCGAGAGAAGCAGTTCATGAAGATAGTTTCTCTCGCACCTGAAGTCGTTTAACGGAGGACTGGGAAGAATGCGGGTGGCAAAGGATGACACTGTAAAAGTCATTGCCGGCAATGATAAGGGGAAGACCGGCAAAGTGCTCAAGGTCTACCCGGGCAGTGAACGCATAATCATTGAAGGTGTGAACTTCATCAAGAGGCACACCAAGGCCCGATCGAGAATGGAGCCGGGCGGGATCATCGAGAAAGAGGCACCCATTCACGTCTCGAACGTGCAGGTGGTGTGCCCCCGCTGCGGCCAGGGCGTGCGCCCCAAGAGGTCGACGCTGGCCGAGGGCAAGAGGGCAAGAGTGTGTAACAAATGCAATGAGATCATTGGAAAGGTCTAAGCGAGGTCTGACGGAAAGTGGCTGAGGAGAACAAACAAGAGACGAGAGAAGACCAGGTCGGGGCCGCAAGGCCCGAAGAGCCTGAGAGGGTCGAGGAGACGGTGAAGGCCGGGACGGCTGAGGGGCCCGCGCCGGAGGCTGGGGCAGACAGGCCCGGGAAGGCTGAGAAGCCGAAGAAGGCCGAGAAGGCCGAGAAGGCCGGTAAGCCGAAGAAGGCCAAGAAGGGCGACAAAGGCGACAAGGCCAAGAAGGCTGAGAAGCACGAGGAGTCCCCGCCGATGCCACCGGGCTATGTGCCGAGGATGCTCAAGCGCTTCCACGATGAGGCGGCGCCTGCGTTGCAGAAGCGTTTCGGTTACAAGAACATTCACCGCATACCCAAGCTGTCGAAGATCGTCGTCAACATGGGTGTTGGTGAGGGCATGAAGGAAAGCAAGCTCCTGGACGCCGCCGTCGAGGACCTCGCGACGATCACGGGCCAGCGCCCGACGATAACCAAAGCCAGAAAGTCCGTGGCGAGCTTCAAGGTCAGGAAGGGGATGTCCCTGGGGTGCAAGGTGACCATGCGCGGTATGAGGATGTACGAGTTCTTCGACAGGCTCGTCACCTCGGCAATCCCGAGAATAAGGGACTTCAGGGGATTGTCGCCGGACAGTTTCGACGGCCACGGCAACTATACGTTCGGAATCAAGGAGCAAATAGTGTTCCCGGAGATAGATTACGACAAAGTCGCGAAGATCATGGGAATGGATATAACCATTGCGACTACATGTCAGACCGATGAAGAGGCGCTCGAGCTGCTCAGGGGGCTCGGTATGCCTTTCAGAACCAGCTAGAGAGAGGGAGAAGCTGTGGCCAAGAAGTCTTCCATGGAGAAATGGAAAAGAGAACCGAAGTTCAAGGTTCGCCAGCACAACAGATGCCATCGCTGCGGGAGACCGAGAGCTTACTTGCGGAAGTTCGGGATTTGCAGGATCTGCTTCAGAGAGCTTTCGCTGAGCGGACAGGTCCCCGGCGTGGTAAAGGCAAGTTGGTAGAACATTCAGAGAGGAACGTGTAGATGTCAGTCACTGATCCTATTGCAGACATGTTGACCGTTATAAGAAACGGTTGCAAGGCGAAGCTCAAGAGAGTGGAAGTGCCTGCTTCCAGGCTCAAGCAGGATGTGCTCAAGGTCCTCTTGATGGAGAAGTTCATCAACAACTACAAGTATATCGAGGACCAGAAGCAGGGCAGGCTCAAGATATACCTGAAATACACCGAGGACGAGAAATCGGTAATCTCGGGAATTCAGAAAATCTCCACTCCCGGGCTCAGGCGTTACGCGGACAAGAAACATGTACCGCGGATACAGGGCGGGCTGGGCATCGCCGTTTTGACTACGTCTCAGGGCGTCATGACGGGCAAAGAGGCAAGAAGAAAGGGAATAGGCGGCGAAGTGCTCTGCCGCGTCTGGTAAACGGGGGAAACAATGTCAAGAGTGGGAAAGGTACCGATCACGATTCCTTCGGGCGTCGAGGTCAAGCTCACCGGCCACCATATTAAGGTGAAGGGTCCCAAGGGGACTCTCGAGAGAGACCTGCACCCGGAAATCAAGGTGACAGTGGATAAGGAGACGATTACGGTCGAGCGCCCCTCGGACATGCCGTCACACAGGGCGCTCCACGGGACGACGAGGGTCTTGGTAAACAACATGATCGTGGGCGTGACGGATGGGTTTGTCAGGGAGCTCGAAATCCACGGAATCGGCTACAAGGCGGAGATGCAGGGCAAGAAGCTCAGCCTTAACCTCTCCATGTCGCATCCGGTGGTCTTTGATCCCCCGGCGGGCATCACCATTGAGGTGCCCGGTCAGGAGAGAATCAGGGTGCTCGGCTCAGACAAGGAAGCTGTGGGACAGGCTGCGGCCGACATCCGCGCCTTCGACCCGCCCGAGCCTTACAAGGGCAAGGGAATCAGGTACGTGGGCGAGTACGTGAAGAGGAAGGCCGGCAAAGCTGGCGCTGCACAATCTTAATGGAGTGTTAGATGAGTAAGAGAAGACTTGGCGGGCGAGAGAGACGACACCTGAGGATCCGGAGGAAGCTTCGCGGCACTCCTGCGAGGCCGAGGCTCGCCGTGTTCCGGAGCAACAGGCATATGTACGCTCAGGTTGTCGACGATATGTCGGGCGCGGTGATCGCCGGCGTCTGCGGCTCATCCAGAGAGATCGCCGACAAGGTGAAGGACGACAAAGAGCAGTTTGCCGAGAGCCGCGCGGTAGGCGAGGCGATAGCGAGGCGCGCGACCGAAAAGGGGATAACCAGCGTAGTATTCGACCGGTCAGGCTACAAGTATCACGGCAGGGTCAAGGCTCTCGCCGACGCAGCCAGAAAATCCGGTCTCCAATTCTAGATCTAAGGGGGGAGTGATTTGCCAGAAGAGGTAAACGAAGGAACCAACGAGGAGAAGGTCGAGCCGACCAAACAGCCCGAGCCCAAGGCTGAAGCCCCGGTGGAAGCAAAGGCTGAAAAGCCCGTTGCCGGGAAGCCCAGGAGGCCCGAAGAGCCCGTGGCGAAGCAGAGGCCGGAAGAGAAGGCGCCCGTGCGGCTGGCGGCCGAGAAGAAGCCCGCCGAGGCCAGGGCGGCTGAGACCCCGGCGAAGCCCGCGGCTCCGGGCAGGCATTCGCCTGCCTCGACGCGTTCAGCCCTTCCGGCGCGCCGGATGGGGAGAGGGCGTCCGGGAGGGGGCAGGCCGGGCAGGGGCCGCGGCCGCGGCCGTGAGGAGGAAGAGGATGGGGATCAGCTCATGGAGCACGTCATCCATATCAACCGGGTTGCGAAAGTGGTAAAGGGCGGCAGGCGTTTCAGTTTCAACGCCATTGTTGCGGTGGGTGACGGCAAGGGCACGGTCGGTATCGGCATGGGCAAGGCGAATGAAGTTGCCGATACAATCAGGAAGGCGATCGAAGCCGCCAAGAAGGACATGGTTTCAATACCTCTTCTAGGGACTACTATACCCCACGAGGTCATCGGACGGAGTGGGGCCGGCAGGGTGCTCCTCAAGCCCGCGTCTCCGGGTACCGGCGTTATCGCGGGCGGTCCGGTCAGGGGCGTGCTCGAACCCGCCGGGGTGCGCGACATCCTTACGAAGTGCCTCGGGTCCAACAACCCCCATAATGTAGTCAAGGCGACTATGGACGGACTTCTGCAGCTGAGAAAGGCCGCGGAAGTCGGCAGGTTAAGAGGAATGACGGTTAGGGAAGTTCTAGGCTTCGCGGAGAGTGATGCAAGTGACGATGCTGAGAATTAAACAGACGAAAAGCGGAATTGGAAGACTTGGCACGCACAAGAAAGTGCTGCGTGCCCTGGGTTTGAAACACCCGGGCTCGGTCGTTGAGCATGCCGATACTCCTACGATCAGGGGCATGATCGAGAAAGTGCATTACATGGTGAGCGTGGAAGTTATCGAGAAGGAGAGCAAGTAAGTGAAACTCAATGAGCTGGCTCCGTCCCGGGGCAGGACGAAGGCGCGCAAGCGCGTCGGGCGAGGGGCCGGGAGCGGACACGGCAAGAGATGCTGCAAGGGAAACAAGGGCCAGTGCTCCAGGGCGGCGATACATCCCTGGTTCGAGGGCGGGCAGATGCCCCTTCAGCGCCGGTTGCCGAAGCGCGGCTTCAAGAACTACATGAGAGTGGAGTATGAAGTCGTGAATCTCAGGGACATCTCCGCGAGGTTCGCGGCGGGTGATGAGGTGAACCCCGAGAGCATGGCAGCCAGGAACCTCGTGGCACGCAAGAAGAGCAAAGTGAAGATATTGGCCAATGGTGAGCTCGGCTTCGCGGTCAAGGTAAGCGCCCACGCGGCGTCTGCCAGGGCGAAAGAGGCAATAGAAAAGGCGGGGGGCTCGCTCACCCTTTTGACATAAAGCGGTAAGCGCTTTTCACTCGAGGAGGATTACGGGTGCTGGACAAAATTCAGAGCATTTTCAAGATCCCGGAACTGAGGCGGAGAATTCTAATCACGCTCGGGCTGCTCATTGTCTTCAGAGTCGGATGTTATGTTCCCGTGCCGGGGATCGACGGGTCCGCGCTCGCGGAAGCGCTGCAGAGAATGCAGGGCACTCTGCTCGGCCTCTACGACATGTTCGCCGGTGGGGCCTTCTCGAGAGCAACAGTATTCGCGCTTGGCATCATGCCGTATATATCGTCTTCGATTATCATGCAGCTCTTGACGGCGGTTATTCCTTACTTCGAGAAGCTTCAGAAGGAGGGCGAAGAGGGCAGGAAGAAGATCACGCAATACACGCGATACGGAACAGTCCTCCTCGCGATGCTTCAGGCCTACGGCATCTCCGCTTATCTCGAGCGCATGCCGGTGGCGAGTTCGCGGCCCATCGTTCCCGATCCGGGCTTCGGCTTCCGGATAATGACGGTGATTACACTGACGGCGGGCACGATATTCCTGATGTGGCTGGGGGAGAAGATAAGCGAGAAAGGCATAGGGAACGGCATCTCGCTCATAATCTTCACGGGCATTATCGCCAGGTACCCAAACGACATACTGAGAACGATCGACGCCCTGAGATCGGGCCAGCTCAACTTCTTCTCGCTGGTGCTGCTCGTCCTGCTGATGGTCTTCATCATCGCCGCCGTGATCGTGATGACGCAGGGCATGCGGAAAATACCGGTGCAGTACGCCAAACGTGTCGTGGGGAGGAAGATATACGGGGGCCACAGCACCCATATACCCTTGAGGGTGAATACGGCGGGAGTTATCCCCATAATCTTCGCCCAGGCCATATTGATGTTTCCGACCAGTATTGCGACATGGTTCGGGCGGGCGGAAATCTCGGACGTTGTAAACACTTACATGTCGCCCAGCTCGCTGCTTTATAACTTCCTTTATGCGGTGATCATTGTGTTCTTCGCCTACTTCTATACGGCGATTGTTTTCAACCCGCAGGACCTCGCTGACAACATGCAGAAGTACGGCGGCTTCATACCTGGAATAAGGCCGGGAAAGCGCACGGCGGAATATATAGACAGGGTTCTGACGAGAATAACCCTGCCGGGTGCGATTTTCCTGGCATTCATAGCCATATTGCCTTCGGTGTTCATATACAAGTTCAATACGCCCTTTGTTTTTGGCGGAACGGGCCTGCTGATCGTTGTAGGTGTCGCGCTCGACACGCTTCAGCAGATCGAGTCGCACCTTCTGATGAGGCATTATGAAGGGTTCCTCAAGCGGGGCAAACTCAGGGGAAGACGCTAGCACGATGAGACTCGTTTTTCTGGGTCCCCCTGGGTCCGGGAAGGGAACCCAGGCAGGGATGGTAAGCAAGAGGTTCGGGGTCCCGCAGATTTCGACGGGTGACATTTTGAGAGAAGCAGTGGAAGAGAAAACGGACCTGGGGAACAGAGCCCGGGAATACATGGACGCCGGCGAGCTCGTCCCGGACGACATCGTGCTGTCGCTGGTCGAGGAGCGCACCGCCAGGGGGGACTGTGCAGGCGGATTCATTCTGGACGGTTTCCCGCGGACCCTGGTACAGGCCGAGGGCCTGGAAAAGATCCTGGCGGGCCGGGGCGCGGCGCTGGATGCAGTGGTGTTCATCGATGTCGGCGCCGACGCCATCATTTCGCGGCTATCGCGGAGAAGGGTCTGTTTGGGTTGCGGCGCAACTTACAGCATGGACAGCGATCCTCCGGATAAGGATGGCGTATGCGACAGGTGTGGTGGCAGGCTCGAGGCCAGGGGGGACGACCACCCGGAGACGGTGAAGACGCGACTTGGGGTTTACCGGCGGGATACGCTGCCGCTGGTTGAGCATTACGAGTCGGAAGGACTCCTCAGGAGAGTCGAGGGCGAGGGGCCGGTCGAGGAAGTCTTTTCCGCGATTCTCAGGGAGCTGGACGCGGAGAAGCGGTGAAAGCAAGAGAGAGCAATTTGACCATAGACAGAATAAAGATCAAGACGGACGAGGAAATCGAGCTCATAAGGGCGAGCTCAAGGGTGCTGGTTTCGACCCTTCGCCTCATTGAGTCGATGATACAGCCCGGAGTGAAGACAGGG
>CAZSBE010000089.1:0-11907 GCA_964604955.1 uncultured bacterium
CGACGGGGCCTCACTTCAGTATGACGACCTTCCGCATATCCGAATGAACGCCGGCCTGCAGTCTGAGGAAATAGACGCCGTCAGCGAGTTCGCCGGCATCGAGTGTACAGGTGTATGTCCCGGCCTGCATGTGGGAACTGACTACCGCGGCAACCCTCCTGCCAAGGACATCGTACATGGTGACGGTGACAGAAGAGGCCTCCGGAACCGAGTATCGAATCATCGCCGAGGAGTTGAATGGATTGGGGTAGATCCTGTCCAGTTCAGCGACCAGGGCACCGCTCCCATCCCCCTTCGCCCCGCCTGTAACGTATAGGTCAGTCGCGAACTCCGGCCGGTCGATAAAGGGATTGCGGTTATTCTGTATCGCGTAGGCGGCGGAGTTCCGCTCGAGCTCTTTGCGGCTGACGGGATCCTCCGTATGCCACTCAAGAAGCATGTCGACCGCCCAGGGCAATATGTCGGCGCCATCCGTCATCGGGCTTCCCGGCCATCCGGCGTCTTCCGTGTAGTACCTGGTGGTCATGTAGAAGTACGTGCGCGCAAGGTCGCCCTTGTACTCGTCGATCGGCTCGAAGACGGTCTCCGAATACCCCGGGTATGAACACGGGCCCACCTTGCTCCCATTCAGCGACACCCACACAGGCGACGCGACCTCCCCGTATGGGTAGACGCCGCGGTTACCGTTCACGTGGGCGTCACAGGGATACAACGCGAAGATGTCGGAATACATGGGCGCCACCTCACCACCGAACCAGCTCTTGGGCCACGAGTGCTCACGGGTGTAGCCCGTGCCTTCCTGGCCGCCGACGCCACCCTGGTCAACGCCAAAGGTGTACTCATACGGCGGCGTCCCGCCGGGAACGTCGGAGTAGATGTCCCACACCTTCCCGTTGGGCTTGTCGTCGGTGGTGTAGAAAGCGGTCCAGGCATAGTCGTAGCTGTATGCGGTATGATTCTTGATGATGTCGTGAAGTGCGGCCCTGAGGTCTTCACCGGCGAGGTCCTCGGCGCCTTCGTAGTAACCGTCGGGAATGCTCGTATCTATGAACTCGAAGACCTCGCTGACCTCGACCATGATATTGCCGTAGAGATCTTCGACACCGTTCACCGTGAGCGTGTAGGCGCCCTCGGACATGGCCGATACCGTCAACAGGACCTGGTCGGGATTCCCTCCATACATCTCTGAACCCACAACGCCCAGGCTGTCGATGGTGTAATTGCCGCTGGCCTCGGCGCTGGTCTGATCAACCTCTTCCGAGAATGTCACGAGCACCGACGTATCGCTCATGACGGCGACATTGTCGATTGCGGGCGGTGAATCGTCCGCCACCCAGGCGACGTCGTTCTCATCCCTCGGTTCAATCTTGAAGTCCCCGTACGTGAATGCGACGGGGCCGGTGACGTCGTATGCCGAGCCGAGTATAGGTGTGAAGCCGTATCCCATGTTACCTGCCAGGCAGGCCCCGCTCCCGTCATCTATCTCCCATTCCCCGGGCCCCGCGTGAGGATTCGTGCAGACGGCTGCTTCGACCTTTACAAGCACGCCTTCGTAATCCTCTGAGGCGGCGCTTGCAGTAGACACGACGGCGGCCTCGGGGAGGGCCACCCCCGAGGAATCAATCACGACCAGCGCGTCCACCAACAGCGTGTTGCCCGCGTGGCCTGTAGCATCGCTCTCTGTCACGGTCCCCCTGATACTGACGGAGTCGCCGACAGCCGGCCCCGCCCCGCCCGCCACCCAGATGCCGTTCCAGGCACCATCCCCATCCTGCACGGCAAAATAGGACGCATAGCGGGCGGTTACAACTCCATGCGTGATGACCGCACTCCCATCGTATGGAGACGCGGACACCTCGCCCTGGATCTCATGAATGGTGACCTCGTAAGGTATGGAGTAACTCTGAAGGTCAGAAGCGCCCGTCCCGGCCGAGTCATTTACCGCGTGGATTTCAAACCAGACAACGGCGCCCTCCGCCTGCCCGGGTATGGGCGTGTCCGTCTCATACTGGCTGCCGGAGACCAACGACATCCCGATCTCATTGGGAAGCGGCGATGGCGCCGTTCCCCACAGAAGCGACACTGAGGTAATGGTCGCGACCGAATCAGTAACATCGGCGTAAACGTCTACATCGACTCCGGCCAGAGGGAACGCGGGTTCCGTTATGACGTTCGCGATGGTAGGGGCCGGCCTCGGGGGCTCTGCATCATGAACCCCGGGGCTGCCGTCGGTTGGATAATCGGCGGGCATCGCCGTCCATTCCGAAGGCGTGTAGGTCGTGTTCGGGTCCGTGACGCCGTAATTGCGTACATAGTCGTCGTTTTCGAACCTGGTGGCATCGACGACGGCGTAGTCGATGATGACATCGCCTGAGTCAAGCAACTTGGCGCCGTCCCCGACCTTCCCGTTCCAATCGCCGTTACTTGAGGACCAGGCCTCGTCCGGGAAATCCACTTGAAAAACTATCGTCGTGGTCTGATCGCCAGCGACAAGAGCCTCTCCGGGATTGATCAGGCCCGAGAGGTCCCACGTGAATATGTCGGCTCCGTTACCCACGGCGACAAGCGACCAGCCTGTGAGATCGACCGCAGAACTGCCCGCGTTGTAGATCTCGATGAACCGGTCGGTATTGTAGTTGTACCGGGGATCACACATCTCGGAGACCAGAACGCTTGCGTGTGCCGATGAGACGCCGAGCCCCAGGAGCAGGAGGCCGGAAACGACCGGCAGTAGCACACTGTGGAATCTCATGCTGTCCCTCTTCCCTTGACAGCGATACTCACCCGGACCAGATAGCGGCACGATTGACCCGGAGGCCTTACGCCCCCGTCGGGTGACGGAGGCCATATTCTCCGTGAGTGTCGTGCTGGCGCTTGGCGAACACATTCTATTCTAACACAAGGCGGTGCGTTCTTCAACGGGGGCAGGACTCGCTGGAGATCTCTGATTCACACCCGTGCCGCTCGCGGCACGGATTCAGGTATGCAGCTTCCACACTCGTCAGCCACAGCAGGTCGTTAGACAGAAAGCCCCTCCTCTGGAGGGGCTTCAACTGGCGTCCCCAACGGGATTCGAACCCGTGTTGCCGCCGTGAAAGGGCGGTGTCCTAACCGGGCTAGACGATGGGGACGCCCTGAGACGCTACTTATTCTTGAAGCCGGGCTTTCTCTTCTCCAGGAAAGCTGTCGTGCCTTCCTTGCAGTCTTCGGTGGCGAATACAAGACCGAAGAGGTCAGCCTCAAGAACCTGTCCCTCTTCGAGTGTAAGATTCATTCCGCTGTTTACAGCTTCCAGACAGTATTTTAGTGCCACAGGTGCCTTGAGCGCAATAGTCTTGGCCAACTTTTCGCAAGTTTCCATAAGCTGGGCCTGGGGAACCACCTTGTTGACAAGCCCCCACTTCGCCGCGGTCTCTGCATCTATAGGATAACCCGAGAGAATCATCTCCATGGCCCGGCCCTTGCCCACGAGCCTGGGAAGTCGCTGCGTGCCGCCGTAGCCGGGGATGAGGCCCAGGTTGACTTCGGGCTGCCCGAGCTTGGCGTTCTCGGAGGCGACCCTGAAAGTGCACGCCATGGCGATCTCGCAGCCGCCGCCCAGGGCGAAGCCGTTCACGGCTCCTATCACCGGCTTGCCGAGATTCTCCATCAGGCTCAGGAGCTTCTGGCCCCGCCTGGCGTAGTCCCTCGCGCCGTCGGGGCAGAGCCCCTGGAACTCGCCGATGTCCGCGCCCGCGACGAAGGACTTCTCACCGGCCCCGGTGAGGATCACGACCCTTATGCTGCTATCGTCCCTGAGGTCTTCGAATGCGTCGATGAGCTCCTTGACGGTCGCTATGCTGAGCGCGTTCAGGACCTTGGGCCTGTTGACGGTCACGTACGCGATCTCGTCTCGCTTTTCCAGCGTTATGTTCTCGTATGCCATCTGAAACCTCCGCCTGAGTATTACAGGGGTAACGTGTCGACTGTCTCCGGATATGTCTTGGCCTTCTCTTCTCCTCTTAAGACTCTCAACGAGCCCAGCACCAGCGCCTCCATTTCGTCTTCGCCGGGATAGACCATGACGGGCGCAATATGCTCGACGCGCTCCTTTATCCAGCCCACGACCATCTCGCTCGCCGAGAGCCCGCCCGTCAGGATGATGGCGTCCACGTCTCCCATGAGAACCGTGGCCATGGCCCCTATCTCCTTGGCGATCTGGTAGGCCATGGTCTGGTAGACGAGCGCCGCATGGGCGTCGCCCTCCCTCACCCTCTCCTCCACGTCCTTGGCCGAATTGCTCCCGAGGTGCGAGACCAGGCCTCCACGGCCGATGAGCTCGCGCTTGATGTCTTCCCTTCCCATCTTGTTGTCGAAGACGAAGTCTATGAGCCCCATGGTCGGCATGGCGCCGGCGCGCTCCGGTGTGAACGGCCCGCCCGAGTTGGCGTCATTGGCGTCCACGATTCTGCCCTTTCTCAACGGGCAGACCGATATCCCGCCGCCCATGTGGGCGACGATAAGATTGAGGTCTTCCAGGTTCCTGCCCATGTCGGCCGCGGCCATTCTGGCCGTGGCTTTGATGTTGAGGGCATGCGAGAGGCTGCGCCTCGTAACCGACTTGAGACCCGAGAGCCTTGCCATGGGCTCGAACTCGTCCACGCTTGGCGGGTCGACCATGAAGGCGGGTATGCCCAGGTCCCATCCTATGCCGTAAGCGAGCACCGGGCCGAGGTTGGCCGCGTGCTGGCCCTGCACTCCCTCCCGCCCGTCGTCTATCATGAGCTGGTTGACCTCATACGTGCCGCTCACCACGGGCCTCAGGAGCCCCCCCCTGCCTACGACCGCCGTGAGCGATTGTATGTCGATGCCTTTCCGCCCGAGCGTCTCGATGATCGTCTTCTTCCTGAACTCGTACTGCTCCCACACCGTATTGAAGGGCGATAGGTCGAGCTCGGAATGCCTGATGGTCTCTTCGAGAACCGGCTTCTCATCGTCGAACACGGCGATCTTGGTCGACGTCGAGCCCGGGTTTATCGCGAGTATCCTGTGTGTGGGCCTGGTCTTCTCAGACATCTCTGACCTCTTGCGTCTCTAAAGCTCGAGCTCGGGCGCCCTCGCGAGTATGCTCCTCACGCCGCCGACCTGCTCCATTCTCTCTTCGGCCATCCTGCGCGCCGCGCGGAACGGCGGCACGCCGTCCCTGGCGGCCCGCTCGAAGACGCTGACGAGCACGTCGAATATCTCGCCGGTCCTCGCGAAGGTCTCCTCCTCCGTCGCCGCTTCCAGGTTGTCGGCCGTCTGGAAGAGCTCCCCGGCGCTTATGACGAAGTCGGGGGCGTAGAGGATGTCCCTCTGGTGAAGATAGTCGCCCACCTCGGCGGATTCCAGAACGTCATATGCGGCGCCCGCGATGATCTTGCACTTGAGTTTCTCCGCAGTCTCCCGCGTCAGGACCCCGCCGAAGGCGCAGGGCGAGAAGACGTCGCACTCGCATTCGTAGATCTCCCCGGGCCTCACGATTTCGGCTCCGGGCACGACGTCCTGGACGCGTTTCATGGCGTCGTACACTATGTCGGTGATCACCAGCTCCGCGCCCTCCTCATGGAGAAACCGGGCAAGGTTGGCCCCCACCTCGCCGACTCCCTGGATGGCGACCCTGCGGCCCTTGACCGATGAGACGCCGTACTTGACTTTGCAGCAGGCTCTCAATCCCCAGAGAACTCCGGAGGCCGTTGCCTTCCCGCCGAGGCTCTCGCCCAGGGCGCGGGATACGAACGGCGCGATGTGGCGCGTCTCGCGTCTTATGTAGCGGATGTCGCGGTCGTCGGTGCCGAGATCGGCATAGGTCACGAACCGCCCGCCAAGGCCCTCGATGAACCTGCCGAAGGCCCGGAAATACGCCTCGCTCTTGTCATCCGCGGGGTTTCCCCAGAGGATGCCCTTGCCGCCTCCCGTATCGCAGTCGGACACGGCCCCCTGAAACGTCATTGCGCTTGAGAGCCGGAGCGCCTCTCGGACGGCGGCCTCCTCGGAGGCGTACTCCCACATCCTGGTCCCGCCGAGCGCGGGCCCGAGCGTGGTATCGTGCACGGCGATAATGGCGCGAAGCCCCGTCCCCTGATCGTAACAGAAGACGAGCTCCTCATGCCCGTGCTCGTCCATGAGGTCGAATATGCTCACAGTTCTCCTCCCGCCGGGCATATCTGCTGTGGGTCGTGAATAACCTGACCTAGCCTTATGTATCACATAGCCAGGCGCATGTCAAACACCCAAAAACGGATTGACTTGCCCGGTCCCCTCGGGGTACCATCATTTGCGGTTTGCGGGCACTTGAGCGCGCCGGAGAGCGTCCTTAAAGGGCCGGAAACGGGCGGCCCGCTCAGCCGCGTTGCGTCTTCCAGCTCCAGTCCGAAAGCAGGTGATCAGATTGCGCAAGTCCACCAGGGAGAGGCTCGAAGACCTCAAGAAGAAGAAGGAAGGCATACCTCTCGGCGGAGGCCGCAAGAGGATAGACAAGCAGCACGATGCGGGCAAGCTGTCGGCGCGCGAGCGCATCGACCTCATCCTCGACAAGGGCTCGTTCCAGGAACTCGGCGTCTTCGTCACCCACCGCACGCATGACTTCGGACTGGACAAGAAGAAGCCCGTGGGCGACGGCGTCGTCTCCGGCCACGGCACCGTGAACGGCCGCCGCGTCTTCATCTTCGCGCAGGATTTCACCGTCTTCGGCGGCACCATGGGCGAGATGAACGCCAGGAAGATATGCCAGGTCATGGACCTCGCCGTGGAAAACGGCGCGCCCATCATAGGGCTCAATGACTCGGGGGGCGCGCGCATTCAGGAGGGCGTCCTTAGCCTGGGCGGCTATGCGGACGTCTTCTTGAGGAACACGCTGGCCTCAGGGGTCGTGCCCCAGGTATCGGCCGTGCTGGGCCCCTGCGCCGGCGGCGCCGTGTATTCGCCGGCCATCACCGATTTCGTCTTCATGGTAAAAGAGACGAGCCACATGTTCATCACGGGGCCCGAGGTCATAAAGGCCGTGACCGGCGAGAATGTCACCTTCGAGGACCTGGGCGGGGCGCGCGCGCACTCCACCAAGAGCGGCGTCGCCCATTTCATGAGCGAGGACGAGTACGACTGCTTCGCCGGGATCAGGAAGCTCCTGAGCTTCCTCCCGCAGAACAACCTGGACGACCCGCCGCGCCTCGAGCCCTCGGACAGCCGCGACCGCACCGAGACCAGGCTCAACGAGATAATCCCCGACTCGCCCAACAAGCCTTACGACATTCTCGAGGTCATCGAGCTCGTCGTCGACGACGGCGACTTCTTCGAGGTTCACGCCAACTATGCCGGCAACATCGTGGTGGGGTTCGCGAGGCTGGACGGCATGCCCGTCGGGGTCGTAGCCAACCAGCCCAAGGTGCTGGCGGGCACGCTCGACATCGACTCCTCCATAAAGGGCGCGCGCTTCGTGCGCTTCTGTGACGCTTTCAACATACCGCTTCTCACGTTCGAGGACGTCCCCGGCTTCCTTCCCGGCACCGAGCAGGAATGGGGCGGCATCATCAAGCACGGGGCCAAACTCCTCTATGCCTACTGCGAGGCCACCGTCCCCAAGATCACAGTCATCACCCGCAAGGCTTACGGCGGCGCCTATGACGTCATGTCGTCGCGGCACATAAGGGGCGATTACAACATCGCCTGGCCGTCGGCCGAGCTCGCCGTCATGGGAGTCGACGGCGCGGTGAACATCATCTTCCGCAAGGAAATCACGCAGGCCAAAGACCCGGAGAAGACCCGGCAGGGATTCGTGGACGACTTCGAGGACAAGTTCGCCAATCCGTATATCGCGGCTTCCCTGGGATACATAGACGACGTGGTGGAGCCCGCGCTGACGAGGCCCCACATAATAACGGCACTCGAGATGCTCTTGGAGAAGCGTCAGAACCTGCCCCCCAAGAAGCATGGTAATATACCACTCTAGGAGTCGCGCGTGACGCCCAGGCCCAGGCTGTTTAAGAAGGTCCTAGTCGCCAACAGGGGCGAGATAGCCATCCGCGTATTCCGCGCCCTCAATGAGATGGGTATTGCGTCGGTGGCCGTCTACTCTGAGGCCGACAGGCTCTCATGGCATTTGCGCTACGCGGATGAGGCGCATCTCATAGGCCCCCCTCCCGCCGCCGAATCTTATCTCAACATCGGGAAGATCCTCGAAGTGGCGGGGGCGACCGGCTGCGAGGCCGTCCACCCGGGTTACGGCTTCCTCGCGGAGAGCCACGAGTTCGCCCGGGCCTGCGAGGACGCCGGGCTCGTCTTCATAGGCCCCACGGCGGCCTGCATAGAGGCCATGGGTTTCAAGACCCGCGCCAAGAAGATAATGAAGGAATCGGGCGTCCCGGTCATACCCGGCAGCGACGGGGCCGTGAAAGATGCGGCGGCCGCCAGGAAGGTGGCGGGCGAGATAGGCTACCCGGTTATGATCAAGGCTTCGGCCGGAGGCGGCGGCAAGGGCATGCGGATAGTCCGCGACCCTGCCGGAATCGACCAGGCGTTCCGGACGGCCAGCAGCGAGGCCGCGTCCTATTTCGGGAACCCGGAGATCTTCATCGAGAAGTTCATCGAGAAACCGCGGCACATAGAGGTGCAGATACTGGCCGACAACTACGGCGACATCATCTACCTGGGCGAGCGCGAGTGCTCGGTTCAGCGCCGCTACCAGAAACTCATCGAGGAGACCCCCTCGCCCGCCATCGACGACGCCGCCCGGCGGCACATAGGCGAAACGGCGGTCAGGGCGGCGAAGGCGGCCGGGTACAGAAATGCCGGGACGGTCGAATTCATCCTCGACGGCTCCGGCGACTTCTACTTCCTCGAGGTCAATACGCGCCTCCAGGTGGAGCATCCCGTGACCGAGTTCGTAACGGGCATCGACCTCGTTAAGAACCAGCTGAGGATAGCTTCCGGCTTCAAGCTCGCGTACGCCCAGGCAGATGTGAAGCCCAAGGGCGCGGCCATCGAGTGCCGCATATACGCCGAGGACCCCATGAACGACTTCCTACCCTCGCTTGGAAAGATCCGCCGGCTCAAGAACCCGGAAGGACCTTGGGTGCGCGTCGAGAACTACGTGTACCGGGGCTATGAGGTGCCGGTCTACTATGATCCGCTCATAGCCAAGGTCATCACCTGGGGAGAGGACCGCGACGCCGCCATCGCCAGGATGAGCCGCGCCCTGGGCGAATACATCATAGAGGGCATCGAGACCACCATCCCGTTCCACACGTGGGTGATGCGGGATGACAAGTTCATCTCCGGAGACTTCGACACCTCGTACATCGACACGCACTACCACGGCAAGGCGACAAGGGCCCACCGCAGGGTGCCGCCCGAGGTCGCCATAATCGCCGCGTCGATAATCGCCATGGAGGCCCGCGGGAGAGCCCCGGATGAGAGCGGGCGGCGGGCCTCACGCTGGAAGGACACGGCCAGGAGAGAAGGCACGGGCCAATGATCTACTACGCCAGAATGCTGGACGGCGAGCGGAAGGTCGAAATCGAGAAGGACGGCACCACCTATAACGTTACCATTGACGGCAAGACCTACGTGGTGGACGCTAGGATGGTGAGCGGCCCGACCGCGCTGTCCATAATCGTCGACAACCGGTGCTATGAGACCATAGTCACGAATACGGGCAGGAAGACAATGGTCTATACCGGGGGTGACGAGTTCGAGGTGGAGATAGCCGACGAGCTCCAGCGGCGCGGGGCCGTCTCGGCGGCGCATCATCTCGATCTCGACCTGGAGGAAATCAAGGCTCCCATGCCGGGGGTCGTGGTCTCCATAGAAGTCGAGAAGGGCCAGGACGTCGACCCCGGAACGCCCGTCGTCATCGTGGAAGCCATGAAGATGCAGAACGAGATCGCGACCCTGGTAGGCGGAACCGTCAAGGAGATCCGGGTGAACCGGGGCGACATAGTCGACTCGCAGAAGACGCTCGCCATAATCGAGAGGAAGGCGGCCTAACGGAGAGCCGAGTTGCCTGAAGAAAACGATCTTAAGCGGTTGATCGAGAAGTGGCACGCGGAGGCCCTCGGGAGGCAATCCGGGGGAGGCGGCGAGCGGCGGGACGACTTCCGGACCACTTCGGGTATAGACATAGCCCCGGCCTACTTCCCCACCGACCTCGGCGGGATCGACTACGTCCGGGACACCGGCTTTCCCGGCCTCTACCCCTTCACGCGGGGCGTATATCCCAACATGTACCGGGGCCGTCTCTGGACCTTCAGGCAGTACGCCGGATTCGGGACCTGCGAGGAGACCAATGAGCGCTTCAAGTATCTCCTCGAGAAGGGCCAGACGGGGCTCTCGGTGGCCTTCGACCTTCCCACCCAGATGGGCTACGACTCCGACCACGGGATCTGCGAGGGCGAGGTCGGCCGGGCCGGCGTGGCCATAGACTCGGTTGAGGACATGGAGCGCCTCTTCGACGGCATCCCGCTCGATGAGGTCTCCACGTCCATGACCATAAACTCGACCGCCCCGGTCCTGCTCGCCATGTATATCGCCGTTGCCGAAGCAAGGGGCATCGAGCGGAAGGCGCTCGCGGGGACCGTGCAGAACGATGTTCTCAAGGAGTACGTCGCGCGCGGGACTTACATCTATCCGCCCGAGCCCTCGCTCAAGCTCACGACCGACATCTTCTCCTTCTGCAGCAGGGAACTTCCGAGGTGGAACACGATTTCGGTGAGCGGGTATCATATCCGCGAGGCAGGTGCGACAGCGGCCCAGGAAGTCGCCTTCACGCTAGCCAACGGCATGACGTACATAGAACACGCCATCGAGGCCGGTCTCGAGGTCGACCGCTTCGCGCCTCGCATATCCTTCTTCTTCGCGGCCCACAACAACCTCCTTGAAGAAGTCGCCAAGTTCAGGGCGGCAAGGCGATTGTGGGCCAGGATAGTCAGGGAGAGGTTCGGGGCTGAGAATCCCAGGTCGTGGCTCCTCAGGTTCCACACGCAGACGGGCGGCTGCACGCTCACGGCCCAGCAGCCTCTCAATAACGTCGTAAGGGTTGCGCTGCAGGCGCTCGCGGCGGTGCTGGGCGGAACTCAGTCGCTGCACACCAATTCCTTCGACGAGGCCCTTTCGCTTCCCAGCGAGGAGGCCGTCCGCGTGGCGCTGAGAACGCAGCAGATAATAGCCCACGAGTCCGGGGTCGCCGACAGCGCGGACCCCCTGGGTGGGTCCTACCTCATCGAGTACCTCACGGCCGAGATCGAAAGACGGGTGCTGGAATATCTCGGGAAGATCGAGGAGCAGGGCGGCGTCATCGCGGCCATAAAGAACGGCTACATGAACAGGGAAATCGAGCGCAGCGCCTTCGCCTACCATATGGAGGTGGAACGCAAGCGCAGCATCGTGGTGGGCGTCAACGAATTTACGGGCGAGGAAGCGGCCATACCCTTATTCAGAGTCGACCCCGCGCTCGAGAGCGAACAGAAGAAGAAGCTGGCCGCGCTCAGGCGGAGCCGCTCCGGCGGCGGGGCCGAAAGCGCCCTGAGGGCCCTGGAAGAAGCGGCAAGGAAGGGCGACAACACGATCGAGCCCACGCTCGCCGCAGTCAAATCAAGGTGCACCCTCGGCGAGATATGTGACGTCTTAAGAGATGTTTACGGCACGTACGAAGGCGCAGACGCATAAGGAGTGAAGGGCCAATGAAGATGCTGGGAGTTCAGCACATCGGAATCGCGGTGAGGGACATGGAGGAGTCGATTGCGACCTTCGAGAACCTCTTCGGTATCAAGTGCAGCAGCCGGGAGAAGATCGCTGCGTCCAGGGTCGAGGTGGCGTTTTTCGATCTGGGTAACACGCATGTTGAACTCGTCTCGCCGACGCACCCCGACAGCCCCATCTCCAGGCATCTCGATA
>CAZSBE010000090.1:0-11825 GCA_964604955.1 uncultured bacterium
AGAGCAGCAGACTCTTAATCTGAAGGTTGAAGGTTCGATTCCTTCGCGGCGCACCATTTAAAAGCCCCGCCCCGCGGGGCTTTTCTATTGGGGTCAGGTCTTAAAATGCACAATCACCCCTCACCCCGCCCGAGCCCTTGCGCCGCGGCCTGTCTGCCGGCCGGGAGACATTCAACATCCGGATAACGGCTCCGGGGTTTTACAACCCGCCCGTTATGCTGTATGCTATGAAGCCCGCACATGGAGGTGAAACCTGGGGACGAAAAGGCGCATTCCACTTGCCACCTACCGGCTGCAGTTCGGCCGCCGGTTCGGTTTTGCAGATGCCCGCCGGCTGCTCCCTTACCTTCATGACCTCGGTATCGACACCATCTACGCCTCACCCATCTTCCGGGCGCGGCCAGGCAGCAAGCATGGGTATGACATTGTAGACCCCAATGACCTCAACCCGGCCCTGGGATCGACACACGACTTCGAACTCCTCACGGATGAGGTGAGGAAATACGACATGGGCTGGGTGCAGGACATAGTCCCCAATCACATGGCTTTCCATCACGACAATTCCATGCTCATGGACGTTCTCAGGATGGGCATGGACTCCCCCTTCCTCGAATACTTCGATATCGACTGGCGCCGCCCCGACCACCGCCTGACGGGCCGCGTAGTTGCTCCGTTTCTGGAGCGGCCCTACACCGAGTGTCTTGAGAGGGGGGACTTCCGGATTCACCTGGGGGAAATAGGGTTCTATGTCACCTACAAGCACTACTCCTTTCCCCTGAGACCGCAAGACTACTTCCGCATTTTCGGGCGGGACCACGCGGATCACGACCGGGCCTCCGCGGATCACGACCGGGCCTCCGGGGGTACCGACCGGCACAACGGGCAGGACCCGCAAATCGACGTTCTCATCAGCGCCATCACGTCCATAGTCGTGGGCCCCTTTGATCCTCATCGTGACAGGGCCGAGCAGATCAACGAGAAGATCGCCACAATCCGGCGGCTTTACGGGGAGAGCGAAGTCGTCCGGGACTACATCGACGAAAGGCTGGAGTCTCTCGGACCCGAGGTGATGGGTGATCTTCTCCGCCGGCAGAGTTTCGCGCTGATTCCGTGGAGAGAGTCGGCAGATGTTATCAATTACCGGCGTTTCCTGGATGTGAACAGCCTGATCGGCCTCGCGCCCCTTGCACCCGGCGCGTTCGACGCCACCCACGGGCTGGTCACCGCGCTCATTGAGGTCGGCGCGATAACGGGCCTGAGGATAGACCACATCGACGGAATAAGGCAGCCGGAAGCCTACCTGCTGAAGCTCCGCGAGCGCATGGGGAACATATACGTCGTGTTGGAGAAGGTCCTGGCCGGGGGCGAACACCTCCGGTGGTGGTCCGTCGAGGGTACGACCGGCTACGACTTCTTGAACGCCGTCAACGGCCTCTTCTGCCGCGCGGAGAACAAGCAGGCCTTCGACAGAGTCTACCGCGAATTCACCGGCTGCGAGACCGACCCCCGGGACCTCCTCCGCGAGAAGAAGAAACTCGTAATGAATACCAATCTCAAGGCTGATCTTGACAATCTCACGCGCTGGCTCGCCGAAGCCCTGGAGAAGACGGCCTGGAGGGAAATCGCAGAAGAGCTGCCGCCCGACGAGCGCCTCAGGGAAGCCCTCGTGGAGGTGCTGGCGGAGCTGCCTGTCTACAGGACCTATATGAGCCCGGCCAACCAGTCATGGCACGACGGCGCTCCCATTGCTGAGGCGATCGGACGGGCCCAGGGCCGCAGTCCTCATCTGGCGGCCGAGCTGCGGCTGCTCGCCTCCGTGGTGATGGCGGCCCCGAGGCTCACCGGACAGCCGGCGCCGGGTACCGACAGCCTGGACTTCACCATGACCCTCCAGCAGTACATGGGCGCGGTCATGGCCAAGGGTTTCGAGGACACGTTTCTTTACGTATACAACCGCCTAATCTCCCTCAACGAAGTCGGGGGCGACCCGGTGAGGTTCGGCTGCAGTCTCGCCGACTTCCATGCATTCAACATGGCCCGGGGCTCGTCCCACCCCCACTCGATGAGCACGACATCCACACATGACACCAAGCGCGGCGAGGACGTGCGCGCCCGCATTAACGTGCTTTCGGAGATCCCGGAGGAGTGGGAGGAGCGGCTCAAGCGCTGGGCGGGGATGAACGCTTCAAAGAAAACCGAAGGCAGCGGCGGTGAGGAAATCCCCGACCGCAACGACGAGTACTTCCTCTACCAGACCCTCGTCGGGAGTTATCCCTTCGAAGAGGACGACCTTCCCGGCTACCGCTACCGGATCGCGACATATGTCCGGAAGGCGGCGCGGGAGGCCAAGGTCCACACCACCTGGGACGATCCCGACACGTCCTACGAGGACGGCTTCGCGGCGTTTGCCGAGAACATACTGACCCCCGCGGCGGACAATGACTTCCTCGCAGACTTCCTTCCTTTTCAAAAGCGGGTCGCTCACTACGGCGTGTTCAACTCGCTCTCCCAGACGCTCATCAAGATATGCGCGCCCGGGGTACCCGATTTCTACCAGGGCTCGGAGCTATGGGACCTCAGCCTGGTGGACCCCGACAACAGGAGACCGGTCGATTACGCCGCGCGGGTCCTGATGCTCCAGGCCATTGCCGAAGAAATCGCCCGGGACCCGGCCGGCGGCCCCGTCGAGGCGGCCCTGAAATGGCGGGAGGACATCCCCGGCGGGAGGATTAAGCTCTTTCTCATTCACAAGGGACTTGCAGCCAGGAAGGCGAACCCGTATCTTCTCGAAAAAGGAACGTACACCGAGCTCCGAACCGCCGGGAAATTCGCGAATCACGTCATCGCCTTCGCGCGGGCCCACGAGGGCTCTTTCGCCGTGTGCGTCGCGCCGCGCTTCCTGACGCGTCTGGTGGACGATGAGAATTTTCCTTTGGGGCGCGAAGTCTGGGGTGATACGGTTGTAAACATGCCGCCGGGGGCGCCCCGGCGATGGACGGACGCAATAACCGGCCAGCCCGTGATGGGCACGGACGCCATTCACATCGGGGATCTGTTCAGGCTCTACCCGGTAAGCCTGCTACTGGAGGATACGGAATGAGAAAACGGGCAAGCGGACTGCTCCTGCACATCACGTCTCTGCCGTCGCCCTACGGCATCGGAAGCCTGGGCCCGGAGGCATACAGGTTCGCGGATTTCCTGGCCGAATCGCGCCAGAGCATCTGGCAGGTGCTTCCGCTCAACCCGACCGACCCGGTGGCGTTCAACTCGCCCTATGGGAGCAACTCGTCCCTCGCCGGCAATCCGCTCATGATAAGCCTGGACGTGATGGTGGAAAAAGGCCTCTTGAGCCCGGAAGACCTCGAGCCCGCGCCCGACTTCCCGGCGGGCCGCGTGGATTACCCGGCGGTAATCGCCTACAAGGGCCGGCTGCTCGACCTGGCCTACGAGCGCTTCAAGAAGGGGGGAGATCGCGGCGAGTTCGACGCCTTCTCGCACATCAACTCGCACTGGCTGGAAGACTATGCCCTCTTCACAGCGCTCAAGGACGAGGCCGGCGGCGCGGTCTGGAACAGGTGGGGCGACGGCCTCCGCGACAGGCGTGACAATGCGCTCTCGGAAGCGCACGCCAGGCTCGCCGGAGCCAAGGACAAGCACAAGTTCTTCCAGTTCATCTTCTACAGGCAGTGGCACGCCCTAAAGGCCTACTGCAACCAGCGCGGAATCGAGATCTTCGGCGACGTGCCCATATACGTAAGCTATGACAGCGTGGACGTCTGGACCACGCCCGGGATATTCAAGCTCAAAGGCGACAAGAGCCCCGAGTTCGTCTCGGGAGTGCCGCCCGACTACTTCAGCAAGACGGGCCAGCGCTGGGGGAGCCCGGTTTACAACTGGGACGCCTTAAGAGCGCAGAACTTCGACTGGTGGATAAGGCGCATGCAGCACAATTTCAGCCTCTTCAATCTCATGCGCATAGACCACTTCCGCGGATTCGCGGCCTACTGGGAGATTCCAGCCAATCACAAGACGGCCGTCCACGGCAAGTGGGTGGCCGTGCCCGGCATGGAGTTCTTCGACGTGCTCACGACCAGGGTGCCCGCCGAGGGAATCGTGGCCGAGGACCTCGGGCATATCACCGACGACGTCGTGGCCATAATGGAAAAATTCCACTTCCCCGGCATGAAGGTCCTGCAGTTCGGCTTCAGCGGCAACCTCGATGAGAACCCCTACGCGCCGCACAACCATCCCGAAAACTCGGTTGTCTACACCGGCACGCATGACAACAACACCACGCGTGGCTGGTTCGAGAACGAGGCCAAGAAGGCCGAGAAGCACGAGCTCAACGTGTACGTCAACCAGGATGTGACGGCCGAGTCGGTGAGCCGGGTCATGATCGGTCTCGCCATGCACTCGGCGGCCCGCACCGCCGTCGTTCCCGTCCAGGACGTCCTGGGCCTCCCGGCCGAGTACCGCATGAACCTGCCGGGCAGCGGAGAGGGGAACTGGGAGTGGAGGCTCGAGCCCGGCGCGCTCAGCGGCGAGGTCGCAGCCAGCCTCCGCCGCGTCACCGAGGAGTCGGGACGGGCTGCCGGATAGGTGCGGAATGTGCCCGGGCCGGCCCGGAGCCCGCAAATACCTTGGAACACCCGTTTGACTTGGGGTGTCTAAAGGAATAGAATAGAGTAGGAGTGAGTTCCTGTCGACAAACATAAGGGGGCGACCTGGATTCGACGGGGATGAAAGAAGCAGGGATTGCATGCCGAGGTCCCGTTGGTCTCGTTAAACAAACGGGAAAAAATCAACTGCCGATTACAACATGGCAATGGCAGCTTAAGCTGCCACGTTCCCTCTGACCTCGCCTGGGTGGTTGGAACGGAGCGTCGCTAAGCCAGGCTGGCTCTGATCGCTCGCCCTAGTGATCGGAGCGAGAAACTCAGGGGCTGGCGTCAACGAGATCCTGCTTGCCGGAGCTCGATGAGGCGAGATTTAAAAGACAGGCTAAGCATGTAGTGATCCCTACGGACGCATTCTCGGACGCGGGTTCGATTCCCGCCGCCTCCACCAACCTACCTGGGGTCAGGTCTTGAAATGCACAACGCGCCGGCACAGTCGCGCCCCATCTCGGGACCGGGATAGAATGCGGCAACAGGGGAGACGCGCCGGTTCGGGATGTCAGCGCATTCACCCCTGTACCTCAGATGAAACGTCCCCTCTCTTACTCTTATCTGACCAGGGCCATCTTCTTGATCTTTATGTGATTTCCGGACTCCAGCCGGGAGAAGTATATCCCGCTGGGAGTCTCGCTGCCGTCCTCGCCCCGGCTGTTCCAGCGCACGACCTTACTGCCGGCCGCCTGAGGAGGAGACGTGGCGTATTTCCAGCCGTGAGATACCCCAGGGGGCCTGGTGAGGCGGCCGTCGGGCGGCGCTATGTCCACAAAACCGGTTCCTGCGCGCCGGGAAGTACCCTATTCCACGTTTGTCCTCCGCCGCTGGAACGTGATAACCGAGACATAGGCCAGAAGGAGGCTGGCCGCAACGAAGCAGACCATGTACAGGGGATTTCCCAAGGGGTTGTGCCGGGCGATGGCGTCGATGGCTCGCATGGCGGCCGGCGGCTGCCCGCCGGTCTGGACTCCATCATCGGCCGCGACCATCACATAGATTACGGCGGCGAAGAGCGCCCCGAAGATGACAACAAACAGAATCTTGCCCCTGATGAGGCTCCTGGTACCGACAAACCTGTCCCTGAATATCAGCAGGCCCGAGAACATTACGACAACGAGACCGTAGATGAATCCCAGGTGATTGAGGTTGGGGCCATGCTTGCCCAGCGCGCCCCCTACTATCGCGTACAGCATGATGTAAGCCGCCGGCAGGATGACCACCATCAGTGCCCGCGCGGCGCCCACGTCTTTTCGCGTCACGGGGAGCTGTGCCAGGTGAAAGTCCCGCTTCTCCCTGATCCTCCTGGCGTTCCAGTAATTCACGGCCATGAGGATGATGAACCATACGACATAGGCGCGCTCGCCGCCCTCGCTCATCGCGTTGAGCAGCACGAGAAGCGGGATAGAGGCGAAGAAGACGAAATAAGCGAATCTGGTGTACCGGAGTTCGGCCCTGAATATCTCCCACATGGTTTCCCACCTCCGTATTAGGCAATCTGCGTTTTTCTGCGCGTGAAAGAGAATATCGACAGGAGCGACAGCGCAATCACGGCGCAGACGGTGACTGTCGTATGCAAGTCTGTCGAGAACGGGTGATGTTCAAAGACATAGTCCAGCGCCCTTATGAATGCGGGTGGCGCGCCTCCTGAGCGGCGCAGGCGCCTGGTCGCAAAGAGCATGTAAACGTTGCCCAGCACCATGAAACCCAGGAAGATAGTGATCCACAGCTTGCTGTCCCTCATGAACCGGCTTCCTACGAGGCGGTCCGTTGCTATGAAGACCAGTGAGTAGATGAACATGACGATCAGGGTGACGGCGAAGAACGCCTTGATGTGTATGGGCGCCGATCGCGCGAACAGCAGGTGCAGCGCGACATACAGGGCGGCGGACGCCAGGGCGGATCCGAGCACCACCATTATGCGGGCCGCGCCGATCTCCCAGGCCGGTACGGGCATCTGCATGTACTGGAGCTCGTGCTTGTTCTTCGCCCTCACCGATACCCAGGTGTTCACCTGCAGGAACACGAGCAACCATATGAGCACCACGGGGGGTATCCGCTCAACCGGGCCCATCATCTCGTGCAATATCACAAGTGGCATCAGGGCCAGGAACGTGAGGAAGATGTACCTGTGATACGAGACCTCAGCCCTGATTATGCGCCACATGGCCGCCTCCCTTCAGGATCTCGACCGCGATCTCGTCAATGGTCATTCTCGTTTCCTGGATGCCTTCGACACTGAATGTCCGGAGATGCGCGAGCGTGGCGTCCGCGTCGGCGCTTATCACCTGGTGCTCGTTCTTTTCCATAAGATGCTCTACCGCCGCCTTCAAGACCGGGACTTCGCCGGCCGCCCGGAAAGAGATGCGGCGCCACTTGTCGAGGAGGTCGTCCTTGGGGCAGCGCAGCATTAACTTGCCGTCTATCAGAAACGCGAGCTCGTCGGCGATGCGGTTGATGTCGGGAAGAATGTGGGTCGCATAGAGTATCGAGCGCTCGCCGCTTTCCAGGACCTCGAAGAGCGCGTCCAGCACTTCTTTTCTTACGACCGGGTCCAGGCCCGTCGTGGGCTCGTCGAGAAGGAGCAGGCGCGGGGAGTGCGCGAGCGCGCTCACGAGCGAGAGCTTCACCCGGTTTCCGGTCGATAGGTCCTTGGCCTTCTTATCGAGGGGCAGGCTGAAGCGGCGCGCCAGGTCGCGCGCGATTTCGGCTGACCAGCGCGGGTAGAACCTGGAGCGGAACGCGAGGTTCTGCTCGCCCGTCCAGCCCTCGAAGAAGGCATGCCTGTCGCCTACATAGCCGATGTCGAGCTTCCAGTCGGGCTTCTCGGGGTCGTTGGGTTTGCCGAAGAACTCCACCCGCCCGCCGTCGGCTCTCTCGAGCCCGGCGATGCAATGGAAAGTCGTGGTTTTGCCGGACGCGTTGGGCCCTATGTACCCGAGGACCGTGCCCGGTTCCAGTTCCATGTTCAGGGGCCCGAGCTGGAATCCAGGATACCTCTTCACAAGGTCGGTTATGTTCATCGCCTTTGTCATGACTTCTCTCCTTTGCGTCCGTCCGTCTTGCCGCCGGACTTGAGCTCCAGTAAGATGACCCTGAACGCGGCCATGATCTCCTCGCCGGTCATGCCCTCGGCGAAGGCCTCCGCCATAAGCGGTCGCATGTCCTCAATGAATTTGTGCTTGGCCATTTCTTTCTTCCTGCCTTCTTGGATCTCCGAAACGAAAAACCCCTTGCCCCGGCGGGAGTGTATGAGGCCGTCCCTCTCGAGTTGCTCGTAGCCGCGCTGCACGGTGATTACGCTCACATGCGCGTCGCGCGCGAGCCCCCTTATGGAGGGCAGCACCTCACCCGCCCCGAGCTCCCCTGCCAGTATCTTGGCCCTTATCTGCCGCGATATCTGGCTCTGCAGGGGCTCATCCGACAGATCAGTGAGATTAAGCAGCATCGGATTGCCTCTCCTCTTTGCTGTCAACTTTGAAAACCATGAGAGTCCTGTCGTCGGCGGGCGAGCCCGCGCCGCAGAACTCGGCAAGATCGTCCTTGATCAGATCTATGATTTCACGGGGGCTCCGGGCGCGGTTCCGGACCAGGAGATTCCGGAGCCGCAGCTCGCCGTAGTTGTCCCCGTTCGAATTCATGGCGTCTGTGATGCCGTCGGTGTAGAAGAGAACGATGTCGCCGGGCCCGACTCTTACAGTTTCGGTCTCATGGCCGTACACGGGAAGAACACCCAGAGCCGGGCCCGTGCTTTCCAGGGCCTCTGTCCCGCCGCCGGCGCGTACCAGCATGGGGAAGTCATGGCCCGCGTTGGAGTACTCGAGACATCCGGTCCGCTGATCGTATATGCCGTAGAAGAGCGTCGCGAAATAGTGCGCCGCCGTGTTGCGCTCGAGGTGGCTGTTGAGGTTCTCGAGCGTGCGTACGACGGTGTCGCCGTTTCCGACGCCGCTTTTTAATATGGCCTGCATCTGCGCTATCAGCATGGCGGCCGGCATGCCGTTTCCGGAGGCGTCGGCGATCACCAGGCCCGCGCGGCCGTCGTCGATTGCGAAGTAGTCATAGAAGTCACCGCCCACGGTGCGGGAGGGTGATGTATAAGCGGCAAGCGAGAAGCCGCCGCTGCCGTCCCACTCGCCGGGTAGCAGGTCCGCCTGGAGCTGGCGGGCCATCCTGAGCTCGTCCTCCATCCGGCGCTCATCGAGAGGCTCAAGACGGAGGTGCGAGGCGCTCATCCCGTCGCCGTAGGAACTGGAAACGGGCTCCCGCGAGAGGGGCTGAATCGCGTTTGGCCAGGACTCGTATCCCATGGGTCTCTGCGCCGAAACCGCCTGCCGCACTTCGTGAGTCAGATTGGCGACAAGCAGACTCTCCCCTGAGCCGCGCACTATCAAACCCTGTCGAGCCAGCTCCGTGTAGGCCCGCTTCACAGTATTCTTGCTGACTCTGTGCTCTCTCGCGAGTGCCCTCAAAGAAGGGAGCCCGTCTCCGGCCACCAGCTCACTCTCGATGATCTTCTCGGCCAGCTGGCTGTATATCTGCCGGTAGAGCGGCTCGGCCGAGAGGTCTGTGAGATTGAGTAGCACTTGTATCGCCTCCTGTCTGTATCGTTCATACTGTCTATACGCATTATATACAGTCGGCACCAAGATGTCAACCCTTAAATAAAAAAAAGATGGGGTCAGAAAAAAAGATGGGGTCAGGTCTTAGAATGCACAGGCCCCGAAGCGCGGGACCGCCGCCGGATTACTGGATGTAACCCAGGGAGCGGAGCTCCTTCCTCGTCTCATCGGTGAGAGTTATGGCCGTCTCGCCCCTGAAAACGTCCTCGGTTATCCATACTGCGATATAGGGGCTTTCCGCCGGGCGGCGCGCGGGCCTGCCTCTGGCCTTGATCTTCTCCCGCTTGGCCTTCTGCGTAAACGGCATCTCTGACGGCTTCTCGAGTCCGGCCCCGAGATAAGTGCTCGGCAGGGCGGACCTGCCGTCTATCTTGAGGTCGAACCTCACCGGAATCTCGGCGGGAGTCGACTTGAAGGCGAGGAGCATCCGGTCTTTGACCACGAGGCCCTTGATGGTGAGCGTGTGCTGGTCGGTTGCCGAAGCGGCCGCGCGCTTGACCTCGATGAGCTCGCCGTCCGGCTGAACCAGCCTGGTAAGATAGACCCGGCCTGCGGAGGGTCCCTTCCTCGCGGCTATCTCGATATCGAAAGTCCGCGGGCTTCCGCCGCCGGCCATCTCGACATACCAGGTCTCGTCTATATCCAGTAAGGTCCGGTATAGCGTCTGCTCGAGAAGATCGAGCGAGCTGCCCCCCGCTGCGATGAGATCGTGGGTCTCGCCCGGATCTTCTGCGACATTGTAGAACTCGCGCCCGCAAGTTATCAGATTGTATATGAGCTTATTCGGCTGCGCGGTCACGGACTTCTTCTCCGCTCCCAGCCTTATGGCTTCGGCAAAAGCTATGTGCGGCGGCAGCAGGCTACCGGCGCGCCGCTCGACCGAGCCTCCGCCCGTGAGATAGGGAACGAGGCTCACGCCCTCGAAGTGGGCCGGCGGCTCGAGCCCCAGAAGGTCGAATACGGTCGGGGTCACATCGAGCAGGCGGACCTGGTTTCTGACCCTCGCGCCTTCTCCTATCCTGCCCGGGAGGGAGACGATAAGCGGAACGTGAATAAGCTCGTCATAAAGAGTGTGGCCGTGCTCGAAGCCTCCGTGTTCGAAAAACTCCTCGCCGTGATCGCCCAGGAGGATCACTACCGTGTTCTCGGTGAGGCCGCGGTCTTTGAGCCCGCGCATGAGCGCCCCGAAGGCCTCGTCAACGTATACGATTTCCCCGTCGTAAAGATCGATTATCTCGGCCCAGTCGTCCGCCGTCAGCTCTTTCATTTCCTCGAAGAGTCTGTCGCGGGATTTGGAGAAGCCCTCTATGTCGAAGGGGTTCTTGATCCTCCCTCGGTAGCCCTTGTGGAACAGATCGTCGTACCCGGCTGGCGGCCCGTAGGGAATGTGCGGGTCGAAGTAGTGAACGAACATGAAAAACGGACCGCCGCGAACCTTGTCTATCCAGGCGAGCGCGTCGCGGGTCGTGCCGTCGCCCCGCCTCCCGTCAAGGGGCGTCATATCGTAGAAATCGAAGCCGCGGGAGAGTCCGAACTCGGGTTTGAGCGCGGGCGCGTTTATGATGGCTCCGGTCGCGTAACCGCGTTGCTTCAGCATGGTGGCAAGCGTTGGAACTGATTCGCGGATCCTGGAGTTCACGTCCATCGAACCGTGCTGGCTGGGGTAGAGGGACGTGAAGACCGTGGCGAAGGATGGCGCTGTCCACGGCGCCTGGCTCAAGGCGTTCTCGAAGAGCACTCCGCCCGCCGCAAACTCGTCGATGTTGGGGCTTGTCTCGCGCTCGTATCCGTAACACCCGAGGTGGTCCGGCCGAAGCGTGTCGATGCCGACCACTATGACGTTGAGCGGCCTTTCCCCGGTTCCGCATGAAAGTACGAGGGCCAGGATGGCCACCCCTGCTCCGAGAAGATTCTTCAGCATGCGATTGTGCATTTCAAGACCTGACCCCTATTGAATAAAGACCTGACCCCTATTGAATATAGCCTATGGCGCGGAGTTCCTTCCTGGTTTCCTCGTTCATGTCTATCGCCGTCTCGCCCTGGTACTTGCCCTCCGTAAGCCAGATGAGGAAGTAGGGCGGCGACGGTCTCCCTCCGGGAACGCCCCGGGACTTGAGTTTGGGTTTGTTGGCCCGCTGGGTGAACGGCATCTGGCCGAGACTTTCCAGGGACGGCCCGAGATATGTTTCTTCCGCGGCCGGCCTGCCGTCTATCTTGAGGTCGAAGTTAACGGGAATGTTGTCGGGACCGGCCTTCACTGCGAGCGTGAGCCTGCCGGACAGGGTCAGGCCCTCGATGCTCAATCTCTGCGCCTGCCTTCCGGGCGTCACCAAATCTTCTACGTCACGCACCCTGCCGCCTTCCTCCACGGCCTTGTAAAGATAGACGCGGCCTATGGCGGGCTGCTTCTCAGATGTGAGGGAGATGTCGAAGTCGTGAGGTTCGCCTCCGCCGTTCATCTCTATGTACCACGTATCGGAAATGTCGAACATGGCGCCGTAGAGCAGGTCTTCCAGCGCCGCCAGCGGCCCTGCCT
>CAZSBE010000091.1:0-11772 GCA_964604955.1 uncultured bacterium
CGGGGTGCACGGGCCTGGCTCTCGGCCTGGCGGCGCGACATGGTCGGAACGCGTGGTTGTTGGCCTTCCCCCTGGGGCTCGCTGTGGCGATGGCCCTGCACGGGATGTGGAACGGCAGCGCGCAGTAGAACCCGCCCGCGCTGAGGTTTATGGTCTTCGCGGTGAAGGACTGCCCCTCGTCGTCGAGACCCTGCATGTCGATGGGCATCTCGAGATCGGCCCGTCTGTGCTTCCTCCGTTCCTTACCGTCTCTGGGCATCCCACCCTCCTCTCAGTACGCGAATGCTACCAGAACCCCCGCCGTCCTGGCAAGTGTTTCCTTTAACATTGACTTCGTCAAGTATTACAATATGATTTAATGGAAACCTCAAGGAAGTGACCATGAGATATCTGTTTCTTGCGATTATGTCGATACTCTTGTTCGCGGCCGCCTGCGGCCGTGACAGGGATGCGGCCAGGCTCCCCTCGACCGGGATACACTGGTACGCCTCGGCCGCTGAGGCGCGCGCGGACGCCGAGGGCGCGGGCGACCTCGTATTATTGAGCTTCGAGGCCTCATGGTGTCCGTGGTCGCAGCTTCTCCATGACAGTCTCTTCGTCGACTCCACCGTGGTCGAAAGCCTGCGCGTATTCAGGTGCGCCAGAATAGACGTCGACACCGACTCCCTGGCCCGCCGCGAGTTCGGGATTAACCTCTATCCCACGATCGTCGTTACCGACGCCTACGGAAGCGAGCTCGGGCGCATGATCGGCTACCAGGAACCGCCGGTCTTTCTGGAAGCCCTGTCTCCAATCAAGAACCGGGCCGACAGGGTGACGCACATGTTCGCCGTCGAAGGGACGAAACGCAACGACGCCGAGTTCCTGCTCACATTCGGCAATCTCCTCTTCGAGATGGGCGTTTACAACGCCGCCCTTATGCGCTACGAATGGGCAGGCGAGATGGACCCGGACAACGCCAGCGGCATCCGCGAGGAGTCGGCTTTCGCCATGGGCGAGTGCTACATGCTCCTGGAGAACGACAAGAGCGCCGCTCGCACTTTCAGATCCTTCGCGGCGTCGTTCCCCGAGAGCGAGCGCACGGAGGAAGCGCTGCTGCTCGCGGCGCTCTGCTATGAGCGGGCCGATTACAAGCGCGCGGCCAGGGACATGCTGCAGAAGTACATGACGTCGTTCGAAGACGGCAAGTTCTCGGACTATGTGCTGGAGAAGCTGAACCAGGGAGATTGAGCCGAAGTGGAAGTCGAACTGCTGTCAATCACGCCCGACTGCGAGAAAATAATAGAGCAGGCCGGGCGCACTTGCTACATGTCCCTGGATAAGACCGGCGAGGAGTCCGCCCCGAAGTTCGTCCGTATGCTGGTAACCCGGGGCCATCACTCAGTGCTGGAACATGCCACGGCCTCCTTCGCCATAAACGGGGTGTCGCGCGCCTGCACGCATCAGCTCGTCCGGCACAGGCTCTGCTCGTTCTCCCAGAAATCCCAGCGCTACGTTTCCGAGAACGATACGGGCTTCGTCGTACCCGGAACCGTGTCGGCCGACAAAGAGGCCATGAAGGCCTTCACCGAAGCCACCCGGGCCGCGCATGCCTCCTACCGGAAGATGGTTGATCTGGGCATACCGCGGGAGGACGCCCGGTTCGTGATTCCCGGCGCCGTTTGCACGGACATTGTCCTCAGCGCCAACCTGCGCGAACTCCGTCACGTGATCGAACTGCGTGGATCCAGGCAAGCGCAGTGGGAAATCAGAGAGCTCGCCGTCATCCTTCTCGGCATTCTCAAGCAGCACGCCCCGAATGTCTTCTTCGATCTTGAGGTCGGCCCCGACGGCTGCGTTACGAGGACCGGGTGACGCCGCGTCCGGCCGGGCCCCGGGGAAAGCGCGGCCGCCGCAAGTTTTTGTTGGCTTAAGGGGTGGCCTCTGATACAATATGTCTGCAATTCGACAATTGACCGCAACATGAGGTGTGCATGATGAAGAAGTCACTGGTTCTTTCACTGGCCCTGCTGGTTCTCCTGACGGGCGCCGCGCGCGCTTTCGAGGCAAAGGAGTACCGGCTCTCGGAGACTTTCAGCCTGGAAGCTGTAGAGGAGTGCTACCTTCAGTACTACTACTACATCCCCTGTCCCACCCAATCGTGGTTCTGGGGATTTTTCATATGGGAACTGAACGATATAATCGGCCAGTACTTCATCATAGGCGACGCCTCCACCGGCATCTACGACGCATGCGACCCCCAGGAATGCCATACGCTCGATAGATTCCGCGTGCTCGACTTCGCCGGTTACGGCAGCATCTACCCCGGCGATTTCACCGTCGAGTTCGACCTGTGGTGCTCGGACGCCGACGGCTGCCCTGCGGGGCCGTCCCTGTGGAACAGCGGGCCGGTCGAAACCGTGCACAACTGGGGCTTCATCGACATAGACCCGCCCATCTTCGTCACCTCATGCTGCATCGATCCGGGCCCGCCGCCGGAGTATCCGCGTATACTCATCACGGCCAGGCATATCGGTACGGACGCCACTTACCCGCGCTGGGGCACGGACAACATAAGCGCTCCTCTGGCAGAAGCCTGTGAAATGCACGACATCGGCTGCCTCACCGCGCTTTACCCCAGGCCGGCATCGAGCCATTATACGACGATCCACTCGGGCTATTACGGCGTCAACTTCACCTACTGCCCGCCGCTCTGGTTCCTGGACGGCGACGACACCACTGCCGGCGGCACCGATTACGGATACGTGGAGTTCGCCTGGCGCCTGTATATTCTCTGTGAGGGTCCCGATGCGGTGGAGCCGACGACCTGGGGCGTGATCAAGAGCATGTACCGCTGAGGTCACGGGGAGTATTTCTCCACGTAGGCGTCGACATCGAACCTGGATCGCATGCCTCTTTGGCTCATGTAGCGGACCTTGCCGAAGACGGGCCTCTCCCCCCATGCCCTGTCGTGCACTCCGCCGATGCTCCAGGCTATGCCCGTGTAACCGTTAGGATCCCTTCCGTCCAGCTCGTAGCGGTCATTGAGCCTTATCGCGAATCTCACGGCGGTTTTCGGTGACCGGGTCCATTCCAGGATCTTCTTGGCCCAGTACATTCGCAAGTAACCGTGCATCTTCCCGCGCGTGACCATCTCCCGCTGCGCCGCGTTCCACAGGCCATCGTGAGTAAGGCCGTGCTCCAGCTGCGCGAGCGTGTAGACATACTCCCTGGGGTCCGCCTCATGCTCCGCCAGGCTCTGCTCCGCCCAACGGGGGAAGCCCTTCACTCCGTCGTAGCGGGGTTCATGAAGGCAGTAATTGTCCGAAAGCTCGCGCCTGACTATCAGCTCTTCGAGAAACGCCTCCTTTGACCTGAGCGGCGCGGCGCTTTTCTCGACCTCGATGGCCACTCTCTGCGCCGAGACCTGGCCGAAGTGAATATAGGGCGAGAGGTCCGACTGCCCGCGCAGTACCGGGTCGTTGCGCTTCTCCGGGTAGCCGCGGAGCCCATAACGCAGGAAGTGTCTCAGTGCTCTCAGGCCGGCTTTCTCGCCCGGCACCGCCCAGCCGACAGGCTCCACCCCCCTGTCTACCCGAAGACCGCGGGCCACCCGCGGCCAGTCGACATGAGGGACACGGCCTCTGAAAGGCGTCCGGCCGGCGGGGCATGCCGGTATGTTGTCCAGAAACTCCTCAAGCGCCCGGCTGATCCTGGGTCTTAAGGTGTACGCGCCGTATTCCCGCTTGTCCGACGCGACCCAGCACGGGACTATATTGTGAGCATCGACTTCGTAGACCGCGATGTCCGTCCGGGCCGCCACCTTCCTCTTCCACTGTCGCTTGACCTTGAGAGGATCGAAGTCGGTGACGAGCCAGCCCACGTCGTGTCGGCATACGAAATCCGGCACCATGTCGGCGGGGTCGCCCTCGAGAAGGAAGAAGGGGACGTCCCGCTTCGAGAGCCTCCCCGAGGTCTCCTCCAGGCCTCTCAGCATGAAGTCATAGGCCCGCCACGTGGCGCCGAGGAAACCATCTACGAGGCAGAAGATCACGGCGAGAGGGACTCTGTGCCTGCGGGCGAGCTCACCCGCATAGAGCAGCGCCCAGTTGTCGTTCACGCGCTGGTCGCGGCTCATCCAGTAAACGACGCTCCGCCCGCCTCGGCTTCCCTCTGCGACCAGCCTCGCGCGCGCCGGGTTTACTTGCATCGCTTAAGCCTTTCGTCCGCCCCGCCAGGGCGGCCGCCGGTGTCAAACCGCTTCGAGGAGGTCTTCCAGGGCTGCCTCGATATCCGGGTAGATGAACTCGAAGCCCGCATCAAGGAGGTTTCGCGGCACGACCCGCTGGCCCTCCAGCAGCATCCCGCCGAACTCCCCCAGGGTGAGGCGGAGCGCGAAACTCGGAACGCCGAGCGGGAACACCCGCCTGCCCATGCCATGCGCGAGTGCCTTGACGAAATCGCGGTTCCTCACCGCGGCCGGCGCGGTGCAGTTGAAAGGGCCTTGTGCCTCATCGCGTTCCAGGAGGAACTTCAAGGCTTCACACAGGTCCGCCAGGTGAATCCATGAGAACCATTGTCGTCCGCTTCCCAGAGGGCTGACGGGCAGGCGCCGATAGGTCTTGAGCATCTGCGAAAGCGCGCCGCCCCGCTTCCCCAGCACGATCCCGAAGCGACAGATTACAACACGCACGCCCAGCCCTTCGGCCTTCATGGCGGTATCCTCCCAGTCCCGGGCGACCGTTGCAAGGAAATCGCTGCCTGCGCCGCTGCTCTCGTCGAGAGTCTCGTCTCCGTGAAACCCGTAGTAACCCACGGCGGATGCGTTGACGAGCGCGATGTGCCTCCCTCCCGAGCGGCTTATGGCGTCTACGACATTTGCGGTTATGCTCACGCGGCTCTCGCGGATGTCCCTCTTGACGTCCGCCGTCCACCTCGTGAAGATGGACCTGCCCGCGAGGTTGACTATCGCGTCATGCCCGGCGGCGACTTCCTGCCACTGACCGCGGGCCGTGGGGTCGCCCCGAACAAAGGTGACCCCGCCGGGCATCCCGCCGTCGGGCCCCGCCCGGCGGCTGAGCACTGAAACCGAGTGGCCCCCGGAGACCAGCGCCTGCGCGAGGGCCCTTCCTACGAAACCCGTCCCGCCGGTAATGAACACCTTCACTCCATCTCACCTCCCGCGCGCCGGTGCGGCCGGGGTCAGAGGTCGCGGCCCTTGCCCGAATCGGTTATCTCGACCAGCTCCTCAGGATAGGCCTGGAAGAAGATCTGCTCCAAGAGGTACTCCTCGTCGAACCGGGCGAGCCAGGAATTCACGATGCCGACCGGGACGCTGAGCGGAACCCTGACCTCCCTGTACTTATCGAGCGCGTCCAGAAAAAACGCCTTCTCACGCGGCGTCAGCCCCGCCGAGAAATAACCCATTGCGTGCTGGAGAACATTGATTGCGGAGTTGCGTCTCGGCGCCCTGGCCAGGGCCGCGCGGAGCAGCGCGCCGTATTCGGCCATGACCTCATCGATCTTCTTCCGCCCGGCGTTTGCAACCACCCTGCCCATGTCCCTCATGGCCTTCTGATTGTAAGCCATGAGAAGGAGCTTGTGCTGAGCCTGGAACTTCACCATGGCCGCCATGCTGCGGGCGGCCTGCGTCTCCCTGAAACGGGCCAGCGTGAAGAGTTTGGTGAGGAAATGCTCTCTGACTCCGAAGTTCCTCAACCGGCCCTCGTCCTCAACCGCCAGGTCGCCGAACCTCTCCAGGACCGCCCGGCCGAAGATGCCCGGGCCTTTGCCCGCGGCCGGGCCCTTCTCCCGCCCCGGGTAGATCTTGACTTCCTTCATGCCGCAGGACGGCGAACGGAACTTGAGGATGAAGCCGTCGATGTCGCGGAGGGCGCCGAGGTAGGTTCCCGCGAACTGAGTCATGGCGTCCGTGAGGTCCCTGTCCGTGGCCGGCTGCCAGAGCCTCTCGCGGCCTTCCACGAGGACGATCCTTATGGGCTCGCGCGGCACGCCGAGGCCTATCTCGACCTCCGGGCAGACGGGCATGAAGTCGACATGCCCTTTGAGCTTCTTCACGACGTCGCTGGGTATCATGGCCCCATTGTAGCGGCATGCATCGAACTCGATGCACTTGCTGACGACGACTGCGGGTCTTGGAAAACGCTGCAAGCCTGACCCCCGGATCTGAGACCTATCGGTTCAAAGCGTAGAACGACGCGTTAAGCACCGAGGCAAAGCCCACCCATGCCAGGTAGGGAATCAGAAGGACCGCCCCCTTGCGCGTGACCGGATAGGACTTGATGATGGTTATCAGGATGGCAACCCACATGGGCACGATCACGAAGAGCCCCGCAAGGGGCGACCTGAGCCCGAAGAACACCGGGGTCCATATCCCGTTCAGCACGAGCTGCACCACAAACGGCACGATCGCCCCCCTTACCCCGGGATAGCCTATCCCCTTGCGCCACAGCAGAAAGAGGGTCACGCCCATGGTGACGTAGAGCGCCGTCCACACGGGGGCAAACACCCAGTTCGGGGGTGCAAATGAGGGCCTTTCGATGAAGGCGTACCAGGCGGGTATCGCCTTTACGTTTATCATCGCACCTATGAAACCCGGAAAAATGCAGATGATCACGCTGACGGCCAGTTTGACAATGTCGTTAGAATCCAACCGATCCATTACTTCCCTCGCTCCGGAGACGGAGACTATAAAGGGTCGCGGAGAGGGGTGTCAAGCTCAAAACCGAGATTGGAGTTGTAGAGCCCGGCGGATATGGTATTTTGAAAGTCATGGAGAGCTTCTACGACAGGCCCGAATACTACGACCTCGCCTTTTCCTGGCGGGATTTCGCAAAGGAAGTCGATGTATTCGAGGAGTGCTTCAGGCGTTTCTCGAAGGTCCCGGTGAGGCGCGTGCTCGAGCTCGCCTCGGGAACGAGCCCGCACCTTGAGGAACTCTCCAGGCGCGGCTACCACTATACGGGCCTGGACATTTCCAGGGCCATGCTGCTCTGGTCCGGGGCCAAGGCGCGGAAGCTGGGCGTCGAAGCTCATTTCATCGAGGGCGACATGGCTGATTTCCGCATCGGCGAGCCCGCCGATTTCGTCTTCACCATGTGCGGTTCGCTCTATACCAGGTCCACGGCCGGGTTCATGTCCCATCTCGAGTCCGTGGCCGGGGCCCTCAGGCCCGGCGGCCTCTACTTCCTCGATTGGTGTATCAACTTCGACTGGAACCAGCCCAGGGAAGAACAGAAGTGGAAGATGAAGCGCGATGGCCTCGAGATCCGGGTGCGGTTTCTCGAGGAGATCGTAGACCCGGCCACCCAGATCGCCCGCCACAGGCTCATAGGAGACCTCCGTGACCGCGGCGAGGAGCACCATTTAGAGAGCATCGACACCGCCCGGGTGATTCTACCGCAGGAGTTCCTCCTCCTTCTCGAGAAATGCGGTAAGTTCGAGTTTCTCGGCTGGTGGAACGAATGGGACCTCGAGCGGCCCATGGAAGAGGAGGAGCACGCCAGCCGCCCCATCACTCTCGTCCGCCGCAGATAGAGGGGCGGGCTCTTCAACCAGACGCGCGGGCTCATTGCGCGTGACCCGGTTTGTTTTCACGCATCCAATATGGTATATTCAGTCTGAAGACGGCTGAAGGCCGTCCGCTACGACTCCTCGAGATCGTGACCGGAGGAAGCGCCACGCGGCACTTAAGATTGAGAAGATTGCTCTTGCCGGCAGTCGCGGCCCTGCTCCTGGCCGGCACTTTGAATACGGCCGATGCGGGCAGGGCGTCCGCGCGCCGGATCACGGCTTCGGACACCACCCTCTCGGGGACCTATATCGGGGGCGGCGTATCCGACTTCATCCTGGAAAACGACCGGATCGTCGTCGTGATATCCGACGTCGCCTACGAGTCGCCTTACTCCCTTAGCGGCGGCAATATCGTGGACGCGGGCACGCGCTCGGCGCGCGTCGACGGCCTCATGGAATTCAGCACGCACTTCGACGACGCCTGGCCCCGGCAGGCGGTTTACAGTTCGATCGAGATATCCGACGACGGTGCGGGCGGGGGACCCGCCGTCATAACCGTATCCGGCCTCGACTCCAGCGACCCCTACCTCACCGTATCGACGCGGTATTCTCTTGAGCCGGGCGCCGAGTACGTGGAGGTCTCAACCACCATAGTGAACGGCGGAAGCGTCACCTTCGACGAGTTCGAACTGGGCGATGCCTTCGCCTGGGGCGACTGCGATAAGTACGCGCCCGACAGGGGCTTCTCGCTCTCGGGTGATGAGACTTCCGCATGGGTCGCCGGCACGAACGGGCAGGTCTCCTACGGTTACGTGGGTTCGGGTGGCGCGGACGTCTGGGGCAATCACAACGGCATCTGGTCGCGTCTCAACGTCGAGGTCAGGACGATAGCGGCGGGCGGCACGGTCGCCTACGTCCGCTACTTCGCAGTCGGCGGCAGAGATATAGCCTCAGCGGCCACGGTGATTCACGAAGCGACCGGACAGCCCACCGGGTCGATTGAATGCGCCGTGGTGAGAGCCGATGACGCCTCGCCGCTTTTCAACGCCAGGATCGACGTCTCTGACGCATCGGAGGACCCCTATCTCCAGATGCAGACGGACTCGGAGGGGCTCGCTTTCACGACCCTCCCTCCGGGGACCTGGTATCTGGAGGCCACAAGGGACGGGTTCGAACCCAATGAGATAACGCAGACCATAGTCGAGGATGAGCACGCGGCGCATGAGTTCCTGATGGAAGAGTTGACCAACACCGTCCCGGGTATCGGTGACACGCTCACCGTCATACAGCGGCCCATCCTCAACATCCCTTCGATCGTGAGGCCCGGCGACGTCCTCACCATCGAGTGCGACGCCCACCCCGCCGCGACCGGGTGGGCGGCCGAGATCTCCCGGGGTGCGACCTCCGTGCCGCTCGAGATCGTCTCCAGCATCTACGATCCCTCCACCCTGTGGTGGTCGATCGAGGCGACTGTGCCCGCCGTGCCCTTCTACGGCCTATACGACCTCGCCGTAACGGCCGCCGGCGGCATAGCGGATGTGACGCGGCACGCGGTCGAGGTCATCGAGGAGTACAAACAGGACTACTACTTCATTCAAATAACCGACACTCACCTTCCGACGCACCGGTTTTACTACCAGACGGGGGCGGATACGGATTCGTCCGAGATGGTTGACCTCCGCAAGGTGATAGACGACATCAACATCATCAACCCCGAGTTCGTGCTCATTACCGGCGACTTCATAAATGAAGGCGAGCTCGAGGATTTCCTGAACCGGCGCTATTACAGCAAGGCGCAGCGCATGCTGACCGAGTTTGCCGTGCCGACGTATCTCATCGCCGGCAACCACGATATAGGAGGCTGGTCTTCCACCCCGCCCCCGGACGGAACGGCGCGCCGCGACTGGTGGAAGTTCTTCGGCTGGAAGCGGCTTGACGCGCCGCCCCCGGGTGCGCCCTGGTACACCCAGAACTACAGCTTCGATTACGGCCCCGTTCACTATGTCGCGCTCGAGGCCTATGACAACTATGACCGCTGGCGCTACGGAATCTACGGCAGTGACAGTTTCACTTCCGGCCAGATGCAGTGGCTGTCGGAGGACCTCGCCGCGGCGGCCGGAAGCGCCGCCCAGGTCCTCTTCTATCACTACGACTTTTCGCGCCAGATCAACCTCAACGCGCTGGGCGTCGAGATGGCCCTCTGGGGACACATTCACAGCGACGCGGGGAGCCTCACGGGCCCGCCCTATAACCTTGCGACGGACAATGTCTGTGACGGCGCGCGCTCTTACCGGCTCATACGCGTTTCGGACGGCGTTCTCGACCCCTCGCCCACCATATCGGCGGGTAACACCGGGCGGAACCTCGAGGTGGACTTCGAGCCGGCAAACAACGGGACGCGCGACTCGGTCACGGCCTACATCACCAATAACCTCCCGGAGCGTTTCGAGCACGCCATGCTCGAGTTCAATATGCCGCTCGAGTGCGACAGCGTGAGAGTCACTGGCGGCACGCTCGTCGCCGTCGAGAAGCTCGCGACCGCGGCAAGGTACTACGTGGGCGTCGATATCCTGCCGTCATCTCTGGCCGAGGTCACCGTCCGCGTGGACTCATGCGGGACCGGTGGCGACACCACCGGCGTCGATGTGCTCCGGCTCGCGCCTGTAAGCCCCAACCCCTTCAGTCCCCGGACCGTGCTTAGCTTCACCCTGCCGGCCGACGGCCGCGCCCGGATAGCCATATACGACATTCGCGGCCGCGAGGTCAGGGAGGTCGCAGACGGGGAATACACGGCCGGGCCGCAGAGCGAGGAGTGGGACGGCAAGGACGGCGACGGCGTTTCCGTATCATCTGGTATATACTTCGCGAGGCTCACCTTCGAGGGCCAGGACCGCGTGCAGAAGATGGTGCTCGCGCGCTAGCGGTCTTGCGGGAGGTCCAGGAGTGGGGCCAACCAATCTGCCCAGGCGGAGTCGCCAAAGCAGAACCCGGCCAGCTGAAACCTGTCTGACCTCTCGACGTCCGTGAAGAATATCCTCACGTATCTCACGGAGCTCCACCCCGGGCGCCCGCCCCGCGCCTCGGCTGCGGCCAGCGGGATCCTGTATATGGCCCACTCTCCGGCGGAGTGCACACGGTAGGCTGTGTCCGGAATATCGAGCGAGAACCTGAAGTGGACCTCTTCGGTATCGAGTATGCCGTCTTTATCCATGTCTTCAGTATCCGGTGCTTGTGAGGGATCCTGCTCCGTGCCGTTGATGCGCGCGTACCTGACCGAGTCCGGATCGGCAGGGTCGTAGCCGTAGTTGTCATAGGGGTCGTCGCCTATGTATCCGTCAGGCACGCCATCGTAGCCGGTGTTTTCGACGGCTGAGAGTTCCCCATCTCCGTCCTTATCCTCGGTATGAAGCGAGTCGGCCCGCCACGGCCGGTAGAAGTCCTCGCTCACAGCTCCGACATCTATATGAATCCTGCCAGCCTCTCCCTGTTTCTGGCGGAGCCATATCTCCAGAAACTCGTACATGGAGAGGTCCTCGCCCGTCTCCGAAAGCAAACACTGAATACCCGCCCAGCCCCGGGCCTCGTCGAGAGGGGTATGCCTGAACTCCCGGACGTCGACTTCGAGCACGGAGATGAATCCCTCGCCCGGCCCGGGCTCGGCCGCGGGAAGAATGTCCTCTTCGAGTACCTCCCGGTCCTTCACGTACCACCACAACAGGCGCGTGTCTTCCCAGGAATAGCCCGAAGGAGGGCTTGCGGGCCTCCAGGCCTCGCGATACAAACCCACTCGAACAACCTCGGGCTCTTCTCCATCGGTAGCGGCGGGGGTATCGCAGGTATCGCACCCGTCAAATAACAGGACGCAGAGGCAGAGAAGAGCACTGAGTGAGAGTCTCACGCCATTCACTCGAATCCCCTTTCGAGACATCGCAGGCTCCCCCTGTGTATACACTACCGGGAACTGAGGGCTCCGTCAATCGAAGCCAGGATTATGAAAGAATGGTAGCCCGGCCGTCCCTGCACGCGAACCTTCTCGTCGACACCTTCACCGTCGCCGCGCTGGCGGCGGGCAGGGCACGCCAGAATAGGCTCAAGCTAGCATCGCCTAGCCGGACATGGTATGCTTCACGGCAGAGCCGTCGTTTTCAGGATCATTAGCGCCTAGTTCGAAGCAAGTCAGTGGCACCGCCGCACGGACATTAACGAGAATCATGACGGAGACGGAGCATGAAGAAAGACAAGAAGAAGGTTCTTGAGGCA
>CAZSBE010000092.1:0-11643 GCA_964604955.1 uncultured bacterium
GAGCTGGAGATGACGCGGGCGCCCAGGCTGTCGGCCCACTCGGCCGCCTCTATCCACCAGTCCTCCTCAACGGGGGCCTCCTGCGACATGTCTTCGGTCTTGGCGAGGATGTATTCGGCGTCATACGCGGGGCCGACGAGAGTGCCCGGCGTCCGGCCGCCCATGATGGAAAGGCACATCGTACCGTGGTAATGCTGGTTTTCCAGGTCGCCCGGCTCGTTCTCGGTGACCGGGTCGTCGTTTATGAAGTCCCATTCCGCGATGACGTTGAGATCCGCAAAGGCCTCGTGGCTCAGCCAGAAGCCCGTGTCGAACATGGCGACCTTGACGCCCGTCCCCGTGAAGCCCTCATCGTGGAGAAGCGGGACCTCGATTTGCTCCACCTGCCGCCAGGACTCGCCGTAATCGGCCGAAAGTGGCGCCTCCGGCGCGAAACCCGGCGCCATGGCGGGTTCCGGCCCGCCCCTCCTGCCCGAAACCCTGCCCAGGCGGGCCACGAATGGCAGGTCCGCGATCGCGGCGACCTGCGCCGCATCGGCCTCAACGCTCATGGCGTTGAGCCACTTCGAGAAGGCCCGTACCTCCACGCCCGTGTCAAGCACCGCACGGACGTACGCCTTGGCCAGCCGGAGATCGCGCTTGTCAAAAGGCTTCATGCCGCGCGCCCTCAGCCTCCGCTCGACTGCGGCCGGGGCAAAGGAGGCGGCTGTCTCGATGAGGTCGCGCTCCATCTCGGCCGGCGTCCGCGTGCCCTTGTCCGCGAAGAACACCCAGACGGCCACGGTCTCTCCCGGCCCGGAAGCTTCCAGCCATTGGCTCACCGGCCCGGAGAGCTCGGCCGAAAGAGCGCACTCCGGCGAAATGGAAATGGATACCAAAAGAGCCAGAAGAGTCGTTCCCGCTGTTTTTTTCATTCTAAGCCTCTAAGCAAGATTATACGCCCTTTGCGCTCTCTTAACAAGTCCACAATACGCCGTGGCGTTACGCGGGCCGCGCGAAGCGTCCGGGGCCGGCACATGCGGGCCGGCCCCGGTCCGTGCGTCCTAAGCTTTGAGCGGCTCGAAGTTCACGAAGTCAGCGTGGTGAATGATGATGGCCTCCACGGTCCTCTTGCCGAGGTCGCCCTCCTTCGAGTGATAGGCTATCATATGCAGAATCTCCGGCGAGACGCCGTGCTTGTAGGCGAGGGCCTGCCCCGAGAAGGGATGCCTCAGCAGCGAGCCCAGGTGGCTCTTGACGTAGCCCTTCCCGGTCTTCCTGTACTCCAGGAGCTTGCCGACGTCGTGAAGAATCGAGCCCGCTACAAGAACGTCCATGTCTATCTTGACCTCGCGGCCATAGTTCTTCTTGTGGCTCTCGGCGATGACGATCGCCGTCTGGGTCACTGCGCGCGTATGGTGTGCGAGGCTGACCCGGGTCCCGGGTATGAGAAGGGTGAAAGGAATCTTCTCGACATCGGCCGGCTTCCACCCGCCGAGCTTGATAGCGTCCTCCCAGACGCCCGCCACCTGGCTGCGGAGCGCGGCCTTCTTGATGAGGTTTATTTCCGGGAACAGCCTGTATGCCCCCGCGTTCTTCTGCTTCAACGTTTAACCCCCTTGCTTTTCGCGCGGAACGCGCCGATCTTGAGTATCGTCGCGATATTGGCCCCGGGGTCTATGCGCGGAATTATGCGCCCGCCGGAAGACGTCATGATGGTGGTCACTCCCGGGCCGTGCCCGGATATCACGCAGTCCGAGTGGACCACTACGCCGACTGTCATGCTGCCCTTCCTGTACATGCGGCCGAAAGTGTGGTCGGCGTCCTTGATAGCCACGATGTCGCCGAGGCCGATGTCCGGGATGCCGAACCTGTCTACGCTCTTCTTATCAAGAAGCTGTATGTCATAATCACCCGAGTGTGCGTGGGCCTTGCCGATGCCCGAACCCATGAGCCTGGCTGGAACCACGCAGGTCACGGGTACTTCGACCTTGTTCCCCGCGGCCTTGATGTGCATCTTGGCCAGGAGGCGCGGGTCGAGGTTCATGAGCTTGATGTGGTCGAAGTCCGCCAGACTGAGGCCGGTCCCCAGGGCCCGGACGAGTATGCGGTCGCCGATGGCCAGCCTGTCGAGAGTGCGGGCGTCGAAGTCCACCAGCACATGCTCTATGCCGCCGTGTTTGCCCGTTACCGTGCCCCTTGCCCCCTTGGCGTCGCCGCTTATGACAACGGCGTCGTTACCGATCGCAGCCAGGATGTTGAGGGCATTGTTGGCGCTGCGATTCCCCTCGCTCGGGCTCAGGTTCTTGATGCTCACGCCCGGCTCGACATGGTCGGCGACCCAGCCGCAGGCGGAGTCCCCCACCTTCACATTGTAAGTTATGCCGCCCACGCCCGGCAGGATCACCGGAGCACCGGTATTCCCGGCTATCCGGTAACCGCCCGCAGCCATCATGGGGCTCGAGACCTGTCCCGTGACCGAGAGCATCACAAGTCTGTCCGCATTCGTTTTCATCGTGTGCTTCCCTTCACTAGCATCCCTTTTCGGCCAGCTGCACGCACTCCTCGAAGATCTCAAGGGCCGTGTCGGCTTCCTCCCTGCCGATTATGAGCGGCGGCACGAAACGCACCGACGTCGACCCGCAAGGCAGGATCAGCAGGCCGTGCCAAAAAGCCCTGTTGACGATCTTGTCCCTGAGCCCGGGATCGGGCGCCATCGTCTTCCTGCTCTTCACGATCTCCATGCCGATCATGAGGCCCTTCCCGGTGAGTCTGCCGATGCTGCGGCTCCCGTCCTGTATGCGTGCGAGCCGCTTCATTATGTATTTGCCCATGCGCTCGGAGTTCTTAACGAGCCTCCGCTCGAGAAGGTCTATCGTGGCGAGCGCGGCCGCGCATGAGACCGGGTTACCGCCGAAGGTGCTGCCGTGGCTGCCCGGGGGCCATGTCATTATGTCCCGCGGGGCGACAATGGCGCCGAGCGGCATGCCCGATGCCACGCCCTTCGCCACCGTGATTATGTCTGGCACAACATCGAAGTGCTCGATGGCGAACATCCTGCCGGTCCTTCCCATGCCCGACTGGACCTCGTCCGCGACCAGCAGAATGCCGTGCCTCGTGGCCAGTTCTCTCAACCTCACGTGAAACTCCGGCGGCGGGACTATGTATCCCCCCTCGCCGAGTATGGGCTCGACGAAGATGGCGGCGACCTCCCGGGGGGCGACGTTCTTCTTGAAGACAACGTCCTCTATATAGGAAACGCAGCGTATGTCGCAGGTGCCGTAATCACATCCATAGGCGCAGTGGGCGCAGTCGCCGTAGGGGACGTGGACGACGCCCGGCATCAGGGGGCCGAACCCGGCCCGCTGCACGGCCTTGCTCGAGGTCAGGGAAAGGGCGCCCATGGTGCGGCCGTGGAATGCCCCCAGGAAGGCTATGAAGTTCTGCCGGCCTGTAGCGTATCTCGAGAGCTTTATGGCCGCCTCGACGGCCTCAGCCCCCGTGTTGCAGAAGAACACGCGTTTGGGCCTTCCGCCCGGGGCGAGCGAAGCCAGTTTCCGGGCGAGCTCTATCTCCTCGCTGTAGTAGAAATCGGAGCCCGACATGTGCAGGAACCTGCCGGCCTGTCTCCGGATGGCCGATACGACGCGCTTGTTGTTGTAGCCCGTTGCGCTGACGCCTATACCGGAAGTGAAGTCCAGGAACTTGTTGCCGTCGACGTCCCAGACCCAGGCGCCGTCGCCGTGGTCCATGAAGAAATCGTAGCCGCGCGTGTAGGAGGAGGAGATGTACGTGTTGTCGAGTTTCTTGAGCTTCTTTGCCGTCCTGCCCAGCTTGCTCAAACCCAGTTTGCGTCCGGCCATAACCGCCCCCCCTCTCAAGTGGTCAGGGTTAACAAACTGCTGGCCTGTGCGACTTACGCCCACAGGCCACAAGTGTCCGGTCGCACGAGGGCAACCGCTGAACTATCGGACGACTACGAACCGGCCGACCTTCTCGTCGCCGCCGGCCGTGATGTAGTAGACATAGACGCCGCTGACGACATCCCTGCCGCTGGCGTTCTTGAGGTTCCACTCGGCCCGCCCGGACTGGACCTCGCCGCCGAATTTCATCGCGGGACGCACTGTCTGGACGTAGTTGCCGGTCGCATCGTATATCCTTATCGTCGCGTCCTGGGGAACGTTCATGAACTGGAGTTTGGCCCGGGTGCCGCTTCCGGCCGACCCCTCCCAGCCCGCGCTGAAGAGGTAAGGATTGGGAACGACATAGACGCCCTCAACCGAATTGCCCACGGGCGGCGACGGGTAGAATCTGACGGAGTCGACCCAGGTGGTGTCGAAGGGGCTGGTCACGAGCTTCCCGGGTGTCGCGGGGTCGCTGAGGACGTCGTACACCACGACCGCGTAGTGGTAAGGGAAGCCGTCCAGCACCGTGGGAGCATCCGGGTCCGGACTGACGCCGATGCCCCCGCCGTCGATTCCCTTGTCTATGAAGTAGCGGGTGTCGCCCACCGGCAGGAAGAATGCCGCGGTGTCGCAGCGGCTTATATTGGCGACGACCTTGAACACGCCGGGCCTGTCCTCCACCGACCTTCTCAATACCTGGTACCCGTCGAAGGTCTCGGATTCTATGCTGAACTGGTCATTGGAAACAAACGGCCTGAGCGCATTCATATGCAGCGTATCCCCGGCTTCATAAACGCCCGCGGGGAATGCGACCTTCAGGCCCTTCTCTATCAAATAGTCCACTCCGGCCGCCGCGACGCCGATGCTGCCGCCGCGCCCCTTATTATTGGACCATCCCACGACGACGTTGCTCCCGGATCCGCTCAGGTCCCCTCCGGTGGCGCACCACAGGGTGAAAGATATTGGATTGCCGGCTGTGGTGTCGCTCCCTCCGGCATAGATGCCTTTAAACGCGGGGGCATCCGGGGTCCAACCAGTTGAGTCGGTGATGGTGTAAAGCCCGGCGGAGAGGACCGACACCGTGATGCCGTCGGAGAGCTGGTAGGGCGTGTCGGTCTTCTTCAGGGTTATTGTCCTGCGCGGCTGCGCGTGCGTAACCCAGTTGACCTCGGTCCAGCGCACTGTGGCCGAGTCTGTGAGCATCACCGTGAACTTATAAACGAAATCGCAGGCTCCCGTGTAGAAGCCGCCTGATGAGAGCGTTGCGTTTCCCCTCCACGGGGACTGCGTCGTGCCGAGTCTCGGCTCGTGTACACACGTAAGAGCCTCCGGGTCGACGTCGCGCCACCAGAGCTCAACCTGTCTGTGACCCTCGAGTATATCGACCAACTCCGGCGTCTTAAGGGTCACGCAGTCCTCGCCGAAGGCCGGCAGGGACAGCACACACACCAGGGTCAATCCAAGAGCACAGAGACGAACTAATCTCTCCATTCTAACCTCCGACTCGGCACGCATTGCATACAATATACGGTAATTACTCCTGTGGTTCTTCTCCGAACAGCTCCAGGAGATTCCTTATCAGGCTCCTGAGCTCATCGCGATCCAACCAGTATGCGGGGAAGTTGATGTAAGCTGCATGGCCTCTCTCATCATCGCCGGTGACATACACGCCGCCCATATTGCGGCAGTCCTCAATGTAGGTCCAGCTCCCGGGCGGATCCCAGGGCCGCACTATCCGTCGGACGCCGTATATCGGCTTGACGTCGGCGCCGGGCCGGAACTCGGTCATGAGAAACGGACTCGAGATGTAGCCCGGCCACCTGATGTGCAGCGAACCCTTCGGCACCACCCCCACGGGGTCCCAGTCGAGATAGGGTGCGCAGGGCATGAGCTCACTGACGTAGTAGACGGGGAAGCCGCTGAGCTGCATTCGCTTGACCCCGAATATGTCCCACATGAAGTGGAAGGTGGTGTCCGCGCCCACCACTCTGGGCGTAAAATCGATATCCGTTACGTTACTCCGCGTCCCCGGTGGGGGCGTCCCGTCGGACCAGTACATAGTGCAGTATATCGGGGAATGCCCTATGATTATGAGATTACCGCCCACGTTGACGTAGGACTGGAGGTAATTACCCCTGTCGGAGCAGAGATCGAAGAGGTCCGGAGTCAGCTCCGAACCCAGATCGACGCTCCAGATGACGGTCGTCGCCCCTCCCACCAGGCGCACGGGTGTCTGTTCCTGGAAATTGAATCCCGTATCCCATTCCTGCCAGTCGTAGCCTTCGAGGACATCCGACCACATCTCGAATTCGAGTTGTTCGAAGCCGGGGATGTATGTGCCCTCGAATCCGCGGTTGGCGTAATCGTCCACGAGGAGGATATTGGACTCCTGGCCCTGCGGCCCCGGAAGGACGTCGAAATGGAACTCCGCGCACGTCGTGTCGCGGTTGAAGTCCCTGAGTTCCACGCCGAACACATGCGAGCCGACCGCCGGAGTGAACCTGCCCTCATTCGGGAACCTCACCCGCCACTGCGGGGAGTTCGCACGATCCCTGATTGGCTCCACGCTCGTCCAGAAGTTCCATCGTGACGAGGGGTCATTGAACTCGTCGAGGTAGTACCTGTAGGCTTCCGTGATCTTGCCCTGGTCGACGTTCTCCAGGCCCCAGAACCTGAGCGAAATCGGAGTCCCGGCGAATATGGCCGGCGGAACCTCGGGCCTGCCCTGGCACGCGAAGAATTGTACGACGCCCATGGCCTCGCCCTCAATGACGACCTGGACGCCCGCGCCCGTCCTCAGAACGATCATGCCCTGAACATTGTTGCCCTCATTGTATGTCATGAAAAGCTCGGGCGGCAGGAAGGCCCCGCCTTCGTCCTTGGACGTCACATAGAACCACACGCGGTCAAACCCCGGGCTTCCGATCCTGTATTTCGAAAGGTCTATGTCCTTTACATAAGTGCAGTCCGAAGGCACCCACTCGCTCCACGTGCCGGGGTCGGGAGACTGATGGGGCCCTCCGCTTCCCTCGTAGTCAAGCGGCGGCACGCCGCCACCCCACATGCTGTTCTTTTGCTTCTCAGGCAGGAGCAGGTACTTATAGCGCAGCATTGTCTCGTCACCATCGAGATCCGACCCATCCCACTGCACGTAGGGGCGCGGAGGGACGCTCTGATAACTCGGGCTGTACTGTGGGACGCGGATGTCGGCCCGGGGTATGAGGTTTGAGGCCTGGAAGAAGAGCCCCGCAGGGGTCTCGTCCGGCGCGCCGGTGTTATCGACCGACCTTATGAGTATGCCCCAGAAGGCCGTCGCGTAATGGGGGTCGTTGTCACCGGGCTGGCCGTAACAGCACGAGTCCGCCTCTACTACGAACGTGCTTTCCTTGGAAGTTGTGTTCCCCCAGTCGAGCGCATCGTAGTCGATGCTGTCGCCCCTCTGTATGTGCTTGACGGTCGCCACCTCGAAATAGTCGACGTCGCCGTCATCATCCGAACCGTACCAGAAGGCCTGGATCCTGTAGAATGTCAGCGAATCCTCCGCCGGCCCGAACGAGATATGGGTATCGGGGGGTATGTTCGGGACCCTGTCGCCGCCCGGCCCCTCGCTGCACCCGTAAATGAGGAAGGCGGCGCAACAGGCCGTCAGTATTCCGGTGAGAATAAGCCTCTTCCCCATCTTCGTCCCCATCGCGATAACCTCCCTATGCTTGTTATTCAACAGTGAAAACTATGATCATCTCGTCGGATCTGCTGGTGAAGTATTCCTGGTTAAAGGCCTGCAACGTAAAAAGGTGCGTCCCGACCGTCAGGTTCTGAACCACGGCGTACTGGTTGTAGTGGTGGGTCGCGGTATTGAGCTCCGCGGTACCGAAAAGGTACCACGGGCCCTTGTCGATACGGTACCTGTAGCGCATGAGGGCGCCGCGGTCCGCCGGCGGCCACTTGTAATCCTGGTCGGGATCGGTCGAATCCCAGTCGAAGCGGACCCTGCCGGGCCCCGTCTGCTCGTACGTAATGCTGTGGATCTCCGGAGAGTAGTTCACCGTGAGCGAGACCGAGGCCGGAGTCCCGTCGATGGTGCCAAGCTCGTCCCGCGAACGTATGAGCAGCTGCAGGGGAGAGTCGGTGTCGAGCTCATATCCCGCTTTGACCGTATCCGCATACACCGGCTGGCCGTCGATATACTCGCCCGTTGGCCTGGACACCCACGTGGGACTCGAGGCGATCAGGGTCCCCTTGACTCTCCAGGTGAAGAACTTGGGCGATATCGTGGTATCGGGCCTATCGTCCCGGTCGTAACCGTGGAACTTGAACCTTATCCGGCCGAAGTGCCATATCGGGTCTATGGGGCCGTCCGACGGGTAGATGAGCACCTCCGGGACCACATCCTGTTTCGAAACGCGGAAGGCCCAGATGCTGTCTATGTAAGTATCCGGATCATAATTGATGGTGAAGCGCGCGAGAAAGTCGTCACTGCGGGCGTTGGCGTCGTCTATCCCAACGAGCTTGAACTCGTGGAAGCCTATCCATATGTCACTTTGCAGGGGGAAGCCGGGAACGTAGAGGAACGCGAGACTGTCCTGTGTCGCCGGCAGGCTCCTCTCCGCGCTCGAATCGAGCCTGTAAAGCCACTGCTCGATGGTCCCGTCCGGATCGGAGCCTTCCCACTTGATGCGGACTTCAACGTTCTCTCCATCATTCCAGGCCGGGAGGGTGTAAGCACTTGTGGTCGCGGGCTTCCAGACAGGGTCGACATTGCTCGATATGTAGATCTGTACCTGCGGCAGGCCGTAATCTATGGCCATGAAATTCGTAGCTGCGGGCGACAAATCGAGTTTGCCTTCATTGTCGATCGCCGAAATATAAAGGCTGTGCTTTTTCGAGTTGGGGCTGTCCGCGGCGAACACGAAGAGGCTCTCGGTGGTGTCGGTTTCGAACCAGGTGCCCCCCGGGTTATCCTCGTCGAAGAGTATATCGAAGAGGAATGCCTCTATGTCTTCAGGGTCCGTCAGACCTCCGTACAGCGCTTCCTCGGGCATGGTGGCTATGCGGTAGCGCTCGACCACGCCGTCACGGTCGGTACCGACCCAGTTAACGCGGTACTTGTGAAACACTTCGCTGCCCGGGGCGGGCGCGACTGCCAGCGTCGTCTCAGGCGGACGGTTGATATCCGGCCTGACTCCCTCGTCGTCTTCACATCCGGCAAGGATGAGGAAACCCACCAGGACCAACCCCCCAATGAACTTCCACCTTCTTCTAGCGATAGACTTCCCCATGAGCACTAGTCCCCCTGAACGAAAGCCATACAAAGGCAGTGTTAAGGCGCGTAATTAGCCGTTAATCCACGAAACTATAACCAAACGCTTCCAAATTTGTCAACCTAAAATCCCCTGGCGGCGAACCTGTGGACACGACGTCACTTAGGCTTCCGGTCTACTCCCCGAAGATCTCGAGAAGCCCCCTTATCATGGCTTTTATCTGGTAATGATCGAACCACCAGGCCGGCAGGTTGATATAGGCCGCCCAGCCCCCCCCGTTGCTTCCCTCGACATAGACGGCTGCGATCTTATAGCAGTCGACCTGCTCCACCCAGGCCGAGTCCGGGTCGGCCGGGTTCTCCACGACCCGGATGGCGTAGAACGGGTGCACGTCGTCACCGGGCCTGAAGGACGTGGCGACGAAGGCGCCGGTGAAGTACCCGGGCCAGCCCTCGACGTCGCCCTCCGGCCTGGCTGGCACCACATTCCACTCTTCATAGCCCTCGCAGGGCTCCATGGCGGTCACGTGGTCGGGGCCCGCATCGCTGTCCAGCCGCATCCACCTGATGCCGAAGACGTCATACATGAAATGCCCGAAACTGCGCGTGCCGTCCAGATCGAGCGGCCCGAACTCCAGTTGGGTGACGCCGGCGCGAGCGGCGGGGTCGGGGGTCCGGTCGTACCTGTACATGGTGCAGTACGCCGGAGACCTGCCTATCACGATCAGGTTCCCCCCTGCCTTCACGTAGGAGTACAGGTGGTTCCCCCTGTTTGCGCAGAGGTCGAAGAGGTCTGGGGTGAGCTCCGAGCCTTCGTCAACGCTCCATATGACCGTAGTCGCAGCCCCCACCAGCGAGGCCGGCACGGGCTGGTCGAAATCGTATCCCGTATCCCACTCCTGCCAGTCGTAGCCGTCCAGTATTTCCGACCACATCTGGAGCTCCCGGGCCTCGTAGTCGGGAATGGAACCGCCCGTATACCATCTGCTCCGGTCGTCATCGACGAGGAGGACGTTGTGGGCCTGACCCGCGGGCCCCTCGAGCACGTCGAAATGGAACTCGGCGCAGGTCGTATCCTGGGCCCGGTCCCTCACCTCCACCCTGAAGACGTGCCGGCCGGCTTCGGGCACGAATCGCGGTCCCGCCGCGGGCCATATGGCCTGCCATTCGGGTTCGGCGCCGGCGTCCCTCAGGGGCTCCACGCCCGTCCACTGGCTCCAGTTCGACATCGGGTTGTCCGGTCCGTCGAAGTAATACCTGTAGGCCGTGGCCAGCCGGCTGAACTCGCGTGACTCGCCTGCATAGAAACGCATGTATATCCCGGCTCCAGAGAAGATCACCGGGGGCGAACCGGGGCTGCCGGCGCAAGTGTAAGCCGAGACCGACCCGAGCATGTCGCTCCCTATCCTCACCGGGACGGCACACTCGTAAGTATCCAGGAGGAAAGACAGCCAGTTTTCGCCGCCATTATAGGTATCGAAGATCTCGACCGGGAGCGCGGCCCCGCCCTCGTCCCTGACGGTTACCGCCAGGGTCACGTACTCGTGGCCGGGAGACCCGTCCGCGTAATCGCTGAGGTCGATGTCGTTCACGTATGTGCAGTCGGCCGGCACCCATTCGCTCCACGTCCCGATATCCGGGGCCGAGCTCCCCTCGCCGGCGCCCTCGTATTCATAAGGGGGCAGCCCGCCGCCCCACAGCTCGTAGCTCATGGACTGCGGCAGCGCGAGATACTTGTACTCGAGCCGGGCCCCATCGCCGTCGGGGTCGGTCCCCTCCCACTCCAGGTAGGGATGCGAACACATGCCGTGATGATCGAGGATGTCGCGGGGAGCTGTAATGCTGACGCGCGGGATCTCGTTCGACGATAGGAAGAAAACGCTGGCGGGGGTCTCGTCGAAGTCGCCGTCATTGTCCACGGCCCTCACAAAAACGCCCCAGTAGGAGACGGCATAGTACGGGTCGCCGTCCCCGGGCTCTCCGTAACAGCAGGAGTCGGCCGGGACCAGGAAGGTGCTGTCATTGGTCCGGGTCGAACTCCATGTGAGCGTGTCGAGCGCGACCGGCTCGCCCCGCCTGACTCCCCTCACAACGGCGACGTCGTAGTGATGGACATCCCCGTCCGAGTCCGTGCCGTACCAGAACACGTCCACGAGGTAGTAATTCGGGGCCGACTCCGACGGGCCCTTGCTTATGTGGGTATCCGGCGGCGCGTTGGGATACCTCGTGCCACCGGCCTTCTCGCTGCACCCCTGGGCCCCGATGATCACGATCAGGACGGCAAGCAGGCCTATGAAAACCGGCCGGCCGCATCTGGTTCGTCCCATCCCCGGTCCTCCTCTCCGCACTTGTCCGTGTTCCCATCCATGTCTCTTCCTTACTATACTATTAAATCAGGAGAAGGGTGAGGTGCAAATCTGGAGCCGCACCCTCAGGGCTGCGGAGCGCGAAAGAGAACCGGGGCCCCCTCTGGGGAGCCCCGGAACAAAGCCAACCAGC
>CAZSBE010000093.1:0-11172 GCA_964604955.1 uncultured bacterium
GGGCCTTCCGTCTCGAGGGCCTGCCGGATGAGTTTTCCCTGCCTCTGCAGCTGAGGATCAAGTACGAAGGTACGCTCTCCGCAGAGAGTTTTTTCGCTCGGGGAGAACGCTTTTTCGACTATGTTCAGGGCGATTCGGCGACCGCTTATAGCCTTCATCCTGCGTCCGATTCATCGGGCTACCTGGTGGGTGAAATACCGCCCGTCGGCAGCGGAGCTATGCAGCCGCGACAGGGTGGCTTCAGTGCGACCGCGAACCCTGCCGACTTGCCTGGGGCGCTCGGGTTGCTCGGTGTGAGCGGGTATGAAGGCCTATACACGGAACATTTCTGGATCGGGTTTCCTGTGGACCTCGTCGAAGTCAGCGCGCCTGCAGTCGGAACGATGCTTGAAGAAGTTTATGCGAAGATTGCCACGGACCTTCAGCTCTCCTGGCCCTGGTGGATGCGACTCAATGTCGTGATCAAAGATCTCGGTCCTTCGGTGGGTGCGTACAGCTCCCCTATCGGATCCGAGATTCTCATGCTGTCCATAAGCCAGCGGCATCTGAGTCAGGGAGATTTCACCAAGGTGCGCGTGGAGGTCGGCAAGGAGCTTCTTTCCTGGATTCTCCTTACCTTCGACGAGTCGGCAGTGGAGCCGGGGCAGTTCTGGCTTTGGAATGCCGTGGTCGCCTGGTCAGAAGAGGTCTTCACAGATGATGCTGAGTATCGGTATCCAGCAGCCTTCGCCAGCAACAAGATGGCTCCGTTCAACGGCATGAGAGCCGGAGCCGGAGATGGCTCCGACATCGATCGCGAAATTGGACACGGGCATGGCATGTCCGCCGTCATCAAATATCTGGTGGATGATGCCCGTTTCGGCATGGGGGGGATCAAGGGTACCTACGAGACTATCCAGAGCGGTTCCAACGCCACGGCGGCACTGCTCAATAACATGGATGCGACCGTCGCAGATTGGTGGCCGGAGTTCTTCACAAATTACGTGGGAGGCGGGGTTTACGGCCTCGGCGGTGACGTTTTCACGAACAGCCAGAACCTCTCCGGGAGTTGGACCGTTGACAGCGAAAACGACACCCTGACTTCGTTCACACACGACGTCCCGGATCTCTCTGCCGATCTCTATCTGATCAATCTCAGCTATGGCTCATTGGATGAGTCGGCACGTCTGGTGCTGACACTCACCGGAGAACTGACGACCCCCGTGTCTGTCATGGTGTTCCGCGTCGACGGCACTTCTGCCAGCTACCTGGGCCGTTCAACCTCTCAGGGTTCCGCGACGCTGGAAGTCCGGGATCTTAAGGATCTCATTGCGGGCGGGTTGCGCAAGCTCCTTGTCGTCGCTGTGAACTGCAATGTCTCTGACACGTATCTCGAGCAGAGCAACCTCGATCTCGAGATGAAGATATTAACGAAACCGGTTGGTCCCGAGTTCAACAGTTTCGACTTCCTGATCAGGGTTGTAGGTCAATGGAGACATGTTATTGGGGATAACACTTCTCAATACGAAGATGATCTCGAGGAGGAGCCGTGGGGGCTGGTTGATGTCATTCCCGGGAAAATGACAGACGAGTACACCTTCGAAGGGAGCTTCGAATCAGAAGGAGCCACAGGAGAGGTGATAGCGACGTTTAACCCTGAAATGGATAGCGTACTCACGATCAGTCTGGAAATGACGTGGGATCCACAGGACGGGAGGCTGTGGTCTCACAGCTTCGTAGCCAGAGATGTTCCGATATCAGAGGATCTTACAGGCTGGGCCTGGTTTCGGGTCGATGGAGCCGCGGCGTGCAGTGTTATTGATGATGTCCAGTACATGTATGCCAATCCGTCGTCCGACGAAACCAGAACGTTGACTGGATTCTACTGCACCGACGAGGGTGCATATCCGAGCCGCCTGATACTCCAGTTCCATAAGGAGTAACTGTGTGACAGCTAGGGATCTGATAGTATACTATCATTTGAAACAGCACCCAGAACGTCTAACACTTCGGTTTTGATTTCTTCTGAAGCATGTGAGTTCAATATGCCTAGAATAGAACCGTTTGAAAAATACAGCGATAGATATGATGAGTGGTTCGAAAAGAACCGCGATGTTTATCATGCCGAATTGGAGGCGATCCTCCAACTGATCCCCTCCGGTGAAGCCAAAGGTCTGGAGGTTGGCGTTGGTTCAGGCAAGTTCGCTGTGCCTCTGAGGATAAAGACCGGCGTGGAGCCATCGGAGAAAATGGCAATCAAAGCCGAAAGACGGGGAATCCGAGTCTTCCGCGATGTAGCGGAGGACCTGCCGTTCTCCGATTCCGAGTTTGACTTCGTGCTGATGGTCACGACTATATGTTTTGTTGACGATATTCTCGAGTCCTTCAGGGAAGCGTTCCGCGTGTTGAAGCCCCGCGGATGTATCATTGTGGGATTTGTGGATAAAGAAAGTGAACTGGGGAAGCAGTACATGGAGAAGCGGAATACAAGCGTCTTTTACAAAGAGGCTACCTTCTTTTCCACACAGCAAGTGTGCGACTATCTCGCGGATGCCGGTTTCGGAGACTTGACTTTTAAGCAGACGCTGATCCCTGGAGAGACACAGGAGTTGATTCAGGATGGCTTTGGTAAAGGTGCATTTGTAGTAGCTAGAGCAGTGAAGAACGGCTAACAGCGGGTGGCAGCCGACCTTGCTCCGCCTCGCTCCTTGACGCGGCTGAACCCGGCCGTCAGGCAGGAGGGCACGATGTCGCGGCAGACCCTGATGACATGGGCCGCCATGGCTGTGCTTGTCGTCGCTGTGTTCCTGGCGGCGAAGGGGATGACTGGTCGGTCAACGCCTCTGCTGGTCGTGGGGGCCGCGCTGCTGATCGGTTCACGCATACGGCGAAAGGCACGATGAGATACGTTGACTTGAGGGATTCGATTTGCCAAGAGCTTCGTCTCAATCCCAAGGGGCTGACATGGCCCGAACTCAAGCGCCGGCTGCGTCTGCCATATCAGAGTCCGTGCTCGGAGTGGGTCAAGCGGATGGAGAAGGAGAATGGGCTGACGCGTGAACCCGGGTCGGGACGGGCTTACATTTGGCGTATCCGGGTCCGGTAATGAGCGGCCTGCGGCGAGCGAGGCAATAGGCTCTGCCGGGAGTCGCCCAGCTCCGGCTTGAGCTGATCGGAAGTGCTCCCGCGGCGCTGCCGGACGTCAGACCTCGCTGCAGAAGGGAAAGAGCAGTATGAAGGTACTCAATTCACGGAGCCTTGCCGGCACGATTGATGCGGTCAACGATGCGCTCTTTTTTGAAAGGCGCATTCCCAGGGGCGACGTTCGCAAGGTGGCCGAGTGGCTGGCCGGCAGGCGGGGGCTCCCGGGGTCCTACGCGGGGATGTTCGCCCCTACGCCCAGGGACTTCGCGCACGGTATCAGGCTGTTCACAGGTGAACGTATCTCATCAGGCGCAGCGACAGGCCATATACTCGGGGAGGAAGCCTGCCGGGCGCTCCTTCTCATAGACGCTGATGTCCCGGCGGCGAGGGAAGCGCTGGCCCGGGCGACTCGTTCGATGGATAAGCGTCTGGGACAGTCAGAGTCGGGCCGGGGCCGGCGTGGCTTCTTCTGATGCGGCGCCTGCACGGCGTCGGTCTGGCGCCATCTGGCCGCGGGTGGCCTATCCAGGAGGAGGGAGCGCCTCGCCGGCGGACTCAAGTTTCTGAAGGAATACCGGGACGGAAAAGGCGGCTGGCGTCGCTTCCCGTTCCATTATACGATGCTGGCCCTCAGCGAGATGGGCGGGAAGGGTGTGACTGGAGAGATCGAGTATGCAGCTCCGGTACTCGAGCGTATGCTAAAGAGGCGGAGCCGGGGCGGGAAGTACGAGACAAGACGCCGCGCAGTGGCCGAGCGCGCTCTGGCGCGGCTCTAAGGGGTAGGCCGCCACGGGGCCCAACGTTGCCGGAGAGCGGCGCAGCCTGGCCCCGCTGCCCGGCCGGCAGGTCCATCTGGCAAGGTGTTGGCCGCCGTTGGGCACGACTGCAGGCAAGCAAAGGGACGATGTGAAAGACTGGACGCGGCAGTACTTCGACACGGTATATATGCGTCGGTGGGGCCTCGGTCCGCCGGACGACGCGCTTCGTGATAAGGTTCAGTTTCTCGCCCGGCAGCTCGAGGCTGAGGCCGGCTATTCTCTGATCGACGTGGGTTGCGGGCAAGGCAGGTACAGTCTGGCCTTCGCCGAGCGGGGACTGGATGTAGTCGGATTGGATGCATCCGGAGCTCTTCTTGCTGAGGCGCGCCGCCTCGGGCAGGCTTCCGGGCTCGATGTGGATTGGGTGCAGGGGGACATGCGGGATCTGCCCTATGACTCGGAGTTCGACCACGCGCTGCTGCTGGACTCATTCGGGTTCTTCGCGCTGGAGTCCGACGATGCGGCTGTTCTCGGGCAACTGGGCAAGGTTCTTCGCCCTGGAGGTCAGGCTGCTATCGCGGTTGTCAACGGGGAGCGAATTCTTGCGGGATTCGAGCCCCGGGCGGAAGAGCGCGCGGGTGGGACCACGGTCACTATCCAGCGCGAGTTAGATCGGGAGTCAAGGATTCTTAAGGAGCTGGTGACGGTGAACTGGGCGGGTGGCCGGAGCGAGGGGGAGCGCCGGCAGAGACTGTACTCCGGGGAGCAGGTGTCCGCCATGGTGCTCCGCGCCGGCTTCAGGGTCAGCGCCATCTTCGGGGACTTCTCAGAGTCCCCGTATGACCGGGAAGCCTCACCTCGGATCGTGCTGATCGGGGTTCGCAGAAGTGGTGGAGCCTAACTGACGTATACAGCAAGCGGGATCGGGTGGCACGGGATGTGCGGGGACGGCCGCGTCTTGTCGGCCGGCACGCCCGGCGCGGCCCGGGCGCTCGCGGCTTATACGCGGTCCGTTGAGGGCCTGGCAGAAGGGAGGATGCATGCCCGACATTATCATCGAAGGGCCCATCATCAAGGATCTTGACATTAAGAGGACTCTTGTCCGGGAGATGACGGATGCCGCCACCAAGGCCTATGGCTTGCCGAAAGAGGCGATAGTCGTTCTCATCAAAGAGAATCCTCCGGAGAACGTGGGCGTGGGCGGCAAGCTCATAATAGACAGGAGGTAAGCCACGGCAGGCAAGGACAAGAAGATCGAACTTAGGCCCATAGGCGTAATACATACGCCCTTTAAGGTACGTGACGACGTTCCTATTCAGTCAACAGGCGGCCAGGACGTTGAGGCGGTCGTGGAGGTATATCCCGAGTACGCAGAGGGCCTCGCCGACGTCGACGGGTTTTCGCATCTGCTGCTCGTCTACTACTTTCATCTCTCGGAGGGCTACAAGCTCAAGGTCATCCCCTTCGCCGACACGGTCGAGCGCGGCCTCTTCGCTACGCGCGCACCCAGGCGCCCGAATGCCATAGGCGTTTCGGTGGTGAAGCTCGAACGCATCGAGGGCGCCAATCTCCACATACGGGGCGTCGACATGGTGGACGGGACGCCGCTTCTCGACATCAAGCCCTGCGTACCGCATCTCTACCCGTCGCCCGATGAGGTCAGGGTGGGCTGGCTCGAAGGCAAGGTCGACCGCATGGGCAGGCTGCGCTCGGACAAGCGCTTCAGCGAGTAGCCGGTGCATCTGCCTGGATGGGGCCTCTTGTCAGCTGGATCCCGGGGCGTTCAGGCGAAACGTGAACATCACCTGGTCAGCCGGCGCCTCGTCTCTGGAACTCGCTCGCTTACTCTCCGCGGATTGCAGCGGGCCCGACTTCATGATCAAACACATATCGGAAAGGAATTGCTATCGAATCGCCTATAATGAATGTCGCGAAGATCACCACCTGCAGAATCGCTGCAGTCGGGAACTCGCCCCGCAGTGCAAGCGGCACGACAACACCTAAAAGCCATATCAGCTTGTACGCCAGCTCGACCAGGAGAATAGGGCAGTACTTCAAGGGGGCACGTATTCCCAGAATTGAAATCAGCCCCAGAGCCAGAAAGACACTCGCACCAAGACCAAAAACAACCGGATCCTGCGCAGGCATTCCAAGCATCGACTGCACGCGACTCGGGGCAAGAATCTGCGCCAGACCGAATCCACCTGCTATCACGACCGTGTACACGTACATGAACCTGAGCCAGCGCCACCTGATCCGATGCTGTTTGAGAGTCGTCATTTCCATTCGAGCCTCCTGTCACTATCGACATAACGTCGCGATCAGCGGCGGGCCAAGCGGCGCGCCCATTGCCTCCATAAGGCGCGGGACGCGCAGGACCGTCCGCTTTCGCACTCCGTCAATTCATGGTGCAGTATCTTACAGTCTCCACGCTCTGATTATTCATCTCCAGCGCGGTTCCTATCTCTTGAGCCTCTCTTCACGAATGTAGAGGGATGTTAACAAGATGGCGAAAACAGCCCCGATAATTGTGGAGGGCCAGGCGTCAGCCAGCAGCCCTCCAGTCAGGATGCCCCAAGCCAAGGTGATTGTGTATAGGATCATCCAGGCAACCAGCATAAGCACTGCGATCTTGACTCTATCCCAGGCTCTTTCCAGGTACGCTAACCCGGCACCGAGCGCAAAGGCTAGCATCGCTCCTCCAAGTACTCGCTCGATGGCCTGGTCCTGTGCAACCACTGTCTGGGGGCGAACCATATGGACCAGACCAGAAAGCACCGAAGAGATGGCGTAGACCAGGATGGTTATCCTGAGCGCTTTAGAAGTTTGACCGTTCAAGTTGCGGCACCCCCTTTTGGTGAAATTGCAAGTACAGCGTCGGGCCCGACTACTGCTTATACGTATCCTGCTAGGCGACTATTGAGCAGATGCATCTTCCGTCCAACACTTGCCCTTCTGCAACTCCTCAGTACCTGAGAATTATGCGCTTGTCAACACAGAATCCCGCCTGATCAGGCATGTGGGCTCTAAAGAGGTGCTTGTTATACTGAAGCGCCTGCTGTTCAATGGGCAATTGACAGGATCGGTATAAGCGGTGGTCAGGCGGCCGGTTGTCGATAGCGCGATGTTGGAGGTAGATATGGCCATTCTCGCGCGCGCAATTACCTATGCAGCACTCTTCATCGGCCTTGTTCTGGTGTTCGTGCCGGCGCGTCTGTTGTCCTGGTCGGGCATCGCTCAGCCCAAGACCATAGGCGTACCACAGGTGGGCGGAATGGTGGTCAGTGCGGTCGGTGCGGTGCTGGCATTGTGGTGCCTAATCGCTTTCGTCGTGGAGGGCAAGGGCACTCCTGCGCCATTCGACCCGCCACGCCGATTGGTTATTCTGGGACCCTACCGCTTCGTTCGGAACCCTATGTACGTAGGTGCCGGATTTGGTCTTGCTGGAGCGGCGCTGTTCTACGGGTCATTTCAACTTCTCGCGTATACCGGTCTGTTCTTTCTCGCGTCGCACCTGTTTGTGGTATTCTACGAGGAGCCCCGGTTAAGGCGCGAGTTCGATCGCGAATATACTGCCTACTGCAAGGCCGTAGGGCGGTGGTTGCCCAAGCTGTGACGTGCCGCTTGCGTGTAACACCCATCACTCTACGACTCACAAATACTCCGGAATTACATGGTTGTCAACACGGACGGATCCCCGATGAGCCCAGCGAGTAGCCGCTCTACTTCAGGACAATCACCTTGCTCTGCCTGTGTCCCTCTGGCGTGGCGATCTTCAGGAAATAAACTCCGGGACCTACGGGCTGTCCTGCGTCGTCGCATCCGTCCCACTTCAGCTGCTGCTCGCCGGGCTCGATGCGGGCCGAATCCACGAGGAGCCTCACCAGGCGCCCCGAAACGTCATATATCCCGGCCTTCACCGGCACGGGCCGCGTGAGGGTGAAGGACACGGTGGTGGAGGCCGTGAAGGGATTGGGGTTACAGCCGGCAGCCTGCGCATCCTCTGAATCGCGCCCCCCGACATCGACTCCGGCGTCCAGGACCCCCGGGCCGTCGAAGTATATCTCGAGGTCGTACGCCCTCTCGTCCGTCCAGGCCACGCCCGCCTCCTCATCAATCGGTCTGTCGCGGACGATGCCGACCGCCGGCCTGGGGTGGGAAAGACTTACCACGCCGGGATCGCTCGCATCCACAAGCGGCGCCCATGCCGTGGGGTCGCCATAGGGAGCGTAGGTGTATACCACGGTGCCGTTATCATAGTACGCCGCGTGTATTCGTCCCCGGATGTAGCTGGTCGCGAGGTCGCAGACGGCAGCGAGTCTGTCCGGGTCGCATGCGAGGCAATGGTCGAGGTTCCAGGTGGCGCCGCCGTCCACCGTGTATGAGTACCAGACGTCCCAGTCGAGCCCGCCGTAGAACTTGGTGTAGCCCGCCACCACAGTTCTGGCGGCAGGATAGCTCTTGACGGCCCCAAGCCGCGGGGCGAACTCATCAAGGGAGGTGATGGCTATGGGCGCGGCCGCACTCCAGGAACCGCCAAAGTCAGCGCTCTGCATGACATACACGTCGCGCGTGCTGCCGTCGCCGCCGGACGGGTAGTCATCGAAGGCGGCATAGAGGTAGCCGGAGCCGAATTCGACGTCGGGGTAGGCGTCTTCGGCGTTGTAGTAAGGATCTGGAGCGCCGCTGTATGCGTGGAGCGTCGTGGGCGCGTCCCAGGTGGCGCCGTAATCCGTAGACCGGCTGAACCTGAGCAGCCAGGAGTCCGGCCCTTTGGAGTTGTAAACGACATAAGGATACCAATTCGAATATTCGGCGGCGTCAGTGACGATCTGAGGGTTGCAGATCCCGACGGCATTGGAGTCGACTTTCACGACTTCGGTGGCGTGGGTGTCAAGGTTAACCATGAAAACATAGAGTTCACTGAGTTGGGTATCGATGAATGTGCAGATCACCCAGTCATGGTCCCCGCCCTCGCCGACGGCAAGAGATGGGCTGAGGAGGTCATACCCTGAGGGCGACCATACCTCACTGAAGTCCATCCATGTCTGCCCGCCGTCATGGGACCATTGTGTCCTGATTCGGGTTCCGGCGGGGTCCTGCTTCTCGAAGGCGCAGAACAGGTCGCCCTGGCTGTCACCGGCCATCGCCGGAGTTACGTCGAAAAACCCGCTGCCGTAAACAAGGATATCGCCATCGGCCCAGAGCGGCCCCGGTTCGGGCCTGTCACCGGGGGGGAGGTCGCCCCAGTAGGCTATCCTGACATTGGGGTGCGGGTCGCGCTCGACTGCGGCACTCTCACCGCTTATGACTACCTCATGATTCTCGGTCTTGCCGGTAACCGGGGAACCAGCGAACGAAACCGGGGCGATCGCAAGCGCGAAAGCCGTCAACATGAAAAGGGCTCTTCCCATGGCTCTGCTCTCCTTGCTAATTGGCGAACTCACACGCTCTTAACCCGCACATTATACCACAAGGGGGTGCGCAATTCAAAGTAATATCCCGCCTTAAGAGCCACGGGCCGGCTCGTGAAAGCTATCAGGTTGACAAGCGCGCAGTCGTATGGTACATGGTAACCGCAGAGCGCTGCGTGTCATATTGAGGCAGCTGCTGTATAATGGGTGATTAACAGGATCAGTACAGGCAGTAGATGGCACGGACACTGTGGGCCGCACCATAGGGCTGTAGATTCGTGTAGGAGCAAATCATGGACAAAAAATCTCTGACTCCGCTAGCTGTAGTATTCGCAGTGAGCGGCGCTTGGGACACCATCGGAGCGATATTGTATTTCTTTCTCATCGGGTCGGGCCGCAATATCGATAGTCCTGCCACAGATCCTTTCTATGCTGTCTTCATAGGGTCCTTTTTGCTTTGCTTTGCATACCTGCAGTTCATGTCTTCCATGAACATAAAACGCTATGCGTTCGTTGTTGGATGTTTGATCATTGGTCGGGTGTTCTATGTCATACAACTATATGCGTATATGATCTTTTCGAGGGGTTTTCCCGGGACATTCTGGCCTACAGGCATCATTGACGGCGTTTTCACTATCTTGTATGTGCTTCTCGCCGTGCGGGGTGGATTGGGAGTCCGTGATCTGTTCTTACCGCGAAGGGGAGTAGACTGAAAGCGCAGGTACGGATTCAAGCGAATCTCAGCCCACCCGTAGCACTCAGCGGGGCACCCGGCGCGCCGTCCCGCTGGGGCGGCGGAGGCGACCGAAGCTGATGCCGGCGCGGATAGGGCGCCGCCTCTCGAGATCAATCTCTATTGCATTACGACGACCTTGCTCGCCCGCGCTCCGTCGGGCGTCGACACTCTCACGTAATAGACTCCAGGTCCCGCGCACCGCCCCGAGCCGTCCAGCCCGTCCCAGGTGATGCGGTTCTCACCGGGCTTCATAGAGGCCCCGTCGACCAGGGACCTCACCAACCGTCCCGAGACATCATATATGCCGGCCTTCACCGGCCCGCGCCTCATCAGGCTGAATGAAACAGTGGTCGACGCCGTGAACGGGTTCGGGAGGCAGGTGATCACCAGGTCCTCAAGGGGCTGCTCCGCGCCGTCGACTCCCGCAGCGGGCGTGATGGGGCCGTCGAAGTAGATCTCGCGGTCAACGGTCCTTTCGTCCGTCCAGGCTATGCCCGCCTCGGTCTGGAGCGGCTGTGTCGGGTCGACAGTCACCCCGGGCATCGCCCAGGCCACGCTTGCAACGCCGGGGTCGCTCGCGTCCTGCAGCGGAGCCCAGGTGGCTGGATTGTCATAGGGAGCGCTGGTGTACCTGGTGGTTGCATGGTCGAAGAAAGCAATATGAATCAGGCCCTGGCTTTCACTCGTGGCGAGATCGCAGAAAGCCTCGATTCTACCTGAATAGCAGGCCAGGCAGTAGTTCGTGTACCATGTGCCGCCCCCATCCTGGGTGTACGCATACCATATGTCCCAGTCCAAGCCGCCGTAGTACTTGGTGTAACCGGCAACCACGGTCCGGGCGTCGAGGTTGCTCTTGACTGCGGCGAGTACCGGGGCGAACTCGTCGTATGCAGTCGTGGCGATGGCGGTCGGCGCGCTCCAGGTGCCGCCGTAGTCCGCGCTCGAGATGATATATACGTCCCTTACCGTGGTGCCGGCGGCATAGTCGTCGAACCCCACGTAGACGACCCTCGACCCGTATTCCACATCCGGATAGGCGTCGTAGCCGTTGTAGGTTTCGGGCGTTCCGCTGTAAGCATGAAGCGTAGCGGGCGCGGTCCAGGCCCTCGTCACTCAGGTCGTGGATTCCCCAATGGGCGTA
>CAZSBE010000094.1:0-11023 GCA_964604955.1 uncultured bacterium
ACCCGACGGCTATGTAACCGCCGCTCCAGGTCTCCTGGACGTCGTAGGCCACGTCCACGTTTGTCCCGCCGTACCAGTCATGCCACTCCATCACTCCAAGCGAGTCCACCTTCACGAGATAGGCATCGCCCAGGCCGTAACCGAAGGAACGTGTCTCCCCGGCCATGATGTAGCCGCCGTCGGAGGTCCGCCTGACGCGCATCGCCCAGTCGACCTCGGTGCCTCCGTAGGTATTCGTCCAGAGCGTGTCGCCGTTATCGTCGATTCTGACGAGGTAGGCGTCGCCCGAGCCGCCGCCCGTGTCCTTGTAGCCCGTGATGACGTAGCCGCTGCCGTGGGCGAGGTCGACGCCGTAGGCGGCATCGTAGCCCGTCCCTCCGTAAGTCCGCGTCCACAGCGTGTCGCCGTTGGAGTCGGTCCTGAGGGCGTAGAGATCAGCCGAGCCGGCCCCGTAGGAATTGGTCAGGCCCACGACAATGAACCCACCGTCGGGGGTCTCGCAGACGCCTTCCGCCGACTCGCCCTCGATGCCGCCGTACTGTTTCGTCCAGAGCGTGTCCCCCCAGGCATTGACCCTGATCATGGAGACGTCTCCCCATGTAGTGTCGGTGGTCGACGTCGTGCCGACGAGGATGAACCCGCCGCTGGAGGCGTTCTCGACCCAGTTTGCGGCGTCATTGTACGGGCCGCCATATTCCTTCTCCCAGAGCGTGGTCGGCTCGGAAGCCGCCGCTCGGGCGCTCATGAGAAAAGCCAGAGGCAGCAGACAGATGAAACAGACAGTTAACCTGCGCATGGTAGTCCCTCCCGGGCTGCAGCTCGACATGGTTTGCCCCAGTCGTGTTTGGTAAGTGCCCGAAGAGCATACCACACAAGCGGCATGATTTCAATGTATATGCGGGTTTGCGGGTTCTTTCGGATTGAGATTGGGCACATTCTGCTCAAGCGCCGCGACAGGAGGTGCACCCCGCCCGATCCCCCACCCCTGCCGGCAAGCTTGTCCCGGTACGGCTATGACAACAAGAGGCTGCGCACCGCAGAAGGCCGCGGGAGTCTCCAGCGATTGACAGGCGCCGGCGGGTGTGATACTTGTGCCCTCGCACACAGAGCAAAGTCGCGCCGGATGTTTCAAGTGCACGGGGCAGATGAAGAAGAGCCGTCCGGCGGTAGCCGGACATACATATCGGCGGGGTGCTTGATGATGGAACCCGGGCGCCGTGGCATCATCGATGACGCGAGCCGCTTCACGCATGGAGCGTTCTACCACGCGTTCTATGACCGGCATCAGGCGGAGGCCCGCGGCCTCGTGGTCGACATGGTCCCCGTGGGCGCCTCGGTGCTCGATGTAGCCTCCGGCACGGGGGAACTCTGCTTCGAGCTGGCGGCCCGCAGGAGGTGCCGGGTCGTCGGTGTTGACCTGTCATCCCGCATGATCGAATTCGCCGGGAAGCGCAATCCATACGAATCAGTGCGCTTCGTCCAGGGCGACGTGACCGACCTTGCGGGTCTCGGGCTCGGCGCCTTCGACTTCGCTACTCTGATGTTCCTGCTGCATGAATTGCCCCGGGAGAGACAGGTCGAAGCGCTCAATGCGGCGCTGCGGGTAGCCCGGAAAGTGGTCGTTGTCGATTCGCAGGTTCCCCTACCCTGGAACCTCCATGGTATGGCTCTCCGCATCGTGGAGGCGTCGGGCGGGCGCAATCACTACCGCTGGTTCGCCGATTATCTCGCCGGCGGCGGAATCGATGGCGTTCTGGCTGACTCAAGTATCCGGGCGCCGGTCGTGCAGCGTTCCTCATTCTGGCACGGCTGCCGTGAGATGGTTGTGCTTCAAGGGCAGGGGGAGGAGTCTCCGCGATTATGATCCCGGGGCAGAGTCTATGCGGCTCTCCTCCCGCTCATCTATGTGTCCTGGAGTACACGGCGAAGCCGGCTTCTATACCAGCTCGCCCTTCGCCACCATCACCACGCCGCCTCCGACATTGATCTCGATGGCGTCGGCGGTTCTCCGCGCCTTGAGCATGAGAAGCGACGGGCGGCCGACCTCGTAACCCTGGCCGACCCTGATATCTATCTCGTCGGCGCCCAGATAGCGGTGGTGTACCAGGTAGCCCGCGAGGTCGCCGTTGGCGCTTCCGGTTGCCGGGTCTTCGGGGACTCCGTAGAAGTCCGCGAACACCCTGACGGCCAGGTCGTGGTCGGCCTTGTAGGTCTCGGGCGAGAAACAGAGTATGGCCTTGGCCTCCAGCGCGTCAACCATGGCGAGCAGCCTGTTCCGGTCCACGTAGGCCTTCCTCAGGGCCTTGAGGTTTCGTAACGGCACGATGATGAAGGGAAGGCCCGTCGAGAACTCCTGTATGGGAAAGACGTCGTCTATATCATCGTCGATGAGGTTTAGGACCGACGCCACTATGCCCCGGTCGACCACCTTGCCCGCCATGGGCGGGTTCTGCCTCATCCACAGAATATCGGCCGCGCCCTCATCGCCATAGGAGAACGTCACCGGGATCTGCCCCACCTTGAGATTGAGAAGCACCTGGTCTGCGGGTTTTCCGATGATCTGGCTCTGGATGACGCAGGCTGTACCCAGCGTCGGGTGCCCCGCGAAAGGGATCTCGGCGTCGGGGGTGAAGATGCGGACGTCGTAGCCGCCGTCCTTCGGCTCCTCGGCGAGAATGAATGTGGTCTCGGAGTAGTTCATCTCCTTGGCCAGGTCCTGCATCTCGCAGCTGGACAGGCCGCCGGCGTCCCTGAAGACGGCGAGCTGGTTACCTGCATATTTCTCCTCGGCAAAGACATCGACGATGTAGAAGACCTTTCCCTTCATTCGTTGTCCTCCGTGTTCCTTTCGCGGTTCATTCTATGCTCGCTGCCGTCGTGCCCGGCGCTGCCGCCGGGTGGGCCCTTTCCGGTCGGCGGCGCCTCCTGCCGCGCCTAACCCGTCGCGGCGCTGTAGCCCGCATACTCCAGGGCGTGGTTTTGCCTGACCGGCTCACCGCATATCATGCGCGTGCAGCACTTGAGCTCCCACCTGGGCGGCATCTCTTTAAGGCCCACGAGAAACCCTTCGGGCAGCTCGCCGTGATGCGGCACGTATATTCTGTTTGCGCCGAACGAGTCGGCGCGTCTCACGATTGCTATGGCGACATCGACGCTTTTTGCGACGACGGGGCCTATCTTCCTGCCGTGCATAAGGCCGAAGCCCTCGGCCTCGACCATGATCACCTTGCCCCCGTCTCGAAGGACCGCATCGAAGAGCGCCCCGCGGTCATCGCCCACGGCCTCCCGGTCGAGCGCGCGGCACCACCCGGGCATCTCCTCGTCGAGCCGGACCCTCGGGCCGCCCTCCTCGCCGAGATCGCAGGATGTCGGGATTTCATACATCCGCGCGGGATACTCCTGTACAAACCCGTGCTTCGTGTAAAGCCCCATTCCGAAGTTGGTGGCGTCAAGCTTCACCGTCTTGTAGCCGAGGTCGTCCGCGAGCTCCATAAAGGCCGACATGAGTGAGTTGCCGACGCCCTTCTTCTGAAGCCCTGGTTCGACGCCCATGAGAGCTATCCACGCCACCTCCTGGAAACCGATGAGAGCGCCGCAGCCGACGACCCTGCCCCGGGCATCGGCGCCATCGTCACCAGCATCGTTCCCTCCGCCGCCTTTCGATGCCCCGCTCCCCAGCGCGGCATCCACCGCAACCAGCATATGCGCGATCTTGGCGTCGATGAGCATGCGGGTGAAGTGGTCCAGCCAGGTCTCCGAGGATTCGCTTTCCTGGCGGAATGACTTCAGGAATACCTTGATGGCCTCGAGGCGCCGGGCCTCATTCGGTGCTTCTATCTTGAGATTCACTGGGCAGTCCTTTCCCCTCCCCGCGCGCGCCAATAGTCTACCCACACCCGGCCGGGTTTTCAACATCCGCATTGAGGTGTCCGCGCGGGATCACGGGAAGGGAGCGAGGCGTTCTCGGTAGACAGTGCGCCGGCAGGAGCCGACCTCTCACCCCATGCGGCCCGCCAACGGCTCTGGCGTTGGCCTTGTCTGCAGGCCTTATCGGCGGTTCTAGCGGCTGACCACGACCTTGGCCGGCGCGTACTCCCCGCTGCTGTCATGCACTATGTAAACGCCCGGGGCGAAGGTGCCTGTATGGAGCAATACCTCCCGGCCACTCACGGGGCACTGCACGACCCCCACTTTCCGGCCCGTAATGTCGTACACCGTAGCGCAGCAGCAACCGAATATTACGGCGGGCTCGCCGGCCCTGACCGGGTTGGGGGCGACCCTCAGCACAGATTTCGACACCGGGGCCGCGGCCCCAGGAGACACGCCCGCGTCAGCCGTGAGCAGAAAACTCGGATATGCCACCCGGACCCTGACACCGTCTACCGGCCTTATGACGAACTTCATGCGGTCCACTTCATCTTCAACGTCCATGGCGAAACCGCTGCAAACGGTGCTGTCCATGAGCGTCCATTCATCTTCCGGTACGACTGTGCTGTAGTACCCGCCCAGATACTCCCCGTCGAAACCCGTCTTGGTCCAGATTATCCTGACGGTGCCCGATGCGCCGTCGATCTTCTTCAACCAGACCGATAAGGAGTTCCGCCCGACCTCGGGGCCGTAGCAGTAGAAGTAGGCGTCTCCATAGACGTTCATGGCATTGCAGCCTGCCACGGGGACGGCGGACACTGTGTCCCAGGTGCAGCAACCTGAGAAGCCGTCCGGTTTGTCGTTGCGGTCCCTGTCGAGTAGCATCGCCGCCTGCGGGAGCTGGTTGGCGTAAGGGTCCGGGTCCCCATTCATGATGCGCTCGACTCCGTCACAGCACCGCACGACCTCTATGTCCTGTCTGTCCAGCCAGAGAATCAGCGACTCGGCCCTCTCGATCTGCTCGAACCTGTTGCCGTGCGAGACCGCCGGGTACCAGAGCCCCGAAGCAACGGCGTCGGCGACCCCGGTCCTGACGCCTGCAGGATCCATAGCGTCGATGGTTATGTGGGGCAGGTTGAAGAAGGGAAAGCGGTCCGGGTAATTGTGGCCCCGCAAGTTGAGGTGTGCCGTGTTGGCATTCACCCCCGAGCCCACGGCATACTTGTACTTCGACCCGATAACTTGATAGAGGCTGTCGTCGCGCGCTCCCCGCCACAGCCAGTCGGGGTGGTCTGGAATCAACCCGATGCAGATCGAACCGCCCGGCTGGCTCCAGCCGGTGGCCGTTATACCGAGCGAATCGAGTATGAAAAGGCTCCGGGTGCACAGGCTGTCCCATGTCGCCACATCCGCGAAGGTATAGGGGATCCACGCCTCAGTCCCGTCATCGAGCGTGTCCACGTGTGTGGCCCACATGTAGTTGTGCTGCGTGGTGTGGTCCATTATCTCGTGGCCGGCCAGGTAGATATCCTGCATCATCCAGGCGCCATGCTCTATGCCGAGGTCTGAGGCCTCAGTAATGCAGGCGAAACTCCCTTTGAAGCCGTGGGCTCGGAGCTGGGGAAAGATGACATAGTAATGCGACAGGTGCGAATCGCAAAACTGCAGAGACACGAAACCTGTACGCGGGACGCAGGCCATCGAGAGGATGGCGCAGCATGTGACGGCGAAAAGACAAGCGAGCATACGCATGTTTCTGCCTCCACACCAGTGCACAGGCACGCGACCGGGACACAGGCACACTTCTGCGTTCGTTCCAGAACCTGATCCTCGTCCGCAGCCGTTACGCTGTATGCTTTCAGCGCTTCCTGTGATAGTATACCACACCGGGAGGGCGGATTCAAGGGGAGCACAGGTCATGACCTTGACATCGCCGCCGGCTGCGATTCGGCTTGAGAGCAGCGCCCGGACATGCTAAGCTGCCCAAGGCAGGCGAGTTTCACCGGGCCGGGGGAGCCTGAGCGGTCCCCGATGCGGCCCCTTTCCTGAGGGAGATTGAGATTGTCAGAACCGCGAACCGTGGTGCTTGAGCGGCGCAACAGAGCGCTCGCGGTCTGCGCCCCGCTGCTGTCCGGCGCGGTCCCCAGGCGGTGCATCGGAGCCATGATGATCGCCGCCGCGCTGCTGTGCGGCGCAGTCCCCAGGCGGTGCATCGGAGCGGTGATGATAGGCGCCGTGGCGGGTGTTGCCGCGCTGGTGAGCGCGCCGCCATCACCGGCGTCCATTGAGCCCACGCGCCCGGCCGCTCCTACCGGATGCGCTTCGGGTGTCTTCTCGCTTGCGATAGAGGCCCGTCCGGGCTGGGGAGTCGTCCCCTTCGAGGCGCACCTCCTGATATCCCTCGTATCTCCAACGGACTCGGTGGAAAGCGTATGGTGGGACTTCGAAAGCGACGGGAGCGTGGACGCCTCGGGCCTGGAGGTAGGACATGTGTTCGACCAGCCCGTGGACTATGCCGTCACCGCGACCGTCACAACCTCCGAAAGAGGCGAGATCGGGCTCAGGAGAACAATCGAGGGGTATGTTGCGGTCATGTCGCTCACCTTCGATGATGGATGCGCCTCGGTGCACAGCCAGGCCATGCCGCTGCTTGACGCAAGGGGGCTAACAGCCACGGCCTATGTCATCCCGACCTGGGTAGGTAACTTCGGCGCCCTGTATTTGAGATGGGACGACGTCCTGGACCTTGCAGATCACGGGTGGGATATCGGAAGCCACACCATGACGCACGTGAGCCTCAAGGGAGTCGATGACTCCACGCTGCATTACGAGCTCGGCCAGTCCCTCATCGAGCTTAAGGCGCGCGGCTTCGATGTCGTCAGTTTCTCCCTTCCCTTCGGGCAGTACGACCAGCATGCGCTCGATGCCGTGAAGATGTATTACGAGTCCTGCCGCGCCGTGGGCAACGCGCTCAATCCCCCGGTCGAGTTCGCCGACCCGTACCTGCTGCTCTCGAAGACCGGCCAGCCGTGGCTCTCGCTCGGGTCCTACAAGGCTGACATCGACGGCGTCGCGGCGACGGGAGGCTGGTACATTCTCAATAACCACCGGGTTCGGCCCGACTGCTACTCCTCCGACTGCTGCATAGAGACGCAGACCCTGGCCGACCTCATCGATTACGCCATGGCCCGCCGGCTCAAGGTCGCCTGCGTCAGGGAAGTCCTCGAGTACCGCGCGGCGCTCCAGGTGAACAGCGGTCTCCCGGACGGCTTCCCGGATAGCCCGGGAAATGACTCGCCTGCGGCTTCGGGCGTCGAGTGGAGCGTCGCCAATCCCTTAACGCTCCCGGGCACGATTGAGTTCGTGCTGCCGTCGCCGGCCGCCGTCCGTGCAAGCATCTACGACTGCGCGGGACGCCATGTGAGAGACCTCGAGTGCGGCGCCATCGAGAAGGCCAAACACCAGGTGACCTGGGACGGGCTCAATGCCGAAGGCGAGCCGGTGGCGAGCGGGGCATACTACTGTATGATAACCGCGGGCGGCCAAACCCACTCTTCGGGTCCGATACTTGTGGTAAGGTAACGCAGGACAGCGGGCAGCCGCGTCAACCCCTAATGGGGTCAGGTCAAGGGGTCAGGTCTTGAAATGCACAATCGCCGGCCGGCTGGGACCGGGGCCTGAAGACTCCCGAGGGGGGTCTGATGGTATCATCACGGGGGCGGTATCCCCATTTTCTTGAAGAAGGCCCGGCACCGGCAGAGGAGGACCGCACAATGGCGAAGGAAGGATTCGGGCCGGCGCTGATAAGCGTGACGGCGGTGTCAATAGTCGTGGTGGGCTCGGTATCGGCGACTCTTTTCCACACCAGGCTCGTCGGGCCGGTGATAGTACTGCTGGGGTTTGTGCCGTTGATACCGCTCAGGCTGCTCGGGCGGACCGTGCGCTCCACCGGCGCAGACATCGTATTCGGCGCCATCGACACGGGCATACTCGGCGTCGCGGCCCTCATCGGCGCCAGTTTCGCCGGCGTCCTGGGCGCCGTAGTCGGTGGTGCCGTGGGTGACTCGGTAACCGACGGCTTCGCGGGGCTATTCGAAGGCAAGATGGCCGAACACCTGAGGCGCCACGGCATCGAAGAGGCCCGGACGCCGCTGAGTTCGTCGATGGGCAAGATGAGCGGCTGCCTCCTGGGAGTGGGCATAGTCCTCACCGTCGCCTGGACCATATTCCAAATCCCCATCTGATGGGGTCAGGTCTTGAAATGCACAATCGCCGGCCGGCGGGACGGGACAGCGCAGTCCCGGATAGGACCGGGCGCGGCTCAGCGGCGAATCTTGCCGGGAACCAGACTGCAGCGCCTCATTTCTTTATCCTCAGCCTGTCCACCCCGCGCTCGCAGAACTCGTCGAGATACGCTTCACAGAGATTGTCGACCTTGATGAAGTGCTCCTCGCGAGGCATCTCTTCGAGCTCCTTCTCGCTGCAGGCCTCGATGACGTCCCGGTGGGCCAGGCGCTCGGCGAGCTCATCCCAGAACATGTCGCCGTTGTACTCCTCTATAAACTCCATGACGGGGCTCTCTTCATCGAATTTGCGCGTCGGGAAGAACTGCTCCGCCTCCGGCGCATACTCTATGAGATCGCCGAACCCCGCTTCCTCCGCTAATGAGAAGACCTTCTGCTCGATCGCGCGGTATTTCCTGGTATCCGGATCGTCATCCATCTTGTGGGCATGAAGCACCCAGTCCGCTATCTGCAATACCTCCAGCAGGGTCCTGTACTCGGCGCGCGTGAGACTTATATTCATTGTCGGTTGCCTCCGTGATGGTTGAATCATGCTGCCGTTAATATAGCACAAAGCGGACCACGTTTGCGCTGTCGAGAGGAATCTGATATGCCGCATGTCCAAGTGCTCGCGGCTGGGCTGGCGGTCTTTCGACCCCACGCATTCCGGCCCCGGCATTTCAGCCCGTAAATCCGGGTCTCGACTACCTTGAGACCCGCCGGGAGGAGGCTTGGGGCGCCTTTAGGCCCGCCGGGGCGGCCCGGATCCAGCGGGGTGGCCGGTATCCGGTCAATCCGGCTGGACCCCGTGTATATCGAGCCTTTCTGTACTTGATTCCTCTTGACTCTGAGGGCGAGTTAGCCGATAATAGGGGTGTAATGACTAAAGTCCCGGCTCTGCTGGGGCGAAGGGGCTCTGCTTCGGCAGAGCCCATTGTCTTATCCATCCTCATGCTGCCGGCGGTTGCTGGATTTCGGACCTGATCTTCTCGAGGAACACGACCTGGTTGGCGGCCTTCTTCAGGGTATCCGACAGCCGTTCCGAAGGCGCGATCACAACCGTCTTCTTACGCTTGCTCTTCAAGTATTTGACGAGCCTGGTGAAGTCCCCGTCGCCGCTACATAGGATGAAGACATCCATCTTGCCAATGTTGTCAAGCGCGTCTATCGCCAGTTCCACATCGAAGTTGCACTTATGCTTGAACCGCCCCTCCGTGTTGTCGTAGACCCTGCCGATGGGCTTGGTGCAGATCTTATAGCCGACGCGCCTCAGGAACTGGAAGTACTTCGTCTTGGCCTTCTTGGCCTCGTTGAAGTCGGTAAGAGTGGCCCCCGGATGCGTGTCGGAGTAGAACCCCTTCGACGGGATTCCTTCGTAGTAGTAGACGTTCACCAGCTCGTATGACTTCTTGAGATACGCGCTGAACCTCTCCCAGTCGATCTTCCACGGCTTGCGCCTGAGATAGTAGTGATAGTTGGACGCATCGATGCAGACGATAGCCTTCGCCTTTTTGGCCGCGGCCTCGCCCTCGCGCTTCGCCGAAGCGGGCTTCCTTCTCCCGGATGATCTCGGTTTGCTGCGCTGCTGCTTCTTCATGGTGCGACCATTATAACAGAAGGCGGGCCCGTGCCAAGCACAAGCCGCAAGGCCAACTAGGTTCTACCAGCAGAGAGGAATCTGGTGTAACGCACCTCCAGGCGCTCGGGACTCGGGTGGCGCGCACTCGAACGCGGCAGGAGAATCCGGTTACCGTTGAGCCCCTGCAGTCCATGAGTCAGCATCGGGCCGTCATCCTCTTCGAGGATGTCCTTCCTGACGGCGATGACGTGGTCCGGTCTGATGCCCAGGAAGTACTGGTCAAAGGCGGCGTGATGAAGTTTGCAAAGCGCCAGACCGTTGTTGACCACGGGCTCGCCCCCGGGCTCGCCGTCCGGGATTATGTGCGCTGCATCCAGAAGTTCGGAGTGCCGCAGTCTGCACAGGGCGCACTGCTGCTCATACGCGTCCAGGACCCGCTCGCGAAAGCCCCGTTGATGCAGCCGCTGACGCACGACCGAGGTGATGTATTGCCTGCGGCCCAGATCCTTCTCCTCTCCGGCCAGGAGTTCACCCTTGCCGGCCCGGGAGTAGGCATCTATGTAGTCGTGGCTGTCCACAGCGACGCTGAACTTGAGCTCGCCCGGGCTGTCCCCCACGACAAACACGGGCCAGACCGCCATGTACTTGCCGGGGATGATTGAGTGGAGATATATGAGCGGCGTCCCCTCGATCATCGCCTTTCGCAGTCCTGCATTCTCGGGGTGGTTCGGGTCTGTGCCGCGATAGGAATAGAGCATAAGGCCATCGGGGCTCAACTTGTCGTCATAAGGGCCCTTGGTGGTAGTGGTTATCGTCAGCGGAATCTCGGCCAGCACCGCGGGTTTGAAGATGCCCTGGCGGGACAGGAGCGGCACGCGTCGGCCGTCCACCTCGAAGCCGCCCTGAAGCAGACCCCGGGGCAGTACTTCACCGTGGCGGTCGACCTGGTCCTTCAGCCACTTGAATGCGGCCAGGCGTACGCGTTTGTCATCTAAACGTGGCGGCATCGCTACTCCAGATCCATGTCGCAACCACTATTTCGGGACTCGCCTCGCCGAAGGATAAGCCTACACCACTCTGGACCTTATGGCAATCGCATATGCCGCGATCTTGCGAACCGCTCTGATGGCCCCGGCGTCGACCCTCCTGCCGTCAGCCCCCCCTGCGTCCGCTTGCCTCCATCCCGGAACTCTGATACTCTCCTTGCATCATGGTGAGAAGCGAGATTCCTGAAAGCAAGACACAGACGCGCAACCTGGTCCTCGGAGACTACCCTGTTCTGGAGACCGCTTTC
>CAZSBE010000095.1:0-10983 GCA_964604955.1 uncultured bacterium
GCTTGCGAAGCTCGGTCCCCGCGAAGATGACGTCTTCGATCCGCGTTCCCCTCAAGAGCCTGACATTGTCCTCGCCCATGACCCAGCGTATTGCATCGCAGACGTTGGTCTTGCCGCATCCGTTGGGTCCGATCACGGCGGTAATGCATGGCTCAAGATCGAGGACAATCTTGTCGGCGAATGACTTGAAACCCGTCATCTCGATCTTGCTTACGTACACTTGAGATCAGCTCCTCTCGTGGTTTCTGATGCGAGCGAGTGCTTTTCCAATAAGGTCTATCAGCAAATCGTCTTGCGACGTTTTGACCGTTCTCGGGTCCAGCACGACATTGCCTTCCGAGATCCTTCCTACGACCGGGACTTCGCCCTTCCTGAGCTCGCAGACGAAGTCGTCGGCCGAGAGATCCCGTAATGAGATCACGACCGCGTAAGTGGGAATAGCGCTTCCCGGAAGGGCGCCGCCGCCGATACGCGACTCGTCGTCGGCCACCTCGACTTTCGCCGCGCTTCCGGCCGCTTGCGCTACGGCTTCCGCGATCCTCTCCGCCCTCTTCCGTATTTCCTCCGCGGGAGTCGACATCATCTTGAGAGTGGGCAGGCGTTCCGGAAGGCGCTCGGGCTCGAGGTACAGCATCAGCGTCGCCTGCAGGGCCGCAAGCGTGACCCTGTCCACCCTGAGAGCGCGTGCCATGGGATTTCGCCTGCACTCCTCGACGAGATCTCCCCTGCCGACCACCATCCCCGCCTGCGGGCCGCCCATCAGTTTGTCGCCGCTGAAGGTAACGAGATGTGCGCCGCACTTGAGCGAGTCCTGGGGCAGCGGTTCCCTTTCGATTCCCATGGTGGAAAAGTCATACAGCGCGCCGCTTCCGAGGTCGTCTATGAAGTGGACGCCGCGGCTCTCCGCCACCCTTGCGAGGTCGGCGCAAGGCACCGATTCGACGAAGCCCGACATCATGAAGTTGGACTGATGCACTTTGAGTATTGCACCCGTATGTCCCGTGAGCGCGCGCTCATAGTCTTCGACCCTTGTCCTGTTGGTCGTGCCGACTTCAACGAGGCTGCAGCCGCTTCTTAAGATTATCTCGGGCAGGCGAAAAGACCCGCCGATCTCGACCAGCTCCCCTCTCGAGACTATTACTTCCCTGCCGGCCGAGAGAGTGTTGAGCACGAGCATCACCGCGGCCGCGTTGTTGTTGACCACGAGCGCGTCCTCGCATCCTATGAGGTCGATCAGAAGAGCGGATACATGGGCGGTCCTGGAGGTTCTCTTACCGGTGACCAGGTCCATCTCCAGGCTGGCGTAGGAGGTGACCACCTCGTCGACGGCCCGCCGCGCTTCTTCGGCGAGCAGCGAGCGGCCGAGGTTGGTGTGCACGATTACGCCGGTCGCGTTGATCAGCGCGCGGATCCCTCTAAGATGCGAATTCGCCAGCTTGCCGCGCACCCGGTCGAGTACGGCGTCTTCACCCGGTGCTTCGATGACGGTGCCGTCAAGGATGGCCTGCCTGAGTTCTGAAACCGCCTCACGCGCGGCGTTCACCATGATCTGTCTCGGCTGGCCTGAAGCCTCGCCGCTCCTTTCGATCTTGTCGACCACGACTTCGACCGATGGCAAGCTACGCAGTAATTCCTGCCTATCTTCCACCAAAATCTCCTATAGTTTACGCCAAAGTATCAGAACGACGGACCTGAGTCAAGTCAATACAGGACAATAAATTGTGTTGAATGTATGGACACGCTTCTGATAATAAACATGTAAGCTTATGGCTCAAAAAGGAGAAAGTGCTGTGAGACCAATTCGAATGACCCTGCCGCTGGTGTTTGTGCTGGCGGTCGCAGTCGCGTCAGGATGCGCGCGCAAGCCGACCGAGCCGAGTCTGGTGAGACTTTACGAAAGGCTCGAAGAACCCCTCGGTACCGTTGACCTTTCGGGCCTCGAGGGCCGCAGGGTCGTGATCGACCCCGGACACGGCGGCGTCTTTCCCGGCGCCGTGGGCGTGGGCGGTCTCAAGGAGTGCGACGTCAATCTCGGCGTGGCCCTTTATCTATGGGGCCTCCTCCAGGAAGCGGGTGCGGAGGTCACGCTCACCAGAAGCACCGACAGGGACTTCGTTGGGGGGGATTCGCTGAGGCTAAGGGATGACCTCGAGGCGCGCATCGCCATCGTCAGGGAGGTTGAACCCGACGTTCTCATATCGCTCCATCACAACGCCGAGCCGGCTGGCGACTCCACTTTCAACGAGATTCAGATATATCACAAGCTCGATGACGCGGGCCCGTCGCTGGACATAGCCAGGCTCATGGCGAAGCACCTCCTTCTCAATCTCGGCGAGCCCGACTGCAGGGTGCTTCCGGGCAACTACTATGTCCTGAGAAACTCGCCCGTGCCGTCCGTCCTGTGCGAGCCGTCCTACCTCAGTAATCCGCTGGTGGAGAACAAGCTCAAACTCGCGGAGAAACAGAGGCTTGAAGCCGAATCGTACTTCCTCGGTCTGGTCGACTACTTCTCGCGCGGCGTCCCCCAAGTCGTGAGGTTTGAACCGCGCGGCGAGACCGGGCAGAGCAGGCCGCGCGTGGAGGCCGTGTTCGAGGGCCTGACCGCCGTCGACGCATCAACCGTGAGGATTGCGCTGGACGGCACTGATCTCGAGGTCATGAGCCCGGAGCCCGGCAGGTTCATTGCTTTTCCCGAAGAGCACCTGGCGAGCGGACGCCACGTCGCGACCGCTTCGGCGAGGAGCGTGGGGGGAAACGCTTCGCGTGAGGCGCGGACGTCATTCCGCGTATCGCTCAGGCCGGCTATCGTCAATCTCTCGAGGACACCCCTGAGGCCCAACCCGCCCTACCCCCAGCGGATCAGCGCGATCGTCGAAGACGCGAACGGCAACCCCGTTGCCGACTCGACCACGGTTGAATTCATATGGGACGGCGGGAAGGCGAAGAGACTGACCGCCGGAGGGAGAGCATCCGTCTTCGTGGGAAACGAACTGGGTTTCGACAGGACATATATCGCGGCGGTATGTGACGAGGTTCCGGGCGATCTGAAGATGACCGACAAGACGGGTCCCAGGACGATATCGGGATTCGTGACCCGCGTAGACGATAAACCGCTTCCCGGTGCGATGGTACTGGAACCGGACTCCGGGACGTCGGCCGTCACCGACGAATACGGTTTCTTCTCCCTGCGGGCCGGCGGGAAAGTGACCGGACTTGAAGTCACGAGGAGAGGTTACAGGAAAACCTATTTCTGGGTCCGGGGCGACAGGGCCCCGGCGATCAAGCTCGAGCCGCTCTATGCCACGCTGCCGCCGGCCTCCGTCGTCACCATAGACGCAGCGGGCGGCGGGGAGGACACCGGCCGAATCGGCCCGGCGGGCACCCGGGCCTCCGACCTCAACCTCGCGGTAGCCTCGAAGCTCGCTCACCTCCTGGCAAGCGCGGGCATCGAGGCCCACCTCACGCGCAGGGACGACGTAAGGGTCACCGCCCAGGAACGCGTCAGGGCGAATGAAGCCGTGGGCCCCGACCTCTTCATATCGATACACCACGGCCTCGGTCCCGGGCAAGCCGCTCAGATAGGCCATTATCACAACAGCGCGCGCGGCAGCGAGATCGCGGGCCTCGTCGCCGGGTACTACGAGACGCTGGCAGGCGCGCCGGCGACCACCGGCGCCACCGCTGACTACCTTATACAGCAGACTAGCTGCCCGGCGGTGAGAGTCTATTACACGGCGCCCGCCACGATCGCCGGCGAGGAGAGCCTCGCCGACATAGCCGCCGTGTGGACGAGGGCCTACGGCCTGTTCTGCGCCGTGCTGGCGTACCGGGGAGTCACGGAGGAGAACACGTTCTCCGTGCGCGGGAGAGTCACGGAGGGCGGCGAGCCGGCCGCCAACGCCCTGGTCATCGTGGACGGGACGCTGGAGGTGATGACGGACGCGGAAGGGGCGCTCGCGCTCGAGCTGCTGGAGAAAAACGACCACACGATTCAGGCGTATTCGACAACGGCCAGGTCGGCGCCGAGCGTGTTCAACGCGGAGAGCGGTTTCCTGGAAATAGAAATGGACTCGGACGGCTAGAGCGACCGCCCGAGATACTCCAGCGCGTACTCGTGGTAGTGCACCGCGGAGGCCAGTATGGCGTTGATTTCATCTTCGCTGAGGTCGCGTTTGTACTTCGCCGGGACACCGAGATAGAGCGTCCCCCGGGGGATCACGTCGCCCTGCTTGACAACCGAGCCCGCCCCCACGATTACGTCGGGGCCGATGACTGACCCGTCGAGCACGACGCTTCCCATCCCTATCAGACATCTCTCCTTTATGGTGCAGCCGTGAAGGATGCATCCGTGGCCGATGGTGACGTCGTCACCGATGATGAGAGGATTCGCGTCCACGTGGAGCACCGTGTTGTCCTGGATGTTCGTCCGGCGGCCGATCTCGATGAAGTTCACATCGCCCCGCGCGGAAACGTTGGGCCAGACGCTGGAGGCCTCGCCGATACTGATCCTGCCGATGAGGCAGGCCGTCGGTGAAACGTAGACGGCGTTTCCCAGGACGGGCGTCTCGCGGAGGTTCTCCTTCCAGTCCATTGTGTCTCCTAGGGCACTGACTTACCGAAGTCCTCCGGGTCCATATTTTCGAGGTACTTGCGCAGGGCCTCCGCCCTCTCGTCCTCCGAAAGGTCTTCCGGCGTGGGCTGGGGCTGAAGAAGTTCCTCAGCGGCGAATATGGGTGACCGTGTGCGCAGAGCTATCGCGATGGAGTCGCTGGGCCTGGCATCGATCCCGACGATCTCGTCGGCTTTCTGGATGAAGATCTTGGCGTAGAAGGTGCTGTCCCTGAGCTCGACAATGGTGATCTTGGCGACGGCCGCGTCCAGTCCTTCGATGAGGGTCTTGATCAGGTCATGCGTAAGCGGACGCTGGAACTTCCTGCCGGCAAGTTCCATGGCGATGGCCCTCGCCTCGGCCCGGCCGATCCATATGGGCAGCAGCCTGTCCCCTCCGGCCTCCTGCAACATGACCACGGGCGTGTCGGTTCTCTCATCGAGAGCCAGCCGCCACACTTTCATCTCGACCGTCCTGGTGGCTCCTGGGCTCAACTGCCCTCCGATTCGAATTCGGGGTGTTCCCCGGACTCCATGTTCTCGAGCATCCACCTGGCGTCGTCCTCGAGATCGCTGCCCGGGTACTCCTCAAGGAACTCCGTGAACACCTTCTCGGCCTCGGCCTTGTTCCTGAGGTCTTCGGCGTAGGTGAAGCCGATCATGAACTTGGCTTCGTACGCCCTGTCATTGCCCGGGTACTCCTGGAGGAACTGCTCGTAATATCGGATTTTCTCCCGGGGATTGGACGCTTCGCTGGCCAGCCTGAAGATATCCTCTGGTTTCAGCGTCCCCAGGTCCGTAACGTACACGACGTTGTACTTGGTCTTCAGTTCGGCCACCAGCGCGCCCTGCACTGCCTGTCGCTTCTCAATCTTCAGTCTCGAGACGACATCCGGCTCGGCCTCTTCGAAGGGCATGACGTAATCTGTGCCGCGCTCGTCAAGGCGGATTATGTGATAACCTTTGGCCGTCCTCACCGGCACGCTGATATCCCCCGGCTCCATGCTGAAGCAGGCCCGGGTGAACTCGGGTACCTGACCGAGCCCCTGGACTGCCTGCTGCGGGAGTATGACCTGGCCGATCCGCCCGCCCTCTCCCCTGCTCATGGCATCCAGCGAGTACTTCGCGGCGAGTTCGCCGAAATCCGCGCCGGCGTCCAGCTCCCGCTTCACCCTGTCCGCTTCCTCCTGGGTGGCCACAAGTATGTGACTCGCCTTGGCGTAATCGTTGTAGCCGAAGTCCTGTTTGTGGTCCTCGTAGTACTGGACGATCTCGTCGTGGGTCGGCTCGCTGCGCTCCTCGATCACCTTGTCGAAGTAGTTCTTGACGAGGATATTCCTCCGGACCCTCTCTATCTCCTGCTTGTAATCGGCCTGCTTGTGGAGGTCCATTGCCCGGCCTTCGCGGAAGAACACTTCCTCTTCCACGACGCCGTCCAGAAGGCGCTTCTTGCCCTGGGGCGTCATGAACTGCTCGCGCATATACGCAGGCATCGCCTCCAGCCTTATGTCGAGGTCGGCCTGCCTGATGGCTTTGCCGTCGACGGCCGCCAGCTCCGTGTCAGGGTCGACCTGGTCGGACATGATGACGCTGTCCGCCGCGACCGTGACGTTATACTTGGTCTTGTATTCGTTCAGGAGCTCGTCATGCACCTGCCTGCGCTTGATATAGCCGAGTCTGGAGACAATGTCCTCCCTGACCTCCGCATACGGGCGGATGGAATCGCCCTCGCCGACCTTAAAGTCCTCAGGGTGCCGGTCATAATATTCCACCACCTCTGAATCGGCGACCGCGCTGCGAACCTCGATGACCTTGTCGTAATAGTGCCTTATGAGCACATTCCGCTCGATCCTCGAGATTTCGTCCTTCAGGTCCTGTCGCTTGTCCAGACCGGAAGCCAGAGCGTCTTTATAGTAGAGCTCCTCTTCGATGAGCCCGTCGAGAAGGCGCTTCTGGCCTTCGGGCGTATCAAACTGCTGGCGCATGTACGCCGGCATTCCTGCGGTTCTCTCTTCGAGCTGGGCCTCGGTGATTGAGGTCCCGTCCACACGGGCCAGTACGCCCTCTTCCGGTTCCCTGGCACATGAAGACCACACGCTCGCTATCGCTATGAAGAGCAGTAGAGCCCCGGTGCGTCTGCTCAAGACAATCTCCCCTTTCGTCAGTTCGCCTTCTTGACGACCCAGACCTTTACACGGGCTTCGACATCCGTATGCAACTTGATGGGAATCGTGTAAACGCCCAGGGCCTTAAGCGGCTCGTCCAGGACTATCTTCTTCCTGTCGATGTCATAACCCTGCTTCTGGAGAAGCTCCGCGATGTCGCCGCTCGTTACCGCGCCGAATACACGGTCGTCCTCTCCTGCCTCGACTTCGGCGGTGCATGAGATCTGGTTCAGCGTCTTGGCCGTTTCCTCGGCCTCGCGCTGCAGCTTGACTTCCCTCACGGCCCTTCTTCTCTCCTCTTCCTTGAGCATCTTCAGGCCGCTGGCCGTAGCCGGCAGGGCGATCTTCCTGGGCAACAGGTAGTTCCTGGCGTAGCCGTCCTTGACGACGACTTTCTGCCCGCCCTTACCAAGGTTCTTCACGTCCTCGAGTAAGATGACTTCCATTGTGTTCCCTTCCCCTTACTTGAACTGCTCCGAAGTGAAAGGCAGCAACGCAAGATGCCTTGCCCGCTTGACGGCGGTCGTCAGCTGGCGCTGATGCTTGGCACACAGCCCGGATATCCTGCGCGGGACAATCTTGCCCCGGTCGGTTACGTACCGGGAAACCCTGCGCTCGTCCTTCCAGTCGATGTAGGGTATCCTATCGACACAGAATAGGCAGACCTTCCTTCTCCTGTAATCTCTAGCCACTGTGCTTACCTCCTCAGGTATACGCTAGAAAGGCACATCATCATCCGTATCAGCAAGACCGGTCATGCCGCCGGTCTCTACAAACTCATCCTCCTGGGCCTGGGGCTTGGCAATGCGGTCAAGGAACTGGACCCGGTCGGCTACCACCTCGACTGTGCTGCGCTTCTGCCCGTCCTGGGTCTCCCATGACCTGCTCTGCAACCTGCCTTCAACGAAGACGGCGCTGCCCTTACGCAGGAATTCCGCACAGGTCTCGGCCTGCCTCCCCCACACCACGATGTTGAGGAAAGACACTATCTCTTTCCACTCACCGTCACGGTCTTTGTATCTTCGGTTGGAAGCCAGCCCGAAACCTGCGACCGCCCTGTCGTTCGCCGTGCGGCGTAATTCAGGATCACGCGTAAGGTTCCCGCTCAAGAAAACCCTGTTCACTTCAGGCAACCTAATGTCCGCCATCTTTCGCCCCCATGTCCTCAGGACCCCGAAAGACTACTGACCCAAAGCTTCCTGCTCTTCCGCGGAGTCCGTTCCTTTCCCGCGCTCAGGACAGCTCACTACTATATGCCTGAGCACCTTCTCATTGAGCCTGTAAGTACGCTCTATCTCGCCGATGTTCGCCGGCCTGGACTTGAACTTTATGAGCGTGTAGATGCCCTCGGTCTTGCCCTGTATCTCATAAGCCAGCTTGCGCTTGCCCGAGGCCTCGACATTCACGATCTCACCGTCCAGCCCCTTGATGAGACCCTGGACTTTTTCGACTTCTTCTTGAACCTCGTTCTCCCCCAGATTGGGATCCAGAATGAAGATGGTCTCGTATTCCCTCATGATCCACCCCTTTCACTTTCCGAACTTGATAAGAATGACATCCCCGTCTCTTACTATATATTCTTTGCCCTCGGTTCGGGCAAGTCCATTTTCCCTGGCTTCGCGCATGCCTCCCGAGGACATAAGTTCATCAAATGCCGCGACTTCCGCACACACGAACTTGTTGTACATATCGGTGTGTATCTTGCCCGCCGCCTGCCTCACGCCCGTGCCCTTACTTACAGTCCACCCCTTGGTTTCCTCACCCTTGATGGTAAAGAATGTTACCACCTGGAGCAAACCATAGCAAGCTCTAACAAAGCGGTCCAGGGCGCACTGGTCGAAGTGGAACTCTTTGAGCAGCGGCGCTGCCTCATCCGGCGGGAGCTCGGCGAACTCGGCCTCCAGCTTGGCGCTCACCGGGATGACGGCGGCCCCGCGCTCGCGGGCCAGCGCCTCTATCCTGGCGACGCACTCCCTGGAGGCGTCCGAGGCCGCGTCCTCACCCACGTTCGCGACGAAGAGAGACGGCTTGGAAGTGAGCAGCCGCAGCTCCTTGAGCTCGTGAAGAAGGTCCGGGTCGCCGACGTCTCCCTCGCCGAACACCCGGCCCTCATCGAGGGCGGCCCTGACCTTTTCAAGGAACTCGTGCTCCTTGCGCGCCCGCGCATCGCCCGATCTGGCAACCTTGGCCAGCTTCTCGAGCCTCCGGTCCACGACCTCGAGATCCGCCAGGAAAAGCTCGGTCTCGACGATCTCGATGTCGCGTACCGGGTCCACCTCCCCCTCGACATGGACGACGCTCGCGTCGCCGAAACACCTTACGACTTGCGCCACGGCGTCCACGTCGCGTATATGCGAGAGGAACATGTTTCCCAGACCCTCGCCCTTGCTGGCACCGCGCGCGAGGCCGGCGATATCGACGAATCTGAGATGCGGATGCGTGACTTTCTCCGGCCTGAGAAGCCCGGCGAGCCTTTCGAGCCTCTTATCGGGGACTTCGACAACGGCTATGTTGGGCTCGATCGTGCAGTAGGGATAATTACTCGCGTCGGCGCTCGCCCGCGCCAGCGCGTTGAAGAGCGTGGACTTGCCGACATTCGGAAGCCCGATGAGTCCTATCTCCACTACTCCACCACCCTCTTGTTATAGACGTTCATGGCGCGCTCCACCCCGTCGCGAAAAAGCGTGAGCAGGGCCTCGCCGGCGTTCTCCATGATCTCGTCCAGGCGCTCCCGCTCGTTCCCGCGGAATCCCGCGAGCACGAAATCCGCGGGGTCGGCGCCTTCGGGAACCGGCCCGATTCCGACCCTCAGCCTCGGGAACTCCTCGGTGCCGAGCGAGGCGATTATGGAATTGAGCCCGTTGTGCCCGCCGTCGCCGCCGCTGCGCCTGATTCTAAGGGTCCCGAACGGCAGGTTGAAGTCGTCGCAGACAACCAGCAGGTCCTCCGGCGCGAGGCCGAAGCGCTCCAGCATGTCGACCGCGCTGATGCCGCTCAGGTTGATGTAGGTTGTATTGTACGCCAGGATGAGATCCCTCTTGGGATCCCGGGCGAAAACGAATTCGCCGCGCCCCGGTTCGAGCCGCAGACCCAGTCTGCCGATGAGACCGGCGACGGTGTTCCTGCCGATATTGTGCCTCGTACCGGAATACCGATCCCCGGGATTACCGAGCCCGAGCACGGCAGCCAATTCGGGTTACTCCGAAGAAGAGGCGCCTGCCTCCGGTTCCCTCTTCTCCCCTTCTCTCTTTTCGCCTTCCTTCGCTCCCTCGGCTGCTTCCTCGCCCTCTGCGAGCACGCCCTCTTCCTCCTTGGGCTTCTCTTCGATGACGGTCGGGGCGACGATGGTGATCACGGTCGTATCCGGCTCGTCGATTATCTCGCCGGCCGTGAAAGAGAGGTCGCTGACCTGGAGCGAATCCCCGACGTCAAGGTCGGTGACATCGATTGGAAGGCTCTCGGGGATGTCCCCCGGGAGGCAACGGACCTCGACGTCCCTGTGAAGCAGCTCGAGCACTCCGCCCTTGCTTCTGACGCCGACGGGGTCGCCCAACACCTGCACCGGTATCTTGACGTGGACCGGCTTGGTCATGGAGATTTCCTGAAAATCAACGTGCAGCACGTCCCGCCGCACCGGATGGTACTGGATTTCGCGAATAATGGCCTTGCACTCGGCCCGGTCCGCGCCGTCGATCTTGAGGTCCAGGATGACGTTGCCGCCGGCCCTGGTGTGAGTCACGTGATAGAAATCCCGGAAACTGAACTCGAGGATGACGGGGGCGTTCCCCTCGCCGTACAGGACACCGGGCACGTTGCCGGCCGCCCTGATCCTCTTCACGATTCCCTTTCCGGTCTCTTCTCTCAGATTTGCTTTAAGCTCCGCTGTTGCCATTTCTTGCTCCCGTTCTAAACAAACAGTGAACTGACGGATTCACCGTTGTGAATCCTGCGCACGGCCTCGCCCAGTAGCGTGGCCACCGACAGCACCCTGACCTTGTCGGCCTTCTTGCCGTCCCTGAGCGGGACGGTATTGGTGACCACAAGTCCCGTTATGGGTGATGCCTGTATTCTCTCGAGCGCGTCCCCGGAGAGAATGCCGTGGGTGCACCCGACGTATATGTCCAGGGCCCCCTTTTCCTTGAGAGCCGTGGCGGCCTCAACCACGGTGCCGCCTGTATCAATGAGGTCGTCCAGGATGATCAGGTTCCTG
>CAZSBE010000096.1:0-10781 GCA_964604955.1 uncultured bacterium
TTCGTGAGCAGCCATGTCCTCGACAGCAGGTTCGGCCTCAACCAGGGCTTCGACAGGTACTGGCAGGTAAACGAGACGCTCCGGCACAAGCAGCGAGAGATGAACGAGGAGCGCGGGATCGACCCGACAACGGACGCCGCCGTCTCCTGGCTTGCCGAAAACGGCCGGGGCAAGTTCTTCGCCTGGATCCACTGGTTCCACCCGCACCGCCCCTACGTGCCGCCCATGGAGTACCGCGCGAGGTTCGTAGGCGACTACCTGGGCGACGCCAGCTCGTCAACGGAGTTCGTCATGAAGGTCTGGCGCGATAAGATAGACCTTCCCGACGAGGACGTGCGCTATCTTTCGCAGCTCTACGACGGCGAGGTCGCGTTCACCGACTATCAGGTGGGGCGGGTACTGGACGCTCTGGATTCGCTCGGCATAGCCGACAGGACCATCGTGGTCATAACCGCCGACCACGGCGAGATGCTCTACGAGCACGAGTACTACTTCGGCCATGACATAGCGCTCTACGAAGAGTGCATCAGGGTCCCGCTCATTATCAGTCATCCGGGCCTCGGCGTCACGCCCAAGCGCATACCGGGTCTCGTCCAGACCATCGACATCTTCCCCACCCTGCTCGGTTTCCTTGGAATCGACGTGCCGGAGGGCACGGAGGGCAAGACCCTGGAGCCCCTTGTGATCGGCGCCGAGACGCGGACGGCCGAGTACGCTTTCTCGGAGACCTTCCCCTTCCCGGAGAAAGCCATGCCGCGTCACGCCGTGAGGACCGAGGGCCGGAAGCTCATGTGGAACGAGGTCGAGGATGGGGGCCTGACCAGGCAGCTTTTCGACCTGGGGAGCGATCCGGGGGAGAAAACCGACCTCTATGAGACCGACCCCGAGGCCGCGAGGCCGCTCGACCGGGCGCTCCATGAGTGGATAAAGGCCGACGGCCTTCACCCGGCCCCCATACCCACGGCCAAGGACGCGGGCAGAGTACAGATCTTGCGAAGTCTCGGCTATCTGGAATAGATGGCGGGGTCAGCAGATGGGGTCAGGTCTTAAAATGCACAGTTGGACCTCGCCGGTCTCCCAGTGGCTTCTTTAAGATGACGAAGCCTTGTGCGACCGCCTGCGGTCCGCCACCGGCGGCGTTGTGCATTTTAAGACCTGACCCCATCAAATCCCATTGTGCATGAGGACGGAGACTCCGTTGGGGAGGCCCATGCCGTCACCGATAACGGGACACTTGATTCGGAGTATGTAGAACATACTGCGCTCGATGTCGTTCAGGGTCTCGTAGTTGGCCTGGCCTTTGGAGAGCACCACGCCGGCGCGCTCGAACTCGGCGGCGAATTCGTCCGAGACCTCATCCAGCATGAGCCCAAGGCTCCCCGTGCCGGTCTCTATGATCTCCACGGGGTCGGTTACGCCGGCCATCACAACGTCCTCCCGCACCGCGTCGTTCAAGATGCCCTTGGAGCGCACGCTCACGAGCACGCGCTTTCCCATGCCCAGCACCTCGTCGATGAGAAAGCGGTCGAACACTATCTCGCCGGCGTTGTCGCTTATGAGGAGAAAGGAACCGGCGCCCTGGAGGGCGTCATGGAGCTTCGCGCTGTCATCGACGGCGAAGCCGTTCTCGAGGGTGTCCCTGAGCGTGGCCTCTATGTCGAAGGGCTTGCCGATGCCGAAGTCGATGATATTGCCGGCCGCGGCCAGCTTGGCCGCGTGGCTGATTCTGGCCACCGGGTCCATGGCCGCCATCTCGGCCTCGACGGCGGGCTTTATCTCGTCATAAAGGCGCAGCGCCTCTTCGGTCGTCCGTTTCTTCTCCTGGCGGTAGGGGTCGTCCTGGTTGTAGACCTCCCCGCTTGCGAGTATGGCCCGGGTGGCGAGCACGGCCGGCGGCCTGGAAAGGTCCGCCTCGGCCAGGGCCTCCACCGCGCGCTTCAGGGCCTTCATCTGGGTCGCCTCATCCACCCCCGCTAGCCTGGCGGTGCGGAGGGCCTGGTTTATGGAGCATGCAATACACTCAGGAGCGGAACGCAAGCGAGCCTCCTCTCACGTCTTCTGCTCCCTCTTTCTCGCGGCCGGAAAGAGGACGTTGTTCAGGATGAGCCTGTAGCCGGGTGAGTTCTTGTGGAGAGCGAGGTCGGTCGGGGGGTCTCCGACCATGTGCTGGTAATCTTCCGGGTCATGGCCGGCATAGAAAGTGAAAGTGCCCCTGCCGAGGGTGCCGTGCAGGTACTTGACGTCCTCCTGCCCCTCGGTCTCGGCCAATACGGTCACGCTGCGCTTGATCAGCCGCTTCTCGAACCCCGTCGTCTGGCCCATGAAGCCGTTCAGCACCGACACGTGGTTCTGCGTGAGCATCGCCGGTATGGGGTCATGCTTGGCCGAGAAATCGAAAAGCGTGAAGTAGTCGTTGTTCCTTCCGCGCCTGGCCGCGCGCGGAGTGGTGTCAATGTCCGAATGCTCGTAGATCATGGGGTTTGTGATGAGCTTGAAGCCGGTGAAGGCCAGGCATTTCTCATAGTCCAACTTGCTCGCGTACTTGGGGTCGACCGGGTCGCCGTCGAAAACCTCCGGGACAATATCCACGTCCTCGGCCGCCAGGGCTATGTCATAGGTGTCCGTGGCCGAACACATGGCGAAGAGAAAACCGCCCCTCACAACATAGTCCTTGATGACCGCGGCCACCGCGCCCTTGAGCTCCGACACCTTGGCGTAACCCATCCTCGCCGCGATGGCCTCCGACTCGGCCACGCGCCTCCTGTACCACTCCTCGCCCCTGTAGCTGGCGAAGAACTTGCCGTACTGCCCCGTGAAGTCCTCATGGTGAAGGTGGAGCCAGTCGTAGTTATCGAGCGCGCCCGCCAGTACCTCCTCGTCGTAGATTATGGTATGGGGAATCTCGGCATATTCCAGCGCGAGCCTCACTGCGTCGTCCCACGGGTCGGTGCTCGGCGGGGCGTAGACGGCTATGGCAGGCGCTTTCTCGAGAAGCACGACCTCCATGTTCTCTTCTTCTATGGTCCGGTAGATACCGGCGGCCTCACCCGCGGATATGACGTCGAATCCGACCCCCATTATCCTGGCCCGCCTGCCGATGAGATCGCTGGCGTCCATCATGAACGAGCCGCCGCGGTAATTGAGCAGCCACTCTACGTTGAATCCCTGCTCGAGGGCCCAGTAGGCCACGCCGTATGCGCGCAGGTGATCGAACTGCTCGAGGTCCATGAAGATAAGGATCTTGTCGGCCGCGGCCAGGCCCGGCACGAGCATGACCAGGAGGAGCGCAATCACCAATCGCATCAGTCCGCCTCATTCCTTCTCAAGAGATCCAGTTTGCGCCTCGACTCGCCGGCCGAGACGCTGGCCGGGTACCTGACGATTACATCCTCATACGTACGGACGGCGTCGTCAGGCATGCCGAGGTGTAAATATATATCGCCGGCCGTCTCGAGCGCAACAGGCGACCAGTGGGACTCCAGCATCCCGCTCGCGATGCCGCAGATCTCGAGAGCCTGCTCGTAATCCTCCATATCGAGGTATATGCGTATGAGGCTCTTGAGGCTCTGGGTCCTGACCTCCGGCGGGCCCGCGGCGGCGGTCACCCGGAAGAGCACAGCGGCCTCTCCGGCCCTCCCCTGCCGCTCGAGAAGCGCCGCGTCGGCGAACTTCTCAATCTCCGGCGCGTAGGTCTCGCCCGAGCGCGCCCCCCTTATGAGGATGAGCCGCTCGACGGCGTCATTGGCCAGGGCCTCCCCCGGGTACTCGGTCATGGCGACGTTGAAATACGAGAGCGCCGCTTCGAAGTCATGTTCGTAAAAGGATATCTCCCCGAGATTATAATAAGCCGTCTGCGCCTGCAGGTCCTCCCAGTCGGGCCTCACGAGGTCATAGGTAAGCTTTGCCTCATCGTAGCGCCCGAGCACGAGGAGGCAGTCGCCCTTGATCAGTATGGCCTGCCGGACGGCGCCCGGCGCCGCGCCGGCCTCGATTGCCCTGTCCGCGCGGACAATCGCTTCCTCCCAATCGCCCATGGCCCTGAAGGTTCTCGCAAGCGCGAGGTATGCATCCTGGGCCCTGCGGGAACCGGAGTATCTCTCGGCGAAATCCGTGTACGTCGCTATGGCAGCTTCCATGAGGCCGCCGCGCTCCTCGCACCTGCCCCTCGCCATCAGGAAATCGGCAGCGTCCTCGCCGGCGCCGGTCATCCCGGCAGCTAGCCCATAAGCCTCCGCGCATTCGCCGAAGCATTCATTGCGCTCGAATTCGCGCGCCGCGTTGACCACGAGCCCCACGAGGCGCTCGTCCCGGGCGACTATGCGGCTGACTTCCACAAGGCCGCGGCCGCAGTCGCCGTCGGCCATCGAGAACTGCCACAGCGCGGTAAGCGGAACGAGGCCGGCCGTACCTGCCTCCACGGCCTCATCGAGCACCGGGACGATGACCTCCCTGGCGCCCGGCTCGGCGGCCACCTCCTGAATCCTGCTGACGGCCGCGTCAGCCGCGAGCATGCCGCCTTCTACGGCGACGAGGTATTCCCTCACGGCTTCGGCGTAACCGCCCGTGCTGATATGGGCCCGGGCGGCCTGGTCATATAGCATGTAGTTGTTGTTGTGCTTCTCGCGCCCGCGCCGTACGAGGGCCAGGGCCTCATCCGGAAGCCCCGCATTGATATATGTCTGGGCAGCCATCTCGTATGCCCATGGCCTGTAGCGGCCGGTCTCTATGAAGCGCTCGAGAAGAGCGCGCGCCTCATCGTTCGCCCCCATCTTGAAATAGAGATCGGCGAGCTTGGCCATGCCGCCGACATAGGCGGGCCTGAAGTCGAGATAGGCCTCCATCACTTCGCGCGCCCTCCCGTATTCACCCCGCCCCGCCAGGAAGTCGAAGAAGGCGAGGACCACCACCTCATCCTCGGGAAGGCCGGCATAGAGCCATTCGAGCCTGTCCCGCGCGCTGTCGTAATTCCCATAGCGCGTCAGCGACTGAACCTCCCTCAAAGCGGCGTCTCTCGCCTGCCGGCTTATCTCCTCCGAAAGCGCCTCGCCCGGAAGCGCCGTTACGAGGAACAGGGCGATAGCAATAAGGGCCAGCGCCGGGAAACGGGATGCCCGCGACCCGGAAGCCCGCGCTGCGCTGAGGGACGCCCGTCCCCTGGCGGCTTCCACCATGCGGCGCGATCTCCCCGCGGCCGCTTCTGCCGTGAGGAGGGTTCGTCCCCTGATCGCCTCTGCCGTACCTGTCACGTTCCTATCTCCTGTCGGCTATCGCCTTGATGTAAGCGCGAATGAGCTCTTCGTACTCGGGCGGGTAATAACCGCGACGCCTGTACAGAATGTCCTCCATGAGCTTTTCCCGCTCCTCGAGCGAGAGGTCGGGCGGCGGTTTCACGGCATACTCCCCTGCCGTCTCCGACTTGCGCCTCTGCGAGTAGTCCCGGCGCCGGAGCGACTTCTGCGCGTTGAGGAGGCGCGTCAGGATCTTCTCCTGCCGCCTCATGGTCTCCTGGCCTGCGCGCTGGTTTGTGAGGTCCTCTATCACCTGCCGGGCCTCCTCGACGAGGTCGTCCATGCGGCCGAGGATCTCCCCGCGGTTGCCGTACTCCTGCATCATTTCCTCCAGGCCCTGCCGGACGGTCTCCTGCTGCGCCGCGAGCCTCGACATCTGCGAACGGGCTTCCATGCTCAACTGGCCGTTCTCGTCGAAGAGCTGCTGCGTTCCCATGTTTATTCCCATCTGCTGGCAGCTCATGCTCTCGAGGCTGTTCATGGCGTCGCACATACTGCTCGATGATGAGCATGACGACGCCTTGTCCGTCGCCTCCGCAATATATCCTATTAGCTGGTTGGTGTACTTGAGCGCCGTCTTCATGCTGGCGTTGGCGCGCCCGCGCTGGCCCTCATGGAGCTGCCCCGAGGCGTTCTCCATGCTCTCGGCGACCGAGAGGGCCGCCTTGCCCAGGTCGGGCGGGACGTAGGGGCTCATCCTGGAGACCTCGAAGAGCTTCTCGGTGACGCGGTCCACGGCCTCCTTGTAAACCATCTCCTGCCTCGCGAGCTCCGCCACCTCCTCATCTGTGGGGACTTCCGCGATCCGCGCCATGACATTCTCATGCCGCTGCGACACCTCGCGCAGGTCGTTCATCACGCCGGTGAGAGCATCCAGAATCTCTTTCTGCTGGCCGCCCTGCAGGGTCATCTTGGCTTCGGAGATCATGTCCTTGAGCTGCTCGAGGTCCCCCTCTATGCCCGCTCCCTTGCTCTGCGCCTGCTGCCTGTCGCCCTGCGCCATGGACGATGTCTTCTCCGACATCTTGCGGCTGAGCTCGCTCGATTCCATGAACTCGCCGGCCTGCCTGAGCTCGCTCGCCGCGGGATTGCCTTCGGCCTCCAGGGCGTCGGCCAGCTCTTTCATCATCTCCGCGAGGCTCGCGGCGTCATCCTCGAGCCCGCGTTCTGCCTCCGCCGCCCGGTCCATGTCGCGGCCCTCAGCCAGGTCCTCGTTAACCGCCTTCTCACCTTCGAGTATGCTCTCGGCCAGGTTCTCGACGGCGTCCATGCTCTGTTCGAGCTTGAGCCGCTTGAGCATCTCGATGGTGGCGTCGAGCCGCCGCATGAGGTCCTCCTGGCTTAGATCGAGGTTCTCCATGGCGTTCTTTATGTCCTCGGGCGTGAGCTGCTCCATGGCCTTCTGCATCTTCTCGAGCGCCTTCATGAACTCCTCGGAGGCGACTTCCTGGAGAAGCTGCCGTATCTCCTCCATCTTCTCGATCATCTCGAAGTTCACGAGGTCGCTCTCGCTCATCATGTCGAGCGTCTCGTCCATGGAGGCCGCTATTTCCTCGAGGTCCCTGGTGAGCTCGGCCTGGCGGTCGAGGGTCTTCTTCACGGACCGTTCCTTTTCCCAGTCCATCTCCTGGCCCTGCTTCATCTCGTCGGCCATCTCGTCCAGGGCATCGCCGAGCTCCTCCATTTCAGCGGCCACTTCCTCCAGGTTTTCTATCTCGCCTTCCTGCCTGTCCTCGATTTCCTCGTAGAAATCATAGACCGTGGGAACCCGGGCTACATATGTCTCGGTCCGGGCGAACTTGGGCCCGGTGACGGCGTCATTGTCCGCGACTTCGACGTAATAGCTGACGGCGTCTCCGGGAAAGACGTCGAGGCCGGCTACGTCCCAGTTGTGGTCGCATTTCGCCTCCGTCCTTCCCGAGTACTCCAGATCGACATAGGCGGACTCCCCGGGGCTCATGTAATGAAGCCGCATCGACGAGATGCCGTAGTCATCGAGGGCGCGCACCGAGAGCGGCACTATCATGTCCGCCTCGAGCAGGAGCTCTTTGGCCGGGCTCTCGATTCTCACGTAAGGGGCCTCGTCGGCGGTGACCCTGACCGAGTGCGGCCCGTGGGGCCCGGCGGTGCCCGGCCCGGCCACGCCCGGTCCGGTCACGAGCTCGAGCGAGTAGTCGAAGTCGCCCGCGAGGCGCGTGCTATAGGTCAGGGAGTCATTCCTTATTGTAAAGTAGTCCACGCCGGTCCCGCCCCCCGGGCCAGCTGTGACGAACCTCACACTGTCGGGCAGGGTGTTGGTCGAGAGCGAGAAGTCGGCGCGGGTCCCCCTCAGGGCCGCGATGTCCCAGACGCCCTCGGGGACGATCTGCCCGGGCAGGCCCGTGTAGGCCGGGGGATGAAGCCGGATCAGGCCGCCTGTGATGCGGGGTTCTTCGAATACCGAGATACGATAGGCGCGGGTCCTCTGGCCCGACACGCTCACGAAGTAGGAGATGTCCTTGTCCACGCGGGCGATGCCCGAGGTGAAGGTCCTCATGCCGGGCCCGGACGGCACCTCCGCCGGGGTCATCCTGAAGCGCGTTTCCTCTTCATCCGAGATGATGTGCAGCACGGCGTCGCTCTCGACGAAGCCCCTGACCTCGGCCTCGATGTCGAGGGCCGCTCCGGCCGCGATCTCCATATCGCCGGGGGCGACGCGTATGGCGACTCCGCTCTCGGCCGTAAGGCCGAGGAAGAACTTCATCCTCGCCAGGGAGTAGCCATAGGAATCCGGCGCGGCCGCGCGCCAGATGCCCCCGGAGACTATGACGGCCAAAAGCGCAATCGATTCGATTATGAGGGCGCGCTTGCGGAGCGCCACGGTGAGATCGAGGCTCCTCACCTTCGCGGTGATATCTGCTATGGCACTCGTGATGAGGACATTGGAATAGCCGAGCCTGTCGCCATCGACCTCGGCCAGGTCAAGCGCCGTAAGGAGGTCGAGCCCTATGTCCTCGAGCTCCTGGCCAATGCGCGCGGCGTATCTCTTGATGGAATGCGAGACCGCGAGCGTCCGGTAGAGCCGCCAGACGAGGACGGCTGCCGACGCCGACGCCCCCAGAACCGCCAGGGCCCTCAAGGGGCCCCACGGGATGCCGATCACCATGTCGAGGAAGGACACGGCAAGCCAGCACGCGGCCAGCACCAGTATCGCCGCCACCACCGAAGCCAGGGCGCCCAGCGAGACGGTCCACGCCCTCACCCGCCCGAGCCGGCCCGATATTTCGCCTATGTCGTATTTCCCGGCTCCCAAGAGTCTGCCCTCCCATGGCCGCCCTAGTGCGTCAGGGCGTAGGCGACGATATTGACCGCCGTCCTGGAGGCGGCCTCCCGCTTCTCCGGCGGGTCGTCGTGCACTCCGGCGTCCTCCAGGCCGTCGCCTATGTCCGTGTTGAATGTGTAGAAGACCACCAGCCGCCCTTCATACACTATACCGTAACCGTGCGGGGGCCCGCCGTGATGTTCGTGAATCTTGGGCAGCCCGCCCGGAAAATCGTAGACCGTGTGATAAATCTCATGGCTGAAGGGCAGCTCGACGAGCTCCTCATCCGGGAACACCCCGCGGATCTCCTTGCGGAAGTGCTCGTCCAGGCCGTAGTTATCGTCCACCCAGAGAAAACCGCCCGACGTGAGGTAGACCCTGAGCCGCGCGGCCTCCTCATCCGAGAACTTCACCCGGCCGTGGCCGGTCATGTAGGCGAAGGGGTAATTGAAGAGCGATTCGTTCATAATGTCGAGCTTGACCTCGTCCCGCGCGGTCTCGATCCCCAGGTCGCGCTTGACGCGCGCGAGCAGGTTGGGCATGGACGTAGGGTCGCTGTACCAGTCGCCCCCGCCCCGGTACTTGAGCCTGGCCACGTTGAATTGCTCCGAGGCCGCGCAGGGGGCGACGAGCGCGGCGATGATGAGAGCCAGGCAGAGAAAGGCCGGAAGCATGGTTTTAGAAGGGTACATGCATTTCATCTACTTTGATTAACCAAGGGGCGGCCACTTAGGTTCCAATCCAATATAACGCCGGCTTCGAGCCTAAGTCAACCGCGGGACATCCGGAGGGGCGTATCGGCGCACCCGGAGCAGGGGGGGCCCGGTCTGAGAGGCAGGTAAAGGCGTCCGGCTCTCAGAAGAGGCCGTCGTCATCACCCGTATCGAGCACGTCCATGAGTTCGAGGTCGATATAGTCTTCGGAATCGACTTCTCGCTCGTCGTGCTCTATGCCGTGGTCGTCGCCGCCGTCCGCGTAACAGGAGTCACAGTAGACCCTGTCCCCGTCCTCTATCATGCACTTCCTGCACAGGCTTACGCCGCAGGCCGAGCAGACGGTGAAGGCCCTCGCGCGGGGATGAAAGTGACACTTCATGTTACCCACCACCTCCTGAAATGCGCCTCATGGGCGCCGTAACCGACTTTCGAGACTCAGATAATACGAAACCCGGACCTTGTCAAGTGGAATATTCCGCGCCGCGGACAGTGCTTGACGGGGCCCGTGAAGGCTGGTAAAATACTGTCTGGAGGCGATAATGCGAGTTACAGGCAGGGCTGTGGCGGCTGCGTCAATGCTCTTCCTCATGGCTTTTACCGCGGCGGCCCGGGACATCAAGCCCGTGAGGCAGGAGGACCACCTTTTCGCCTTCGCCGTTATAGCCGACTCGCACATAACCGTGTCCACCAGCGATGACAACCGCTATATCAAGGCCCAGAGCATATCGCGCGAGCTTCTGGCCAACTTCGTCCGGGACATCAATAACCACGTCCCTCCAGTCGACTTCGCCGTCCACCTGGGCGACGTCACCGAAGCCGGGACCACGCAGGAATTCGGCTGGGCCCGCTCCATACTGGACAGCCTCAATTGCCCGCTGTATCCGGTGGTCGGCAATCACGACAACTTCCAGGGCGACAGCAAACAGAACTTCCTGGACTTCTCCGGGCTGGACTCGACGCATTACTCCTTCGACCACCTCGGCATCAACTTCATAGTCATCGATTGCACGCTGCCGCGATACCTGCCCCCCTACGTCCACTGCGACGCCCTCGTCCGGGCCCGCACAGCCCGCGATCTGGCAGCAAAGCCCGACATGCCGGCCATAATATTCTCGCATTACAATATGTGGGAGAGGTACTGGAACGCCGAATTCGATACCACCGAGGGGTATGCGGAATACATGGGCATGCCCTGGCTGAGAGAGGTGCTCGAAGACGCCGGCAACGTACTCGCCGTCGTCAACGGGCACGTTCACGCCAATCGAGTCGAGGTTCATAACGGCATCCACTACATCGATGTCAACGCCACGCTGGTAGGAAGGCCGTCCATAAGATACTTCTACGTCTACGGCAACCGCATAGAAGTCGACTACGAGTACATTTCCGACGAGAACCTCTTCAACCACGTCCAGGGCCTTTGCCCGTGGTGCCTGTTCTGCTTCGACCGCTACGGCGTCTGCGCTTTCGTAGACGGGT
>CAZSBE010000097.1:0-10736 GCA_964604955.1 uncultured bacterium
TCGTTCTCGTCGCGCTGCTGGCGGGCCTCATGATGGGCATGAAGTACACGGCCATAGCCCCGGCGGCATCGCTCCTCATAATCGTCCTGGTTCTTCGCAGCAGGGCCGTGCGCCCGCGCCATCTCGTTCTGGGGATACTGGTAGCGGCGGCAGTCTTCATGCCCTGGTTCATCCGCCAGGCCGTCAACACGGGCAATCCCCTCTACCCCGTGTTCGAGGGGCGCTTCGACGGGGCCAACTGGGACGCAGCTCAGGAGGAGCAGCTTCTCGCCTGGCAGAGGGGCATGGGGATGGGACGAAGCCCCGGCAGCTACCTTGCGCTGCCTCTCAATGTGAGCGTGAGCGGGAGGCCGGGCCTCAACTACACCCACTTCGACGGGACCATATCGCCCGTGTTCCTTATCCTGTTTCCACTCGTTTTCATAAGGCGCCGCAGGGAAACCGTGTTGCTTGCGCTGATGGCGGTCGCGCTCGGCCTCTTCTGGGCGCTCACCTCGCAGCAACTCCGTTTCCTGCTGCCCGCGCTGGGGCTGCTCGCGGTGCTGGGGGCCGGTGGACTCGCTGAGGCGGCCGGGGCAGGTGAGGCAGGAGGTGGAAGGAGAAAGGCCTGGGTCAACTTCATGCTCCTGGGGTTGCTCCTTCTGGAAGCCGCGACGCTGGCCGCCCCCAATCAGTACGGCCGCTCCTGGGTGGGCGACGCCGTCGGCGAGAGGCTCGGCGCCGCGCTCGGCTTGGAGCCGGAAGAGCGCTTCCTGGAACGGACGCTGCAGCCCTTCAGCCTCTACAGGCAGGCCGACGCGCTCCTCCCTGCGGACGAAGGCGTCTTCATGGTCTGGGAAAACAGGACCTATCACCTGAAGAGGCCCCACTTCGCGGACAGCTTCTTCGAGGCGTCGACGGTTATGCGGGTGGCGGCCCGAGCGCGCGACGCGGGCGACCTCCGCGACACGATAGCGGGCATGGGGTATCGCTATGTTCTGGTGAACGATCTCCTCGGCGAGGTGTTCGCGAGGCGTTACAGCCGCGAAGACATACAGAAGCTGGGGCAGTTCATCGACGCCTATCTCGAGCCCGTACACTCGGCCAACAGGGTCACGCTCTATCGCATGAAGACGGGGTGAGCCGGCTGCGAGGCGCGGCGCATCCTATTGCATGTATCCGACGGCGCGGAGCCTGTCCTTGATCTTCTGATCGTGAGGGCTCTTCAGGGGATCGCCGTACTGGCGCTCTTCGGTGTCGTAGGTGGAGACGAAGGCTACCGGGTTACGCTTGAGGAATCCCGGTGTGAATGCGTCGGTGAGCACCCTCCCGTCCATGTCTCGTCCGACCTCGAGTCCGAATGCGTAGAGGACCGTGGGCGTGATATCCAGAACGTCTGCGTCGACAATCTCACCGCCCTTCCTCACGCCCTTTCCCATGAGGCCGATGATGCCGTTCTCGCCGTGCATGTAGATGCCCAGCATCAGCCCGCCATCGGGCCTCCGGCGCGGCCCGTGGAAGCCGTGGTCGGAGCAGACGATGAGAAGCGTTTCATCGTCCATGATGTCCATGAACTCGCCGAGCGTCTCGTCGACCCAGAGATAGTACTTGTCGATGATCTCCGAAAGCGGGCTCTCCTTGACATCGGTGCGGTAGTGCCAGAAGGCATGGCCGAATGAATCCACCCCGTTCAAGTAGACGGCCAGGAAATCGACGTCCTTCTCGGCAAGGTGAAGCGTTACGCGCCGCATCGTCTCGTCCGTCGCGTATATCATCTTGACATAGCTCTTGTGCCAGGGCGCGGCCTGGACTTCCTCGGGAGAGGCCGAAACGGGATAGAACCTGGCCACGGTTTCGTCGGTCACGTTTTCCGGTATCACTCTCAGGTGATCGATCTCCCTGAAGAGGTCCTCCGGGTAGGTCTGCCTGTCAGGTTTTATGCTATGTTCCTGCTCGTACTGCACGTAGTCCGAGACCATGTAGCCGTTCACTTCTTCCGCCGGCCAGGTCACCATCCACCCGACTACCCCCACGCGGTAGCCCGCCTCGCTCAGGATGTTCCATATGGCCTTGACCCGCCGGGCGTTTCCCGTGTATGGAACCGTGTCGCCCCTTGCGACCACATTGACGAAGCCGCCGATGCCGTGCTTCTCCGGAACTTTGCCCGTTGCGATGGAAGTCCAGATGATTGGGGACTTGGTGAGGGGAATCAGCGTCCTGGATATGCCCGTCGCGCCTTCATCGATGAGTCTCTGGAAGTTGGGGAGCCTGCCGTCCCGGAGGAGGCCGTCCATCACCCCCCAGTCGGCCGCGTCGACTCCGAAGATGATCACCCTGGTGGGACGGTCGGCTTCGGATGAACACGACAGTGTCGCCAGTATGGCGCCCGCGATAACCGCGAATGCGATCAGAACCGCCCGTTTAATCATCTCCGCGCGCCTCCGCTCTGAGCTCTTCGATATGCGCCATGACGTCGGGGCTGCCTCCTGTTAGCTCCACGTATTTCTCGAGATGGTAGACCGCCCTCTCTATATCAATCAAATACCTTTCATAGCACATTGCAAGGTTCATATGCGCATCCGCCGACGAAGGATTGACGCCGAGCTCGGCCTCGAACGCGCGGCAGGCCCCGGCATAGTCCTTCCGCCTCACCTTGACCATGCCCACGGCGAGATTGGCGCCCTCGTAACCCGGGTCGGCCGCAAGCGATCCGGCCAGGCTCTCCAGCGTCCGGTCCAGGTCGCCGCGCCTGAAGTATATGGTCCCCTCCTGGTAGTAGGCGGCCGCCGAATGAGGGTCTATGGCTATGGCCTCTTCGTACTCGGCCAGCGCGCGGTCCATAAGAAGGATGGACACCATGATGTCACCGCGTAGCAGGTGGAAGTCGGACAGCCGCTCGCGCTCGCCGTCGCGGCCATCGAGCCATGCGCGGCGCGATGGAAGAAACCCCAGGAGGAAGGCCACCTGGCTGCGGGCGCCCTGCGGGAGACTTGCGTCCTGCCCGAGCGCGGACAGCAGCGGACCCGCCGCCTCGAGGTCGCCGAGCTCGTAGAGCGCGGACGCCACGCCTACTCTGGCAAGAGCGTAGCCGGGTTTGAGCTCTACCGCCTTCTGCATCATCATGAGGGCGGAGTCCGGCCGGCCCTCTTCCGAGTAGACCAGGCCCAGGTTGTAGTATGCTTTCTCATACGTCGAGTCCAACTCGACCGCCCGCAGGAGCTGGCCCTTCGCCTCCGGGTACTCCCCGGCCTGCGACAGGAGTATACCGGCGCCCACGCGGGCGGGAACGATATCGGGATCGAGCTCGAGCGCCTTGAGGTAGGAGTCGAGCGCCTCGGCCTGCCGGCCCTTGAGCCCTTGTATTATGCCGAGTCGGTAGTATGACTGCGCGTACCCGCTCCTCGGGTCGACGCCGTAGAAATTGGTGTTCACCGCGAGTATGAGAAGCGCGATACCGGCGGCTGCCGGAATGATCTTCCTGTACTCGCCGGCGACGCCGGCCCTCACGAGCCAGGTTATGGTGAAACCCGCGAATACCATCAGCACCGGAACCATCGGGAGGCGGTACCTCGCGACGACGAAAAAGGAAATAATGGTAAGCGAGTAGGTGAGCGCATAGAGGAACATGAGCTGCGCGCTCTTCCTCTTCCTGAGCGACAGGATCACTCCCATGACGCCCAGCGGGCAGACCAGGCCGAATGACGGGGACGGCAGGCGCAGAAGCGCCGAGTAGCGTTTCTCGAACCCCAGGTGTTCTATCTGCGGCACCTCGTAAACCGACCAGAAGAAGAAGGCCTTCCTGAGCAGGTTGGCGGCGAAGCGCCCGGGATTGCCGGAGATGTAATGCAGGGCGCGCCCCGCCCACCAGGCCGAAACCTCAGACGGTCTGAGCGGCCTTCCGCGGGCCGCCTCCGCTATGGCCTTGCCCTCGGGGTCCGTATGGACGTCCAACCCCTCGGGTTTCACGTATGCCCCGGTCGCCGCCTCGTGATTGCCTATGTAGAAGTTGAGACCGGCGTTCGAGGTCACGGGAACGAAGTCGCCGCCCACCGCGGCGTTTCTTATGGTGATGGGAAGCACGACGGCGGCAACGCCGGCCGCGAATACCGCGCACATCCTCACGCGCTGGAGGCGGCGCCCGCTGCCCGCGAAGAACATGAACAGGGCCGCGACGCCGGCGAAAGCGAGTACGCTGGCGTTGCCCGCGGCCGAAAGGCCCGCCAGCAGGCCGGCCGCAAGAAGCGCGCGCGGTCTGCCGGCCCTTATGCCTGTTATGAGGAAGTAGAGCATGAAGGTGTTGAGAAAGGTCGCGAGCACGGGAAGCAGTATGGCGCTGTCATAGAATATGAAGGGAACATAGAAAACGGCGATGAGACCGGCGATGAGACCCGCGACCCGGCTGAAGGCGGCCTTGCCCAGGAGAAAGATCCCGCCCGCCGTGAAGCCGCCTATGACCCCCTGCGCCAGTTTGACGGCTAGAAGGCTGGTACCCGCCATCTTGTATACCACGGCGAGGAAGTATGGATACAGCGGCCCCATGAAGAAGACCTCATTCCCGATCCAGTCACCCGCCGCGATCTGCCTGGCCCAGTTGTCATAGAACTTGGAGTCCAGGTCGAGATGATCGAAGAAGGGGCTCCGCCTCGATGCGAGGGCGTAGGCCACTCGAAGCGATATGGCCAGGCCGACCAGGATGAGGAAGACGGCGCGGTCGGAAAGGGCGAACGCCTCGCCTCCCTCCCGCACCTGACTTTCTACATGATCCGGTTCACGGCTTGCGCCTGGGTTTCGCTTTCGTCGCATACAATACGCTCAGTCCGATTCCGATGAGGCTCAACAACAGTCCTATGTTAAAGCTTTTTGGACGGAATTCCAGCACAATGCGGTGCCGGCCGCTCTCGAGCGGCACGGCGCGGAATCCCATATCGGTCCTGAGTATCCGCCCCGGGCCCCCGTCGACGGTGGCCTGCCAGCCCGGATAGTAGATGTCCTGCACTATGAGATAACACCGTTTCTCCGCCGACACGTCGAACTCTGCGCGTTCCGGTTCATATGAGACCACCTGCGCCGTGCCTGCCCTGGACACGGCCGGGTTGAGGAGCGCGCGGGCCGCGCCGAGCACGGCCTGGCCCCTGAGGTCCACCTGCCCGACCTCCGATCTCGCCGCGCAGAAGCCCTTCTCGAGGGCCAGGGAGTTTTCAAAGATGAGCATGTCCCCGTCATAGACCGGTGAACATCCGGGGCCGGGCAATCCTGCCTCCCCGTGTCCGGCAACCAGGTAGCGTCCGCAGGCGGCGCCGAGCAGGGCGGCGGACAGCGTGCCCCCGGCGCCGGGCAGCCCACCCTGGCCGCCCGACAGCGCGCCGGCCATGGTCATGAGGTCGGCGTAAGCCTCGGGCACCACCGTCGCCCTTCCCGTTACCGAGTGCAGGCCGAAGACCTGGCCCGTATTGGGCGGCAGCGCGCCCCCGGCGCCGCGCTGGAAGTTGGCGATTCTCCAGGTGCCCGGCTCTCCCATGGCCTCGTCGAGGAACTCGATGCCCGGAGTCCATCCGAAGATGCCCGCCTTCTGAGTCACGTAGAACCCGTGCGCGAACAGCAGAACGTCGGTGCCGAGCAGCGCGAGGAAGGCGAAGGCGGCGACCTTCCTGGTCGCGCCCGCCCTCGACCGGGCCGCGGCGAACAAAGCGACCGCGGCTGCCATGAAGAACGCAAGGCCGACCGCTACATGGCGCATTACGAAGCCGAACCATACGTCTCCCGTGCCGTCCGCCCACGCGGCGATGCGGGCATGGCCCTCCCTCTGAAGGAACTCCGCAGGAAACGAAGCCATCCTGCCGGCAAAGGCGCGGCTCAAGTCGGCCCGCATGGCCAGGAACACGACCGAGGCGACTGCAACGAGAACCAGCACCGCGGCCACGATCCTGACGAAGACGCGGGTGCGCCCGGGGTACGCGCCGCCGGTCAGGGCCGAAAGCGTGAGACCGCAGAGTACCGACATCGAAAAGCAGGAGATCACGGAGATCCTGTCTATCTGGGAGTAGCCAATGAGGGGAATGACCCTGTAAGCCGCCCGGAGCAGAATGCCCGATGTCGCGAGGCCCACGCTGACAATGAGCAGGAGGAGCATGGCCCGTATGTGCCTGGACACCCTGGCATACGCCAGGCTGCCCCAGGCGAGCAGAAAGCTCCCGGCGCCGCAGTAGACCAGGAACCCGACGTTTTGATGGTGGACGTCCGGTTTGAGAACCGCAACCCAGTTGGTTCCGTCGGCCGGATTGCCGAAGAAGCCTGGGAACAGGCTCCTGACGAGAAAAATGGGGCTCCACAGGTGGGCGCGTTCCATGCTTGCGAAGTCGTAGCCCAGCCCCGCGGAGTTATCGACGAACTCCTTGAATGGAATCAGTTGCACAGAGACTATGAGCAGCGAAAGCCCGGCGGGTATGGCAAGCGACCTTATGAGGCCGCTGACCCGGCCCGGCTCGCCGGCAAGCACGCCTTCGGCCTCCATGTAGAACGCGTAGATGACGAGGCTCATGACCCCGAAGAGGAAAACCTGGGGAAACCCGGCAAGGTAGCCGAGAACCAGAAACAATGTGAGCAGCCCGCCGCCTCCCCGTTGCCCCAGCCTGGCCCTCTCGTACGCGAAGAAGAGAAGAGGGATATATGCGGCCGCCGCGACGAAAGTGGGATGACCCATGCGGGTTACCATGAAAGACGAAAAACCGTATGCTACGGCCCCGGCCATGCACCCGGCGAGCGAAGCGCCCATGGTCCTCAGGAACAAGTACGTTCCCAGCATCGCGAGGAAGACGTGGAGGACGATGTCATAACCCAGGGCGCGGGCGGGGTCAATAGCGACCAGCGCCAGCGTGGACGGATAGAGCACCCTCGACTGGGGATCGGCGAAGAACGGCGCGCCGCAGAATACGTTCGGGTTCCACAGCGGGAAGTCGCCGGCCCTGACTCTCCTTGCGAGTTCCGCCTGCCTGGGAAGATATGTGAATAGCGCATCCGTTCTTGAAGAGCGATCGCCTATGTCGTCGTCGCCGGCGTAGTGCGACCAGGGTTCGTAACGGGCGGCATTAGTCGTGAGCAGCACACGGTCGCCGAACAGGACGCTTGAGAAGAACATAAGCGCGACCACCAGCAGTATCGCTATGGGGAGCGCGGCTCTCATTCGGCCCGCCCCGGCAGGTCCGAAACGCGGGCGCCGCCGAGGCCGCCGACTGCGTAAAGGATCCCGCCTATTATTGAGAAGAGGAAGAACACGAAGTAGACCACCAGGCCATAGGCGAAGGCCAGGTTCTCGCCGACGCCGAACTGGGCCAGCAGCGCGACGAAGGCCGCCTCCCTCACGCCGATGCCCGACAGCGAGATGGGGATGGCCCGTGCGAGTTCGACGACGGGGGCCACCACCAGAAGCGTGGTGAATGCGACGTCGAGCGAGAATGCCCGCGCCACGAAGTAGCAGCCGAGCACCCAGAGCAGGCGTGATACAACCGAGAGCGCAAATCCCTGCAAGACGGCGCCCCGGCAATTGCGATACGAGACGATCGCTTCATACGCCTTCTCCAGGCGCTCCCTCAACCTGAACTTTGGGAAGAGGTTGAGCAGCGGGTCGAGAAGGCGGGATAATCTCCTTGCAACCGGGCGGAGGAGAAGGATGAAAGCCAGCGCGAAGATGAACAGCCCGACGAAGCCTATTATGAGAAGCGGTCTCACGTCTTCCAGACGGCCGGCCACGAAGGGTATGGAAATGAGGCATATGGGTATGAGAACGAAGAACCCCATGAGGCGTTCGACCACGACCGAGGCGAAAGCGTCCGCCCGTCTCCCGGTCGAGCTCGCCACGCCGACGATTCTGGCGAAATCCCCGCCCACGCTCGTCGGCAGGAAAGAGCTGAAGAATATGCTGACGACGTAATAGTGAACAAGCCTGGGAAGCGAGAGCAACATGCCCTTCGCCCTGAGAAGGACATTCCATCTGACCGAGTTGGCCAGGATCATCAGAAAATCGGCCGCGGCGGCCGCCAGGAGGGGCAGTACTTTCAGGCTCTTGAGGTGCATGCCGATCTCGGAAACGTCCAGCCTCATGATGAGGTAGATGATAATGCCGGCGCTCACCACCAGGCGCAGCAGTTTGTATGCAGTAGCCTTGCTCATCGGTTCCGCCTGAGCACTCTGACCGAGCCGATCCGGTCGATCTCGGTGTAGTTTTCCATTATCCAGTTCCTCACGGGCGCCGCGTAATCGCTGAAGCTCTCCTTCGTATCTGCGAGCCTCGCCGTCCTGGAGGGTTCGGTGAGCAGGATGAACTCGGTCCCGTGGCGCTCTATGTCCTCGATGTACTGGCGCTCTTCACCGGGCTCGATGGCCCTCCGGTAATGCGCGTACCGCGTCGGGTTCCGCCTGTCGAAGAGGAAGTATATGACCTGAAGCTGGGGAACCGCGAGAACGTAGTCTCCGGAAACCGTATTGGCATCCAGGAAACTCCTGACCGCCGAGAAGAACTGCGCTTCCGCCGGCATCACATATACGGGCGCGCGTTCGCTCTCCAGCAACGTGTCGTTGCCCACGGCCACCAGGAACGATCCCACGTACTCGGTGGCGCCGACGGAAATGCCCTCGGCCGTGAAGCGGCGGAGGACGGCCGGCTCGCGCGCTGCATATACCGGGCTTATGGTCGCCCACAGGACGAGCCCAAGCGGGGCTGCGGCCAGCGCCACCCTGACCGCGGCAAGCGCGGGCCCCCCGACTTTCCGCCTTATGAGCCTGTCGGCCGCCCACAGCGTTATGGGTATGAGAACGAAGGCGTACTGGGCCGACTGCAGCAGATGGCTGAGGTCCGACCGCCAGAGGGCCTGGTTGAAGGCGAGAACCGACGCTATGGTCAGGCAGACCATTGACGCATACTGCACGCGGCGCTCGGACCTGACGGCGAGCCAGACGGCCACGCAGGCGGAGACCGCGTAGACCACCGGAGGCAGGTAGAAGAGGGCTTTCACCGGCAGGATACGCGAGACATAGGTCCAATCGAGCCCGCCCGCGGCCCCGGGCGGCGGATACGGGATGCGATTGGTCATGTTGTCCTTCATGCCCTCGGTGGTGATTTCGTGTATCATGGCGCCCAGCGCGCCCCGGGAGTAAAACAGGCACAGCACCGCGCCTATGACGGCGCATGACCCGACCGCGAGCCACAGCCAGCGCTTGAGGATACCCGCGGTACCCCGCCTCTCCTTCAGATGGACGACGGCGATGGCGGCCGCGCCGCCAAGCACGGCGAAGCCCGCGGCGTCCTGCCTGAAGACGGCTGAAACGCCGGCGACGAGTCCCGCGGCCAGATAGTGCTTCGCCCTGTCGCGCTCGATCGCCCACATGATCGCATAAATCGACAGCAGGCCGAGGCTCGAGAAGAAGACCTTGTGCCAGGGCCCGGGCGCCGCAAGGATGAGAAGCGGAGCAAGGCAGGCGTAACCGCTCCGGGTAATCTTCCTCGCGATCTGGAAAGCGAGCATACATTTCATCGCCATGAGGAGCGCGAATATGAATCGCTCGACCATGATGTGTTTGCCCGCTATGCCGAAGGCGGCGCCTATCAGGTAGAACCTGCCTGGCGCGTATGTGTGGTGGAAGTCGCGGTATATGACCTGACCCTCCATTACCCGCTCCACGCCGTCCAGGAGGTAGCCCTCATCATACGGCAGGCCGTACTTGATGAACGATAGGAAGTAGATGAGGCTCAGCAGGAAGATGATGACATGCGGTTTCGCTAGCCTATCGTGGAAAGCTGGCAACTCAAACCTCACAGACTGACGGCGGCCGATCTCGAAACAAGGAGAATCCCCAGGAGCACCAGGCCGGCAATGGAAAGGACTACGCCTGTGCGGAAGGGGGCCGATTCGAAGACCATTCGCACCTCATGCTTCCCCTTGGGGATAGCCAGAGCGCGAAAGGCGTAGTTGGCCCTCAGCACCGGCGCCTCTTCCCCGTCTATCGTGGCCTTCCACCCGGGATAATACGTATCCGAGATGAACAGGTAGCAATCCCTGTCGGCTTCGACGCCCATCACGACTTCCTGCGGCCCATAGGAGGCCATGGTTACCCGGCCAGTGCAGGCGGCCGAGTCGGACCCCGCCCCGCCCTCTCCCACGAGAAGCACCTCCCCGCGGGGATCGAATTCCCCTGTCTTCATATAGTCCAGGACTTCCTCATAAGTTCCGAATGAACGGGCCCCGCCCACCAGATAGGCCCTCGGCAGTACCCCTTCATTGCTGAGCCGCACCGGCTGCAGTATCCCGTCTATCCGCATGACCGTGAGGATGTGCGCGGCATTGAGCATGTCGAGCAACGGTGACTGAAGGGCATCCCTCGAGGAGAGCGGGCCGATGCGCCTGCGTAGCGCGGCGTTCTCAGTCGCGATCACGGAGGGGTCGAGGACCCCCAGCATCTCGATGTAGTGATTCACATTGAGGGCGTTGTAGCCGTGGATGTCGTCAATCCCGAGGAGCGTGGGCGTACTTGCGGGCAGCACGTCGGCACCGAATTTCACTATCCTCGACCGGCCGCTCTTCGCGGGGAGTTCACTCAGAAAGCCGCTTGGCGGCATCACTTCCGCTGCGGGCTGAGACACCTTGAACCTCGCGGCGAAAGGCAGGAGGTCGACGATCAGCAGGCAAAGCGCGATCACCATGAATACTCTGGGCGAGAAGGGCTTGAGGCTCGCGAGCGCCACCAGCAACGCCCCGAGCACCGAA
>CAZSBE010000098.1:0-10549 GCA_964604955.1 uncultured bacterium
TGCTTGATGAATGGTCCGGCGCTGCACCAGGATTGTCTGGACGCCGAAGTATAACATCCCCCGCATTACAGGTCAAGATACCAAACCAGCATCACCTCATGACAAACGTCCGGCTCGCCGGCGTAGGCGTGGAGGTTGATCTCGCCCAGCCTGCAGCCGCGGCTCAGGTAGAAGCGGCAGGCGGGCACGTTGATGTTCTGGGTCTCTATCTTCATCTGAACCGCGCCGCGGCGCCGGGCCCAGGCCGCCGCATGGTCGAAGACCCTGGCCCCGATTCCGGAGCGCCTCCTGGCGGGCATTACGCGGATGTCCCAGAGAACGGCGAGGTCGCGGCGTCCGGCGAGCATGTGAACTCCGGGGGTGTCGCGGGCAACGGTGGCCCCGCAGACCGGTAAGGCGCCGTCATAGCCGATGAAGACACCCCACTTCGCGAGGTCGAACCTCGCGGCCCATCTCTTCGGTCCGCCTTCCGGGGAAGCGTCGTAGTCCTTCACATAGGGCCGGGCGACTGCGGTCTCCGTCAGGGTGAGGCCGCCAAGGCCCCCCTGGACGCGCTCGACCTCGAGCACGGCCTTCACCTCGAAAGCGATGGGCACACCGGAATACTCGGCGAGGCCCTCCCTGCCGACCTCGGCTATGCGGAATGCCATCAGGTCCCTCGCCTTTCGATAACAGGGTAAGTGTATGAATCCTGGAGGTTGCGTATCTCTTCGCGGTAATGCGTCATATGCTGGCCGCAATTGCTCCCTATGAGGTTCTCTTCCGCCTCGCCGATGCTGAGTATTACGTCGTAGCCCAGGTTCCGGAGCTCGCCGGCGACTCCGCGGTCATCACCGTCCGGCGCGACCAGGGACGATATGCCGTTTCTCCTGGCCTGGTATGTGGGATTTACGGGCGTGATCTTGATAAGGAAGATCGCGGGGTCGAACGTCTCCCGCAGGGCCGCCGCGTCGATGGGGACGCCGTCGGCCAGGGCGAAATTGAGCGTTACTTTTCGTTCGCCCTCCCGGTGAAAGAACTCTCCGTAGTCGGCGATTGCCTCAAGCCCCCATTTCTCGAATGGAACCAGCCAGGCCCTGGCCCCGGGGTCCGTAGAGTGAATAGAAAACTGCAGTTGAAAACGTCTGCCGTAGAGGCGGTTCTTGATCTCAGCGAGACCCTCGAAGAAGGCCTCGCTCCCGGCAGGGGCCACCGTCGATAGAGAAGGGAAGAGGATCCCGGGAGGGTAGATGGCCGGCAGCCGCTCCAGCACCTTGAGAACTTCACTGTTCAGCGCCGGCTCTCCCATGCGGGCGAACTGGATCTTGAGTCTCCGCGTTCCAGGAACGCCTGAGGGGAAGCGCCTCGATACCAGGTAACTCACCTGGCCCATGATCTCGTCCGCCGTCAGCTTGCCCTCATAGAAATTGCCCGCATCGCAGAAGGGGCATCCCACGGGGCAGCCGCAGAGTGTGGAAAGTATAAGCACCCACTTGTCCTCGAGTGGAACCGGAGGCTGCACGGATTCGACGAATTCAATCATCCGTCCCGCATGCGTTTCGGCGATGTAAACCGTCGCCAGTTCTTCGTTTCCGCTCTGCGCGAGTACTCTCAACCGTCAGCCCCCAAGGTGCTCTGCCATCCGCATGGCCGCCTCTACGCCGTTACCTACAGACACGGCCGCCTGCCGGTAGAGGCCGTTCTTGACGTCACCGATCATGTAGAGCCTATCAGCTAAAGTAAGATATGCAGCCTGCTCCGCCAGGCCTCTCGAGAAGAAATGCGTCGCCGGTTCCCGCCCTACCGCTATGACCAGGTAATCGGCCGTTATGGTCGTCACGTCGGGCCTGTCCAGATGGGCGCAGGATATCAGAAGCCTGCCGGCCTGCCCAACTACTTTCCGGGCGGCCACGTTGCGCAAGTGGGATATATGCAATGAGGTGGACGCCTTTTCCCAGAGCCGCCGGTTGCACTTCGCGGCTGCGCCCCTCGAGAGCAGCGTCACTTCATTGCGCCCGGACAGATTGAGGGCGTAGTCAAACGCCGCGTCGCCGGCTCCGATTATGGCCACCTTATTGAGGCGTATGTCCCTGATGGTATGGACCTCGTAGAGCACGCGGGCCATGATGTCGTCCGGGATCGCGAGACCCGGGATCTTCCGTGGTTCCGTACCGGACGCAACGACGGCCACGCGGCAGGCGAACTCCCCGCCGGCCGTTCTCAGCAGGAAGCGGCCGTCCCGGTGATCCAGCGACACGACCTTTTCGAAGCGCACCCCGGCCCCGCACCGGCCCAGGTGGTCCCGCATGAGACCGGCGAGCTCCGGCCCGGCGATGCCCTCGGGGAACCCGGGGTAGTTCTCGACCACGTGTGCGTTGCGCAGCAGGCCCCCGACTTCACCCTGCTCGAACAGGAGAGGTTCTATGCCGTAGCGGTTGAGCTGTATTGCCGCAGCTATCCCGGCGGGTCCCGCACCTATGATGGCCACGTCGCGCGTTTCCAATTAGCGGGCCTCCATGGCCTGACGGAGGTCTCGGGTAAGGACCACCGTGGCGAAGCCGTGGGCGAGATTGAGCAGGCTGGCGAAGTGAAAATCTCTGTTATAAGTGGCCGTGCCGTCCACGGGGACAAAAACGGAGAGACCTCGGACGAACGCGGACCTCGCGGTGGTCTCACAGCAGAGGTGTGTCATCACTCCCGTCACCACCACCTGGGACACGGCCCTGTCCCTGAGGATTATCTCGAGGTCGGTGCCATGGAAGGCGTCGTATTGTGTCTTGGCCAGAACGACCGACCCGGCCGGCTCGAGCCCGGCGACGAGATCGCCGGGGCCTGTACCGGCCCTTATGAGGTCCTTCCACCATGTCCCCAGGAGTCCGGCGTCTTCGTCTGTGTTGAGGTGGCGCGTGAGAATGACCGGCAGCCCGGCTGCTACGTAGGCCGCCTCGATCTCCCTGATCTTCTTGATGACGGGAGGGAGGCTTGGGATGAAGGCGTGCGAGTCGGGGTCGCTGAAGTACTTCTGCACGTCGAGTATGAGAAGCGCGGACCTCCGGGGTTCGAACCGCATGCCCCGTCGAGGGACCCGGCCAAGCACATCTGCGAGCATAGAGGCGGCTTCCGCCTCGATCGTATCATCTGTGAAGTAGGCAGTTTTCATATCCCGAGCTGTGCCTGACCGGCGGCGCGGCCGCCTGCCATGACGGGCGCGTCAGGTGCCGGGCTCAGAACTTGCCGAGCCTCAGCGTGAGATTGGCGGCGACGTCCCGGAGATCCTGACTGCTGAGCCCTTCCATCATGAGGTCGGATACGAAGCGATACGAATAGCCGAAGTCGAGGCGCCAGCCGTCACGGATGTTGAACTCAAGATTGAGGCCCGGCTCGATGATGAAGAAAGCGTCGCCGTCCCATTCTCTTTCGCTGTCCGCATCACTCGCGGAGAAGTCAGCGCCGCCTCCGCCTATAAGGGTGTAGAGCGTGAAATGGAACATGTGGTGGGGGAAGAAAATGTACTCCACCTCGAGGCCGCCATAGCCGAAGTCGAGCATCGCCGATACATCGGTCTGGTCAAAGTCGGTCGTGACGTCGGAAGTAAGCCCGTAACCACCGACTCCGAGGCAGAACTGGTGGTTGGCGACCCAGGCCACGCGGCCCCCGACCAGCACCGAGAACCTGCCGAGCATCTCCGTGCCTTTGACCACGGGCGCGAAGAAGGCCCCGTGATGGTCCACTACGCCTATCAGCGTCCGGTCTTCCGCCCCCCGCGCGGGCGCTGCCAGCAAGATGAGGAGGGCGATGAGCAGTAGCTTCTTCATTGAGCTTCCCCCGTGACAGTTCGTTCGGTTTTGATTTCTCCCCAAGACCGTAATGGCTGAGCGATGGGTTTGTCAAGCACCTTGGCGGGCATGGGGGCATCACGCGCCCTGTATGCCGCGGCACCAAATCTGAAGGATGGTGTCGCCGAAGGCCTTGACGGGGTAGAGATCCTCATCGATGATATCGAAGCGGTCCGAAAGCAGGGCCTTCATCTCCGCGGCGCTGTAGTAGGCGTAGTACCTCGGGGCGCCGGGGAAGGACCGGGGGTTCTCTTCCATGCCCTCGCCCTCCCCGGTCTTGAAGTTGAAGGAGAAGACGCCGCCGGGCCCTATGACCCGGTGTATCTCTGCGAGGGCTGCCGGGAGTTCGCGCTTGGGAAGGTGGTAGAGGATGCCGCTGGCCCACGCGCCGTCGAGGTACCCGTCGAGCAGGCTGAGGTTCCTGACATCCTCATTAAGATGCACTCCAGCCGGCACCTGCTCGGCGGCCGCGGCGAGCATGGCCCTCGACAGGTCGACGAGGAGCACGCGGGCTCCTCGACCGATAAGATAACCGGAATCCCTCCCGTCTCCGCATCCGACATCGGCTACCAGAGGTCCTTCGCGTCCTATGAACGCCATGAACCTGTCAAGGAACCTCTCCTCAACGCGGCGGAACTCGTCCCTGAGGGTGTGCTTGCAGTACTCTCTCGCGATCCTATCGTAAGACTCAATCGTGGTTTGGATCTCATCGGGCATGCCGGGCCTCCTCGCGGCTTGAATGGCCTCGTTCCATGGGAGTTAGACCCGACATGCGAAAGGGGGTTCCGCTGAGAAACAACGGCGGGCGGGCCTATCGAATCCTTTCGAGCGGGCCTGCCCGTTCAGTGCAATAGATACTCAGAACTGGCCGTCCATCTTGTATTCCATGACGTCGAACCAGTATCCGTTGTGGGTCAGGTTGTCGATCTGGGACTGGATGAGGTCGTAGTGCACCTGCTCCTCATCCCTTATTCGCCTGAAGACCTCCGCCGCTTCAGGGTTCCCCGCTTCTACCACGGCCTTGTCGAAGAACTGCATGGCCCTTCGCTCGAGTTCGAGAGCTTTATTGAGAAAGTCGAGCTCCACGTCAAGGTCCTTGGGCTCGAACTGCTCGCGTGCCTCATCGAAGTAGGGCACCCGCTTGGCAGGCTGCGCGTTCTTAACCGCGGCCTTCCATTCGCCGCCCCCCGTCACCTCATCAAAGATCTTCTGGAAGGTCTTCTGGTGCTCGATTTCCTCATTGCCGAGCCTTGTAAACATCTTCTTGCCGGCTTCGCACTGCACCTGGCTGGCGGCGTCCATGAAGAACTTGTAGCCTGACACCTCCATATCGATGGCTGTCTTCATCGCTTTGGCAGCCTTATCGTCCACCATGTTCATACTCCTTTCGCTTCTGGCCGCATCGTCCTGTTCTCTGATAGTCCCGACAATACTATGACAGTTCAGCGGATTAGACAAGACATATGCTTGTTCTCCCCAATACCTCTTAGATGTCGCCCTGCTCGCCCAAGGAGCACGTCAGCGGGGCTTTTCTGCGAGGACGACCTGGAAGAATTCTGAGGCCACGACTTCTCTCCTGAGGACCACAAAGCCGGCCGACGCGATCTCGTTCTCAAGCCCGCTTTCGAGCAGGTCAAGGTAGGTGGAATACTCGGGCGTAGGCCATTCCAGGACCCTGTAAAGCCAGGCCCGCCATGGCCGCGCCGGGCGGTTGTGTTCCAGGATGACGATGCGGCCCCCCGTCTTGAGCACCCGGTATGCCTGGGCGAGGATGTTCCGCCGGATCTCGCGCGGGATCTCGTGCAGCGCGCCGAAGATCACGGCCCCGTCGAAATGAGCGTCGTCATACGGCAGGTACTGCGCGTCGGCCATGATGAAGGTGACATTGGCGGGGATCGCCTTCCTCCGGGCAACACGCAGCTGATGGTCCGACATCTCGATTCCAACAACCTCTCCCGAGCCCGAAAGCCGCCCGGCGAGCATCAGGGACAGGGTCCCCGTTCCGGAACAGATGTCGATGACCCTATCGTCCGGGGCCGGCCCCAGCCGGTCCAGCACAAACTCCCTCAGCCTTTTCTCGCCATCGAAACCGCCGTTCAGAACGAAGAGCATCAGCCCGACGAACAGATCATAGAAACGCGAGAACCATCCGTACCAGGAGGCGTATGTCTTCCGGTAATATGCCGGAACATGTTTGCTGGCGTTCATGCACATACAGGTTAGCAAGTGGTCCCACCGATTTCAACCGCTCCGCGCATCGGGAGCCCCGATTTTCCTTGACTGGGACCCGTGCTTGGTGGATAAATCAGGTGCCCAGTGTTGACAATGTGATTCAGTAAACCGGAAAGCGGAATCTCTTGCTCATGGTCAACACGCTCTTTTCAAGTGTCCCATGGCGGGCATCTGCAAGGATACCATCAGGCCCGGGGCCTTCTCGCCGGCCTGACCAACTCGAAAACCACGACCTGCTTGCCTTTATGAGAGTTCACGAAAGGGGGTGTCGCGAGGAGCGATTGATGTGTTCATTGCCGGGTAACCGGCCAGGGCCGGTTCCGGGAATCGAGCGTGCAATTTCCAGGAAACCAGGAGGTAAGAGACGTTGAAGAAAGAGAAGAGTTTTGTGGGTGTTGCGGTTCTGGTTGCTGCCTTGGTCGTTGCTGCGAGCCTGGCCGGGGCGGCGATTCCGGAGAAGATCAATTACCAGGGGCGGCTCACCGACAGCGGGAGCGGTCTTCCGCTCCCGGGTTCGCATTCGGCGGTCTTTGAGATCTACGACGATGCGACCGCCGGGTCGATGCTCTGGACCGAGTCGACAACGGTCTCTGCGGACACCAACGGGGTCTTCTCGGTGGTCCTGGGGAGCGTGAACCCGATCGACATTGCCTTCGAGGGGCCGGCGTTTCTCGAGGTCGAGATCGACGCGGAGACTCTCTCGCCCAGGCGGGAGCTGGTAAGCTCGCCATACGCCTTCACCGCGATGAACGCGGAGAATCTGGGCGGCCTTCCGTCAAGCGAATACGCCACGGGCGATGAGCTGAGCGTGGCCGGAACCATAAACACCCCGTCTAACCCCGTTGACTGGACGCAGCTCAAGAACGTGCCGTCGGGGTTTGCCGACGGCACCGATGATGCGGGTGGAACGGGTGACGGTCACTCCCTTGACGCGGCCGACGGCGACCCGGTCAACGTCGTCTACGTGGACAACACCGGCAACGTGGGAGTGGGGACACTCACTCCGGAAGAGAAGCTCCACGTTTCCGGGGATATCCGCCTGGACAGCGGCGGGGACATTTCATTCGGGGATGACAACACCAGGGTTTACCACTCTGCGGACGACCTGTTCCTTACGGCCGACGACGACCTCATGCTCAAACCCGATGATGATATATACATCGGCATAGACGGCAGCGTGCCGTGGGCGCATTTCGATTCGGGCAACAAGAGGCTGGGTGTGGGGCTCGAGAATCCATCGCGGGAACTGCATGTTCACAAGGACGGCACCAGCACCTGCTACATGGAGTTCACCAATGACGTCACGGGGAAAACCGATGACGACGGCCTGATGGTAGGCATAAACGGGAGCGGCGACGCTTTCATATACAATCAGGAGCCGGGCCAGGGGCTGAGCCTCGGGACGAATGATGCGCGCCAGTTTTACATAAACTCCGCCGGAGACGTGGCCATAGGCGGCCACACGACACCCGTTCAGGCCCTGGACGTCGACGGGAACATAAAGGCCGATGAGTTATTCGTCGGGGACAGTTCGACGGATGGAGGGATTTATGTAGGCTCCAGCGGCATCTCGGGCGTCATCTTATCGGTAGATAAGTACTCCACGTATGGCGGCCAGGCATGGTTTTACGATGAATTGGGGAACAGCACCGTCGGCCTGCAGCCCGATGCCAGCGGCACGGGCGGCTACTTCCGGGTCAAGCGCAATACGGCCTCAGATGCTTTCACGGTGGATGGTAACTACGCCGGCACCGGCGACGCCGCCGTGTACATCTACGGCGCCTCACGCCAGGTCACCTTCCGGATGGACCAGAACGGCGACAACTCGGTGCAGCTGCCCAACGACGCGATATCGGCAGCCGAGATCGATGATGAGCCGGGGGTCGCGAGCGCGACTTACGACGGTCCCTATAAGTACCTGGATTCCGGTTTCACTTCGCTTGTCAGCCGGACGATCGTCAATCCGGGCGCCGATTACTGCCTCGTGATCGGGACCTGCGAAGCCCGCTTGCAGCATGTCACCGGCACCATTAGCCGGGCCGACTTCGGAGTATCCACGGTCGTCAACGCCTGGGGCGATAATCAGGATAATTCGCTTATCATACCGAGCACCGTGCCGACCGGAGAATTTTTCTTCCCCGTTACGGTTCACGCCGTGTTTGACGCAGCGTCGGGGTCCGATATCTTCTACTTCCTCGCAAAGGAGCACTCGGGCAACGTCTCGGTGTATGACGCGCAGATTTCGATCCTCTACGTCCCAACGGCATACGGAACGGTGGTGCCCCCGGCTCCGGTCGACGGCATGGCGGAGGAAGAGCAGACCGGGACGGCCCTCCCCATGACCGAAGCCGATTACGCCGCCGAACAGGCCGAGTCTGAAGCTTTCAACAGGGCGAGGATTGAGAGGGAGATAGCCGAGATGAGGGCCCGGCTGGAGGCCCTGGAAGAGGAAATGCAGGGGCAGCAGTGATGGCATCCACTGAAATCAGACAGGAGGATTTGATAATGCTACCCGCGCGTAATCGCGTGAGGTGGGTGCCGTTTGCCCTCCTTGCGATAAGTGTGATGGCCCTGCTGGCCTGGTCCGGTGCCGCGCTTGCCGGCGCGGAGACGGCGGCGGATGTCGTGAGCGCCGGGGGCGGGCAGAGCCAGTCCGCGTCTCTTGTAATATCGGATACTTTCGGTCAGGGCCCGCTGGGCCCGTCGGCGAGCGGCGCCAGTATCAGCCTGCTGGACGGTTTCTGGGCCGCCGCTGCTCTGGCCGCGAAGGGCGATACGCTGCCCCCCGCTGCTGTTGCCTTTTTCACGGCGAGTCCGCGCGATGAGGCGGTCATGCTCAGGTGGACCAACCCGGGTGACGCGGACTTCGCCAGGACGGTGATCCGCTATTCGACCACGGGCTACCCCGGCTCGCCCACCGCTGGGCACGCCGTCGAGAACGGCGCGGGCGGCGCTTTCGCGAATGCCGCCGCGGCCGCGGACAGCTTCGCACATGCCGGGCTCGTGAACCAGACGACTTACTACTATACGGCGTTCGCCTTTGACAGTTCGGCCAACTACTCCTCCGGGGTGATCGCCTCGGCGGCGCCGTTCGATGACGACCCGCCGCTCGCCGTTGCCCAGTTTACGGCTGCAGGCAGCGATACCACCGTCACTCTGCGCTGGAGCAATCCAAGCGACGCCGACTTCGACCATACGCTGATAAGGTACTCGACCGCCTCCTGGCCTTCCGGGCCCGGAGAGGGTCTGGCGGTCGAAAACGGCAACGGCGGCAGGTTCCCCAACGCGGCGGCATCGGCGGACAGCTTCGCGCACAAGGGCCTGGATAACGGCCAGACTTACTACTACACGGCCTTTGCCGGCGACGAGGTGCCGAACTACTCGTCCGGGCTCACGGCTTCGGGCGTGCCCGCCGATGAAACCGCACCGGCCGCGGTTCAAGCACTCTCGAGCGCGGCCGGTGACACGACCGTTGTTCTCCGGTGGACGAATCCGGATGATGCGGATTTCGACCACACGCTGATCCGGTATTCTACGAGTGAGATTCCCTCGTCGCCCGGTGACGGGCTCCCGGTGGATAACGGGGCCGGAGGGGAGTTCCCGGGTGCTGCAGCGAGCGTCGACAGTTTCGTGCATGCGGGGCTGGCGAACGGCACTACGTACTACTACGCCGCCTTCGCGGGTGACGAAGTGCCCAATTACGCCGATCCCGTGGGAACCAGCGCTACTCCCGTGGATACCGTGCCGCCGGCGCCGCCCACCGCCTTCAGCGCTGTCGCGCTCAGCGACGGCACGGTCAAGCTTCGCTGGACCAACGCGGCCGACATCGACGCCGGGGGCGTGCACATAAGGTACTCCACGACCTCCTACCCGGACAATGAGACCGAGGGGGTATACGTGGACAACGGCGCCGGAGGAGTGTTCATAACCGCTCCCGCCGCCGCCGACAGCTTTGTCCATACGGAGCTCACGGTCGGCACCACGTATTACTATTCGGCTTTCACATACGATGAAGAGGACAACTTCTCCACCGGCGCTACGGCGGGCGCAACACCGTATGACAACACCTCTCCCGGCTTCGACATCTCCGTGTTCCAGAACCCGTACCTTACGAATCACCTGGACGTGTTCGTGGTACAGTCAGAGGCGATCTTCGATACGAGTTTCATCGTGGTCACGGCCGGTGAGACGCTCGGTATGACAGTGACGGACGTCACCGAGAGGGTCTACAGGGGCGATTACGACCTCTATGCTACCGGCTCGGTGTCCATCAGGGTCTCCGGCAGGGACGTCAACGGGAACTGGGGATGGACCGAACGCAGTTTCGCGTCCACGTTCGTCCTGGCCGGCGCCGGGGGGACAGCGGCGAGCCTGGACGGGATGTGCGAGGTAAACATCCCGGGGTCATCCGCGGGAAGCGACATGTATGTGCTCGTCTTCGAGTCCATTGATGACGGGGAGACTGTCTACAAGGTCTCGCCGCCGGTCGCGCTCAACAGCTT
>CAZSBE010000099.1:0-10413 GCA_964604955.1 uncultured bacterium
CGCCACGCCCCTCTCCGCCCCGCTCGCCGCCCGGAGCCCCCATGGAACGCAACGCCGCCGTCACGCAAGCCGTGTGCGAAAACCGATCGCGCATCCGCGCATTCCTGAGCGAACTCGTCGCGCTCAACAGCTTCGCCGAAGTGTCCATTGCATTCGACGAGGACTCCGTCTCGCCCGAACACCTTTGCATCGCGAGAGTGGATGACGTCGGCCTGGTTCCGCTCGAGTCCTACATCGTAGCCGGGGAGAGCAGAATAGTGACGCACGTAAACACGCTGGGCTCGTTCCGGCTGCTGTGGAGGCCGGACATAAACACCCCGGTATACGGGCACGGTGACCTCGCGGTGTTTCAGAATGTTCCCAACCCGTTCCTGGGCACCACGACGATCGCCTTCGAAATGCCGCGCCTGGGAAGAGTCAAAGTTGATATAGTGTCCGTGGACGGCCGCATCATACGTAAGTTGCTCGACAGTACCGTGCTTCCCGGAAAGGGCAGTGTGGATTGGGACGGCTGCGACGAGGGCGGCGACAGGGTCGCCAGCGGCGTATACCTTTACAGGGTGTGCAGCGATTCGAAGGCCGTAACCAGAAAAATGATTCTCTTAAGATAGGAGGTAACCTGAATGAGGCGCGCGATTCTAGTGGGGATTGCCTGCGCACTTGCCCTGGCCGCGGGGTGCGGGGGTGGAGGCGGGACGGGGCCGGGTGCCACGGCCGAGTCCAGGACCAACGAGGGGTGGGCCCTTTTCGAGGCGGGGGATTACGCGGGAGCTATCGGCAAGTTCAATTCGGCCATCTCCATAGACGATACATACGCGGACGCATACAACGGTCTGGGCTGGAGCTTCGCGAAGATGGATTCGCTTGCGAAGTCGATCGCCAGCTTCGACGACTGCATCGCAAACGGCATGTCCGGCGATCCGCATGCCGGCAAGGCTCCGGTTTACAGGGATCTTGTGCCCCCGCAGTTCAGTAATGCGGTCTCCTCAGCGTCATCGGCGCTCTCGCTCGACGGCAGTTACGTGTTCGAGCATGATGATACTTTCGACTGGCATGATCTTCACCTTATAAAGGCGCAGAGCCACTTCGGGCTGGGCCAGTACGATCTCGCCAATGCGGAGGTGAGTTCGCTGGGCGGCAATGTCCAGAACCCGGCCTCGCCGACATTTGTCGAGGACCTTGCCGGCGAGATAGAGCGCCTGGAGACGCTCTACGGCGGCTGAGAATACAATGACTTCATTCGACGGCGCGTTTGCCGCCATTGACGCCCATGTGAGGGTGCTGATGGATTTCCACGGGACGCCGGGGCTGGCCCTGGCCGTTACCGACAGGAGTGGGACCCTCAAGGTATCGGCCTATGGGCTCGCCGACATTGGCGCGAAAACGCCCGTCTTGCCGGGGACTCTCTTTGAGATCGGGTCGATAGGCAAGACCTTCACGGCCATTGCCGTGATGCAGGCCCATGAGAGGGGCCTGGTCGATCTCAATGCGCCGGTCACCGAATATCTCCCGTGGTTCGAGATCCCGTCGGAGTTCAGGGCCATCACGCTGCATCATCTCCTGACCCACACAGCGGGGTTGATAGAGGGAACGGACTTCGCCCCGGACGGAAGGGCGGAGGTATGGGGGCTCCGCGAGACCGAGGCGGGCTTCGCTCCGGGCGATCACTATTACTACTCGAACGTGGGATACAAGGTGCTGGGCTACGTCCTGGCCGGCGTCACGGGCAAGTCCTACGGCCGCGTAATCGCGGAAGGCATACTCGGGCCCGCCGGGATGGAGAACACCGAACCCGAGATATTGAATCGGATAAGGCCGCGCCTGGCAAGGGGCTACAGGCGGCTGTATGACGACCGGCCGCCGCATTCGAGTCACCCGCTGGTGCCCGCGGCATGGCTGGAGACGGACACGGGCGACGGCTCAATAGCTTCCACGGCGGAGGACATGGCGGCGTTCGCGCGGCTGCTGCTCAACAGGGGCAGGGTCGAAGGCGGTGCCGTTTTGAGCGAGGAGAGCTTCGAACTCCTCACCGGCAGGCATGCCCATGATCGGGACGAATGGTACTACGGGTACGGCATATGCGCCTACCGGGAAGACGGGGTCGAGTACATCGCCCACGGCGGCGATATGCCGGGATATGAGGCGTCGCTCTGGTGCGATCCCGACAGCGGGCTGGCGATCGTAGTCCTGATGACCACACCCGGCCTACGGGGCCTTGCCCTCCCGGCGTTGCAGCTGGTCGGGGCTGCCGCGGGAGGCAGACCTCTGCCGGAACTGCCGGTTCCCCCGGATCCGGCGCGCGTCGACAACGCGGCCGAGTATGAGGGGACATACGCATGCGGCGAGCGGTCAATCAGGCTCGCTGCGCGCGCCGGCGGCCTGGTGCTCGAAACATCCGGCCGGGACGTCGCGCTCGAGAGCAGAGGCCCGGACAGGTTCCACGTCAATGACCCCCAATTCGAGATTTACCTGCTTTCGTTCGTTCGAGCGGGTGACGGCGGCGCAGTTGTCGAAGCCGTTCACGGGCCGGACGTCTATAGGCGGCATGATGCTGCGCCGGAGTCCGTGCCGGTTTTCCCGGCGGAGTGGAGCGCGTACCCGGGGCACTATCGCTCGCACGATCCGTGGCTTACGAATTTCCGGGTGGTTCTCCGCAGGGGCCGGCTCTTCATCGTGTTCCCGCCGGGAAATGAGGAGCCGCTTCATCCCCTGGGGCCCGGACGGTTCCGGGAAGGCGACGAGGAGTTTTCCCCGGAGCGCGTCGGGTTCGACCAGGTTGCGGACGGTAAGGCGCTCAGGGCGATCCGCTCAGGCTGCTGTTTCTACCGCTTCTTCACGGATTAGTGCCGGCGCGCGCGGCGGCCGTTGTGCAATTTAAGACCTGACCCCTCCACTTTGCCGCGGCGGCCGTTGTGCAATTTGAGACCTGACCCCACCCTATTCGGGGAGCAGGGCTTCGAGGTCGGTGAGCGATGAGGCCGGCGCGCGGCACGCGTGGTTCATGCAGACATAGACGGACGTCCTGCCGCCCGGGGCGCGGTAGTCCCTGAGGAATGGCGCCAGGTCCAGGAGCTCTCCGGCCGCTTCATCTGCGGCCGGTCGCAGAATGACGACCTTGTTGGGAATGAACCTCGCGTAAACGGCGCCCACCATGTCCGCCACTGCTTCAGGATCGGCCCCTTCCGCGATGATTATCTCCCGGGCGGGCCCCATCGCGAAATCGAGCCCCATGAGCATGAACGAGTGGGCGCCGGGCATCGCCTCGATCTCACCGGAGAAGGCGGTCATGAGATCGGATGCCAGGGATTCCAACCCGGGCCTTGCCATGAGCCTTCCGAGGCGGATCAGGTCCAGCGCCGCCACGGAGTTCCCCGACGGTATGGCGCCGTCGTACACCTCTTTCGTCCGGATGATGAGACCTTCAGCACCCTCGGCCGTGAAGAAGAAGCCCCCTGCCGCGTCGTCCCAGAAGAGGCCGCGCATCAGGTCGGCCAGCCTGGCGGCTTCCGCAAGATAGGCCGCGTCGAACGTGGCCTCGTAAAGGTCGATGAGGCCGTGTATGAAGAATGCGTAGTCTTCCAATGTCCCCGGAATGCCCGAGTCGCCGTCGCGATGGCGGTGGAGCAGCCGCCTGTCGCCGCCCGTGAGGTTTTCCATGATGAAGCGCGCTGAGCGTTCCGCGGCCTCACGGTAGACGGGCTCATTGAGAACTCTCGAAGCCGCCGCCAGACTCGATATCATGAGACCGTTCCAGTCTGTGAGTATCTTGTCGTCCAGATGGGGCCTGGGCCTCTTGGCGCGTTCGGCGAAGAGCGTCGCGCGGGCGCCGGCAATCACCTCCCGGACGTCATCGGGGCTCCGGCCGAAGCGTCGCGCGGTCTCCTCAAGCGTATGCGCCGCGTAGAGGACGTTCTTCCCCTCGAACTCCAGGTGGGGGTCGGTGACGGCGTTTCCCTCCGGCATTACGCCGAAGCGGAAGTTGACGACTTCTCCCGCCTGCTCGCCCAGAAGGCCGGTGACTTCCCCTGTCGTCCACAAGTAGAAAGCGCCTTCCTTCTTCTCGCCCGGGTTTCCTGGCAGTGGCGAATCGGCGTCCTCGGCCGAGTAGAAGCCGCCGCCCTCGTCGGTCATATCCCTCAGCACATAGTCCAGGGTCTCCCGCGCGATGTCGGCATAGCGCCTTCTGCCGGTGGCCTGGTAGGCCTCCAAATAGGCCTTCGAGAGTATGGCCTGGTCGTACAACATCTTCTCGAAATGCGGTATCCGCCATTGGTCGTCGGTGGAGTAGCGGTGAAACCCGCCTCCTATCCGGTCGTATATCCCGCCCTCGGCCATGGCATCGAGAGACCGCTCCGCCATCATGAGGGCCTTGCTGTCCGCGTTCTTCTCAGCGTACCTCAGAAGGAAGGACAGGTTATGGCCCATGGGGAACCTGGGTGCCCGGCCGAAGCCCGCCGGCTCCTCAACGAAGGTCGATCTGAAATGCTCGTACGCCTCATGGAGCGTGGCCTCGCCAGGCGATGCCGCCCCGCCGCCCCGGGCCGGGCCCGCGGCAAGAGCCTCGGTAAGCATCTCGCCGGACCTGGTGACCTCAGCCCGCCGGTTCTCCCAGGCGTCCGCGACCGATTCGATTACGGTTCTGAGGCCGCTGATTCCCCACCTGTCTTCGGGGGGGAAGTAGGTGCCTCCGAAGAAAGGCTTCTGGTCGGGAGTGAGGAAAACAGTGAGCGGCCAGCCGCCCCTTCCCGTTATGGCCACGACGGCGCTCATGTATATATTGTCGATGTCCGGCCTCTCCTCGCGGTCGACCTTTATGCAGATGAAATGCCTGTTCATGAGCGCCGCCATGTCGGGGTCGGAGAACGACTCCTTTTCCATCACATGGCACCAGTGGCAGGTCGAGTAGCCGATCGAGAGAAAAACGGGTTTGTCCTGCGAGCGGGCCGCGTCAAAAGCTTCTTCGCCCCACGGGTACCAGTCGACCGGATTGCGTGCGTGCTGAAGAAGATAGGGGCTCTTCTCGCCGGCGAGCCTGTTGCCCGCATTTTGCCGTGCCACGCCTGCATCTCCTCTCTGCTTCAGTATCGCGAGCAGCACCGCAAACACTATGGTCAAGTGCGTGCGCATCCAGTACACATTCGATCTTTAGATGCGCCGCGGGGCCCGAAGCTTGTTCCTATTCCCCGGAATCCTCCGGGGCGGTGAGGCAGGAGGACTTGTCTATGTCGATGATGGTGGCGCCGCCGACGTACTGGCGGGTCTCGTAACGGGTTATGCTCTGAAGCTTCCTCGTGATCTCTATCATCCGGTCGCTGGCGGCCTTTATCTTCCTGAGCTCGTCGATGCCCGGGCCGGACCCGCTGATGCCGTGGAGAAGGAGTTCGGTGTAGCCCGAGATCACCTGCATGGGCTGGTTGAATTCGTGGCAGGTCGCGCCGGCCATCTCCAGAACCCCGTGCAGCTTCTCGCGCCGCAGCAGCTCCTGCTGGCGTTCCTGCTCGGCGCGCTTGCGGTCCGTTACGTCTATGAAGGATGCCATCATTCTCAAGGGGCGCCCGGAGTCGTCCGTGACCAGGGTGGCCGCGGTATCGACTTCGAAGACCGAACCGTCCTTGCGCTTGCCCACCAGCTCTCCTATCCAGCCCCCGTCACGGTGCAGCACCTTCATCGCTTCCAATGCCCTGTCGGTCATGTCCCAGAACTCAATGGCCGGCTTTTGCATAACTTCCTGCTCACTCTCGTAACCCCAGAGCCGGAGGAAGGCGGCGTTGACGTATGTGAATTTGCCATCCATGTCGGCGATCGCGATGGCATTGATCGACGAGGCCATGGCGCTGTCGACTATGCGAAGGTCGGTTTCGGCGCGCTTCTGCTCGGTGACGTCGATTATGATCCCCCTCAGGCCGGCGGGCCTGCCGTCACGGTAGGCCGGGACGGAGTGGATCATGACGGGGAATCTCTTGCCGTCCTTGCGGATAGCGACATACTCGTGAGGCCCATCTCCCACTCCCGTGAGGATCTCATGGATGTTCCGGGCTGCATTGTCCCGGTCCTCCGGAGCGATTATATCCAGTGCCTTGATGCCTTTCTCAAAATCGTCCCGGGTGTAGCCTGTGATCTCGTACGCTTTCTGGTTTACAAATGTCAGCGTTCCGCTGATATCCATTTCGAAGACTATCTCGGGGAGCAGGTCGGCGAGGTCTACCGGCCGGACGGGCACTCCGCGCGGCTCGCCGCCGGAGGTGCAGGCGGGTATCGCCGGGTGCAGCGCGCAGACGATACATGCACGGTCGCTGCCCGCCCGGGGCAGCGCGAGGCCGGAGAGTATCACCTCCACGGGCGAGCCGTCCCCGGCCGCGAGTCTCACGCCCAGGCGGGCGGCGGTTTCACGATCGGCGAGTTTCTCGAGAATCGTGCCCGCTGCCGCGGGATCTGCAAGGAATGAAGACAGATGTGCGCCCTCCACTTCTCGCTCCCCGCCGCCGAGCAGGCTCGATGCGCATTCATTGGCTTTAAGAATCGAGCCGTCCGGTGCGAGAACGAGAATGGCGGTTCCCGGGCCGTCGAATGTCATTTTCGCTTCGGTCATGCATCAGTCCTGAAAGTGTCCGGTGAGAATGTACCGCTCCTCACCCGAACGCGGTATAGACGTCCTCACGTTCCCCATCCATATATCGGCATAACTTAAGAAATATGAAGCGATTAGAGCGAGGCCGACCTGCGGGGCGCGGCGCCGGTCGCGGGCTTTTGCGAACTTCCTTACTCAAGTCTTGCCGGCTTTTGCCGATACCAGAAACGTTGGGGAATGTGTTCGCCCTTAAGAACCGCTGTTTCCGGCCCGGGAATTCGGCAGGAGGTTCTCCATGACGGAGGGTTACGTGCAACTTTCGGAAACTGAGGAGGCGGCGCGGGAGAGCGAGTGCCTGCACAGGCTGCTCGTCGAGAATATCATGGACGTAATCTGGGCGATGGACAAGGACCTCAAGGGCTTGACGTATGTGAGCCCGTCGATACGGAACATGACCGGGTTCACTCCCGGCGAAATCGCCGGGATGTCCCCGGCGGATATATTGGCGCCCGCGTCGCTCAAGAGCGTCATGCGTTTTCTCGAGAGCCACATTGAGAGCGTTCGGGACGGCTCGTTCAGGCCCGTTACCGTGGAGATGGAGCTCATATGCAAGGGCGGCGGTACCGTATGCGCCGAGTCCACGGTTTCGGCGGCATACGCCGACGACGGTATACCGATGTACATAATCGGTGTGACCCGTGACGTCTCCGAGCGGAAAAGGGCGGAGGACCGACTCCGCCAGAGCGCCAAGATGCAGGCGATCGGGGAACTCGCCGGTGGCATCGCGCATGAATTCAACAACATGCTCACCGGGATCCTCGGCTACGCGAACATGCTCAGGCTCACGGCGGAGCCCGGCACGACCGTCCATGAATCCGCCAGGACCATCGAGCGCGCAGCCGAGCGGGCTGCCGATCTCACGCGCAAGCTCCTCGGGTTTGCGCAGCGCGGGCGCCGGCGGCGCGAGCCGGTGAATCTGAATGACGTAATGAGGGACGTGATCACGCTCCTGAGGCAGACCATCAAAGAGGATATCCGCGTATCTTGTGAAATGAACCCGGACGACCTCACGGTCACGGGAGACGCCGGTCAGCTGGAGCAAGTACTCCTGAATCTCGCCCTCAATGCCCGGGATGCCATGCCCTCGGGCGGGGAACTCACAATGTCAGCCGGGACAGTGGATCTCGATGACACGAGCCACCTGCCGGAAGCGGATATTCTGCCTGGCCGCTACGCGGTTCTCACGGTTTCCGACACGGGCTCAGGCATACCGCCCGAGAATGTCGAGAGAATCTTCGAGCCCTTCTTCACAACCAAGGGACAGGGCCGCGGAACCGGAATGGGGCTTGCGATGGTCTATGGAACCGTCAGGAATCACGGCGGCTTCACTGAGGTCGAGAGCGCACCCGGCGGCGGGGCTGCCTTCAGGGTCTACCTGCCGCAAGGCGGGTGCCAGGTGCCGGAGGAACCCGGCCCGGGCGTGCATCAGATGGCCCATGCCGGGTCCGGCCGGGTCCTCGTCGTGGACGACGAGGACCTGGTACGCGATGTCGCGCGGAGTATGCTCGAGGTCTGCGGCTACGATGTTGTGGACGTTTCGAATGGACTTGATGCGGTTGAGTACTACAGGGACCACGGTGAGCGTATCGATCTCGTTCTCCTTGACATGGTAATGCCGGGGATGAGCGGGCGGGAGTGCTTCCGTGCGCTGCGCGAGATGAACCCCGATGTGCTTGCGGTGCTTTCCACCGGATACGGAGAAGACGGCGAGGCCAGGGAGATCGTCCAGGAGGGCATGGCGGGGCTGGTGCTCAAGCCCTTCAGCAGGGCCGCGCTGGCGGCAGTCATAGCGGAGGCGCTCTCGGGGAACGCCTTGATACCCCATTAGACGGCCGCCCCGCAGCGCTCTCAGTGAACATCCCGGCACCACGTCAGCCGGCCTCATCACGACGCCCCGGGAATGCCTCATCTCCTTGCCTAGGGGCCTTCAACCGGCACATCCAGCTGCCAGAAGAGGAACTGCAGCTGGTCCGTGGCGTCCTCAATGTACTTGTCCGTCGGCTTGCCTCCCGAGTGCCCCGCCTTGGTGTCATATTGCAGGAGGATGGGATTATCCGAGGATGTATAAGCCTGCATGAGAGCGGTCATCTTCCGCGCGTGCAGCGGAGCCACCCGCGTATCCGCGTCCCCGGTTACGAAAAGCACTGCCGGGTATGCGGTGCCGCTCACGACCCTGTGGTACGGTGAATAGGCATAGATGTATTTGAACTCGTCCGGGTCGTCGGCCGAGCCGTACTCCGGAACCCACCAGGCCGCTACGAGGAACTTGTGATACCTGACCATGTCGAGCAGGGGGTAGCCGCATATGACGGCTTTGAAGAGGTCCGGTCTCTGCGTGAGCGCCGCGCCCACGAGGAGGCCGCCGTTGCTGCCGCCGGCGATCGCGATCCTGCCGGGCCGGGTGTACCCGCTGTCCACAAGCCACTCTGCGGCAGCTATAAAGTCGTCGAAAGTGTTCTGTTTGCTCTCCAGCATTCCGGCCCTGTGCCACTCCTCCCCGAATTCGCCGCCCCCTCGTAGGCTGGGCGCAGCGTAAACTCCGCCTTTCATTATCCACATCGCGGTGCGCGAGCTGAAACGCGGAGTTACGGCGTGGGTGAAGCCGCCGTATCCGGTCAGGAGTACGGGCCTGTTCCCGTCGAGCTCGAGGCCCTTCCGGCTGACGAGGAACATCGGCACCCTCGTGCCGTCCCGGGACGTGTACCATACCTGCCGGGTTTCATAGTCGTCACTGTCGAAAGGCAGCTCGGCGCGGAACCAGATGCTCTTCGTGCCCTCGCGTACGCCGTATCTGTAAATGGTCTGCGGGATGTGGAAGGAGTTGAAGGAGAAGAACGCCGTATCGTCGTTCCAGCGCCCCCTCACCGTGCTCACCGTGCCGAGCGACGGGAAGTCGATTTCCCTGACGGGCGCTCCCGATGGGTCGACGATCCGCACGGATGAGACGACGTTCTCGAGATAGTTGGCGAAGACCATCCCGCCGGCCAGCGTGTGGCTCTCGAGAACCGCGCCCGATTCGGGGATGATCTCCTTCCAGGAATCGCGGGCCGGGTTTTCAAGGTCGACCCTGATCACCCTTCCGTTCGGAGCCTCCCAGTTGGTGAGCATGAAAAGATCGTGGCCTCCAATGGCTCCTGCAAATCTCGCGTCTATGTCATTGACCACGGGTTTGATGCCGCCGCCCGCGCGGAGGTCAAGGCAATAGATCTCGGTTTTCCTGGCCGCTGAACCGTGCCAGACGGTCATTACCAGGAAGCGCCCGTCATCGGAAAGGTCCGCCGAGATGCCCTTTCCCGGCCCGTAGGCGCTTCCGAATATCTCTCGGTCCCCGGCCGGGTCGGAACCCATTACGTGATGGTAGACGCGGGGTCCCTCATCGAGGTAATTCGAGTAGTATATGGCGCTGTTTCCCGGCTCAAAACAGATTTCATCGTATCGTCCGCGCGGGAGTTCATCCTCCAGGTCCCGGCGGTTCTCGACATCAAAAAACCTGATCACGGTTTCATCCTCGCCGCCGGTCTGCAGGCCGTAGGCCATGATGCGGCCGTCTTCGGATACCTTCACGATTTCCGCGGTAACCGACCGGTCGTCGCTCAGGGTCAGCGGGTCGATAAGCACCTCGTCTTCTCCTTCGAGGCCCTTCCGGACGCACACCGACCGGAGATTCTCACCGGCCAGTTCCCTCATGAAGAAATAGTAGTCCCCGCCTGCCACCGGCGTGCCGTACCAGTCGTACCTGATGAAGGGGACCAGCCCCTCCTTTATTTCCTCTCGCCCCCCGACCC
>CAZSBE010000100.1:0-10383 GCA_964604955.1 uncultured bacterium
CCCGGGCGTCGTGGCCATGCTGATCACCGTGGTGACCGTGATGCTGACCTCCATGGCGATCGTCCGGGAACGTGAGATGGGCACATTCGAACAGGTCATGGTGACCCCGATCTCCGCAAGGGCATTCATCCTGGGGAAGACGATGCCTTTCGCGGTTCTGGCGTTTCTCGAGGTCTCTGTCGCCCTGGCCGTCGGGATTCTGTGGTTCCGGATCCCATTCGTAGGATCCTGGGCCCTGCTCTACGCGCTGGCCTTCATATTCCTCTTCACCACGCTCGGGGTGGGCATGCTGATTTCCACAATCAGCAAGACGCAACAGCAGGCCATGTTCTTCGCGTGGTTCTTTTCATTGTTCACGATGATGACCTCCGGCTTCTTTGCCCCGATAGAGAACATGCCGGCTGTTGTCCGCTATATAACGCTTCTCAATCCGATGAGATACTTCATGAAGGTGATAAGGGGCATAATGATGAAAGGCGCCGGCGTGGACGCCCTCTACCCCGATATCCTCGCCATGCTGGTCTTCAGCGCCATCATCTTCACGATCTCCTGGAGGCGCTTCTCCAAGCGTATCGCCTGACGTGGCAAACCGGCCCGGACAACCAGGCAACTGTTACTACCAACATTACTTCCGTATCGTCTGACTTGAGAACCGTCCCCAAACCGTCTACAGCCGAGAGCGTCATCCATCTCCTGAACCCGTCCGGGGCCGCCTGCTTGACGGCGCCACGTTCATATCCTAATCTCAGGGTACGGGGTGTGCTGAGCTCATTCTGGAGGAGGAGGCATGGTACGCCGGCCGGTCATATGTGGTTTCATATTCGTCTCCATCGCTCTGCTCTCAGCGGCGGGCGTCACCGCCTGCACGACCTTCGTGATAAGGGACGGGGACCGTGCCGTATTCGGGAAGAACCTGGATTGGTTCGCAGACCCGGGTATGGTGATGGTGAATCAGCGCGGGCTGGCAAAAGAGGCGCTGACCCAGCTGGACGGCAAGCCGCCTGAGTGGGTGTCGAAGTACGGGAGCGTCACGTTCAACCAGGCGGGCAGGGAACTCCCGCTGGGAGGTATGAACGAAGCCGGGCTCGTCGTGGAGAGCATGTGGCTTGATACCACCCGGTACCCGGAGCCGGACGCGCGTCCCTCGATTCTGGAGACCCAGTGGATCCAGTACCAGCTGGATAATCACGCTACGGTGGCGGAGGTTGTCGCGAGCGATTCGCTGCTCAGGATATCCACGACCTCGGTTCCCACGCACTTCCTCGTTCTTGACGGCGCCGGGGGCGTCGCCGTGGTGGAATTCCTGAAGGGGAAGATGGTCTCTTATGTTGGCGATGACGTCTATTTTGAAGTGCTCACGAACAGCAACTACCGTGAGTCGGCGGGGTGTTTCATGAGGGGAGGGTTGACGGGCGGCAATACGTCGCTTCAGCGCTTCGTCGACGCGACGGACATGATCAGGGATTTCGAAGGCGGGGGTGGCGATACGCTCATCGATTATTCCTTTGGGATCCTGGAGGAAGTCTCCGCTGAAGTCACCCCGGTTCATTTCACCCGCTGGAGCATCGTTTACGACTTCGCGGGCGGGCGAATCTACTTCAGGACACATACCAGCCCCTATATAAAGTACATTGACGTTGCGGACCTGGACTTCAGTTGCGGCTCGCGCCGGGTCGCGCTTGACGTCCACACTGAGGACCCCGGGCGGGTCAATGAACGCATGGTCGACTACACGGTTGAGCTGAACAGGGATCTGATTCTGGAGACATTCGAGATCTATAGAGATAACGACTTCCTCGACGTTTCCACGCCGGACCTCATTGAGCTCTCGAACTACCCCGACGAGTTCAGGTGTGTTGAGGAGTGAGTGTCGCGCGGGAGTCCCCGGCGGCCTCTACACGGGGCTGGCGCAGCAGGACCGTTCTCCCGGTGACACTACGCCCTCACGGATAGGAGTCTCCGGCAATCCCGGGGCGGTTCAGTCACTCGCCGTGATCGTCCCCGTCTCTCTGGAGCTCCAGGCTGAGCTCGGTCCTTTCCCCGGCCCTGACTTCGATGCTATCCAGTGTCACTGGCTTATAGCCAAGTCGCCTGACACTGCCCTTATACAGTCCCGTGAGAAGGCCGGACACTTCGAATTTGCCCAGGGTATCTGAGCCGGTATGAATGGTAATGTGCTCCATGTTTATGACTACCAGGTCAAGCGATGTCCCGTCATCTGCATCCACCACAGTCCCACAGACGGTACCTGTCAGCCGGGCACGCTCCGCTTCCGAAGTGACGTTGACATGGAATATGCGCTTGAGCTCGGTGTAGTCCATTAAGCCATCCACCTTGATGCCTTTCTTCGCCATCTCGAGCTGGTCTATGGCCTCCCGGCCCCCGCCCGCAATGAAGCCCCTGGGATTCCAGTTGACGAATGCCGGGCCCTTCCGCGGTGGGGCAAGGAACAACGCAAGTCTCCGTGCCGAACTCCGCATTCTCTCTGCGTCGCGCTCCACAGGAAGGAGGGGGCCCTCAAGAGGCGTGAAATTCGAGCACATGACGTGCTCCCTCGGCACGCCCTGCCAAGTCACCTCCAGGTACTGGGAAGTTACTTCGATTCTCGCTCCCGGTTCGAGCAATGACCGGTCAATCGCGGTCTTCACCGCCTGGATCGCCGCCTCGCGCGATCTCGTGGAGTCTATGACCTCGTTATATAGCCTAACCATGGACCGCTTGATCCTGCCGCGTTCCTCGCTCCACGCCTGGTATGCTTCCCGCCAGGTCGCTCCACTGTCAACCAGATTTCTGACATAGGGGACCTTCCCGTAAATGGACGCATACGCCCCCTCGCTGAGAATCTTGCGGGGCACCGCGGGTGGCGGCACCACGGGCAAACCTTCCACACGCATGCTGTCGCCGTATTCCCATGTGATCCAGACACTGTCTCTGAAGTCATGGCCGTGGACAACGAGGACGCTACCCTCGGCAATACGCAGAAGATAGGGGAACTCGACCACGATAGGTGCCCTCTCTTTCCTCACAGGGCACGAACCGCGGGCCTGTGCCGGAGAGGGCACAGCCATCAGGATCAGGCCGAGGAGAGTCAAGCCTGAAGTCAACGTACGGGCTCTCGGCGGGTTCATATTTTCGCAACTCCTCTCGACTCTACTATACAGCAGAGATGGGAGAAATGCCCTACTGAAAACCAGCCGCCGGCCCCTTGTGGATACAGCCGGGTCCATCTGAGTGTGCTTGCCCTCATCTCTGACCCAGTTCCGGTGAGAGTCTGAGGTTTGGATCCCGACAATGTGTACAAACGGGAATTACTGCCTGCACTGCGGCGTGCCGGCCTGCGGAAGATCTGCTTCCATGACCATAAGCACACATATGCGCCACTACTCATCTCGCAAAACGAGAACCTGAAGTTCGTTCAATCCCAGCTGAGACGTGGGTTGATTACAGCAACGCCTGACCGCTACGGCCATCTAATGCCCGAGGTCAGGAGCGGCGTGGGGAATCGCCTCGATAAGGCTGTACTCGGAGCAGGCGCTAGCAAACCGTCAGCAAACGGACCCTTTCTCGATTCCCACCAAAAAGCAGAAGCCCCCGAACCGCCTACGGTTCAAGGGCTTAATATGATAGCGGGGGCAGGATTTGAACCTGCGACCTTTGGGTTATGAGCCCGTTAAGCGGTCTGAACAAGAGGGACACCTCTACCGGAAAACCGAGATATTAACTGGTCCCGTTCTAGGGGATCAGGTCATCACCGTGCTTTCTTTCACGGCGTTCTTTTCGGTTGCTTCGCCAGCTTCCTTTTCGCCTTATTCTGCTGTTTTGCTGTCTCTTGTTTTTGGTGCTTTTTCTTATCCTTCTTGCCTTTGTCTCCCATTGTGTCCCTCCTTTTCCCGAGTCCCGTGCGCTTCATTCCGCACGAGTGCATTTTCAGGCTACTACTCTAGCCCGGTCAAGTGGAAAAGCGGTTGAGTCACTCACTTTCTTTCAAAGATCCGGCACCCTTCGCACCTCTCCCGTTTGCTGCAAACTGCTTGCTCCGTGGTATGCTTCCCGGTATACTGCTGCATCGATCCAGTCGTGCTGCAGGGCGATAGGTCGGCAGCGGGTGGCCGAGATTTCCATCCAGTGGATCCATCACGCCTTCTCGGAGTGCAGACTCGAAGCTTGGACCAAGTGGGGAAGTAAGGAACCAGCGTGAGAAAAGGTACTCTTGTAGGCTACTTCGCAGTGCCCGAGGAAGCTCGTCGGGCCATCCGGGAGCTCGGAAAAAGGGGCTTCCGTCGCGCCGCGTTGATCTACAAGGGTTCCGATGGAGACATACGCACGCTGGATCCCTTCCTCCGGCGCCGCGCGCTTTGGGTGGCGCTATCTGCTGTCGCCGCCGCGGGTTTGGCCGGCATTGCATCCAGCAGCCTCGATTGGCAGGTCGCGCTGCTTGAAGGAAGCCCGTCCGGCCTGGTTCCGATCCTGCTGGGGGGACTGATCGGTGCCGTCGTTGCCGCTGTGTGGGTGCGCCGATCGTCGCACGGTTTGGCACGGAGCCTTCTTGAAGACCACGCGCGGTGGCTGGTGTCCAAGGAGATTGCCCTCGTCCTTGAAGTGCCGGTCGAAGCCTTGCGACTCCCGGTGGAGGTGCTCCGGGAAGGCGGCGAGATCCCGCCGGCAGTCTTTGTCCTCCATCCGAAGTTCGACGGTCCGGCCGGGGATGCTTCTGTCCCCATGGCGCCGCTGTCCACGGGACAGATCCAGGAGTATATGCCGCGCCTGGCGGGGAAACACAGAGTGGATCGCAATCCCCAGCGGACAACCGAGCTCTTGAAACGGCTTGAACGGTCCCGCCAGTGGATCCATCCGGTTTGCTTGATTCTTGCGGAAGCGGGCCGGGTGGGGCAGAACGTGCCTCCAACTGCCGAGTGGCTCCTCGATAATGAATACATCATTGAAAGCAACATACGGGAGGTACAGCTGAATCTTCCCCGGCGTTTCTACAAGGAGCTGCCGGTGCTGTTGGATGAGCCCTACCGGGGCCTGCCGCGCATCTACGGCCTCGCTATGGAAATGGTCTCTCATACGGACCTGCGCCTGGACAGGGAAAACATCCTTGCGCTTATCGAAGCCTATCAGTCTGTGGGCAATCTGTCGATAGGAGAGCTATGGGCAGTTCCCCAGATGCTTCGCATAGCTTTGATCGAGAGCGTTCAGAATCTTGCGACACGGGCCCTGGCCGAGCTTCGGGAGCGGGGGAATGCCGACTTCTGGGCAAACAGATTGATCACGGCCAACCGGCGCGATCCCAACCATCTCTTCGCTTTCCTGGCCGAACTCGCCACGGCCCAGCCCAGCCCGAGCCCCTACTTCGCTTCCCAGCTGATCGATCATCTCTACGATGAGGAAGCCGCGTTGGGTCCGGTCCGCAGCTGGCTTGAGCGTACCTTCCGGAAGCCCTTGAGCGATATTGACCTGAGTGAGCAAAACCGCCAGACCAGGGATCGGATATCGATCGGAAATGCGTTCACAAGCTTGCGACAGCTTGCCCTGTTGGATTGGAGGGACATCTTTGAGGAGCTGAGCCGGGTTGAGCGCGTGCTGCGGTTGGATCCGGCCGGCGTCTATGCCAGGATGGACTTCGAAACACGTGATCGGTATCGCTGCGCGGTTGAAGAAATTGCCCGTGGGTCCGGCGAGCCGGAGATTGAGGTCGCCGAGCGCGCCGTTGATCTGGCCGCGCAGGCCGCCCGGGAAGGGGGCAGCAGCTTAGCTGGCGACGGCGGCCGTGAGGCAGCTGCCGAAGGACCCGGCGACGCGGCGCGAAGCGAAGTGCCGGGAGATGATCGGGGGGCTCACGTGGGAACCTATCTCGTCGGTGATGCGAGACCTCGCCTGGTGCGGCTCTCACATTGCCGTGAGACGCTGCGGCGGCGTGCCCTACAATGGGTTTACCACCGTCATTCGCGAGTTTACTTCCTCGGGCTTGGCTTATCGCTGGCCCTATTGGAATCCATGGTCGTCCTGCTTGGCCTGCGCGGGCAGGCGCCGGAGGTCCGGCTGCTCATCGCCCTGCTCCTGGTCGTTCCCGCGAGCCAGCTGTCGCTCGAGGTCGTGAATTACCTCGTGACGCGACTGCTTCCCCCACGCACTCTTCCCAAGATGGATTTCGAGACCTCCGGGATTCCCGGTGCATTCCGAACGCTGGTCGTCGTGCCCATGCTGCTCGTGGACGCGGAGACCGTCCGGGCCGAGGTGGAAAAGCTCGAAATACGGTACCTGGCCAACAAAGAGGGAAATCTGGTCTTTGGTCTCTTCACGGACCATACAGATTCAGCGCGGGCGCACTGTGATGAGGACGAGCCTCTCCTTCGAATGGCGACCGCGGGCCTGGAGGCGCTCAATCACCGGTATGGTGGTGAGGGTGATGAGCGGTTCTTCCTTTTCCACCGGGAGCGAAGATGGAGTGAGTCCGAACGCAAGTTCATCGGTTGGGAGCGTAAACGCGGAAAACTGGAAGAACTCAATCGTCTGATCGATGGAACGCGGCCCGACGATGCCGGTCGCCTGGTGCATGTGGGAGATCCGGACGACCTTTCCAACGTGAGGTTTGTCATCACGCTGGACAGCGACACCCAGCTGCCTCACGGCGCCGCCCGCAGGATGGTCGAGACGCTGGCGCACCCTCTCAATCGGCCGCGCCTCGATGGCAAGGGCAGAGTCCTTGCCGGCACCTACACCGTCATCCAGCCGGCCGTAAGTCCATCCCTGCCGAGCACGAGCAGCTCGCCCTTCAGCCGGCTCTTCTCCGACGCCGTAGGGATCGACCCATATACCAGGGCCGTCTCTGATGTCAATCAGGACCTCACCGGCGAAGGTTCCTACCACGGCAAAGGCATCTATGATGTTCGCACCTTCAGCCGGGTGCTTTCAGGGACTTTCCCGGAGGAGTACCTGCTCTCCCACGACTTGATCGAGGGTGCTCACGTTCGAGTGGGCCTCGCGAGCGATATCGAGCTCTATGATGAATTCCCGCAGGACTACCTGAGCTACACCAGCCGGCAGCATCGTTGGATTAGAGGGGATTGGCAGATCGCGGAATGGATCCTGCCGCGCGTTCCCCGACCCGGCGGGCGGCGCGGGCCAAACCCGATCTCCGGGTTCGACCGCTGGAAGATCTTCGACAACTTGCGCCGGAGCCTGGTGCCCGCAACCAGCCTGGGTTTGCTTGTGGCGTCCTGGCTCGTCTCCTCCCAGATGGCCTGGATATCCCTCATTGTGGTCGGCGCGCAGATCATCTTTACCCCTCTGGTCCAGCCCATCACCTGGGCGACTACCCGTCGGGGGCTGAAGAGTTTCTCCTTCTCCAAAGTGGGGCATGACCTCGCCAGGGCGATTGCTGATGCTTCACTCCTCCAGCATCAGGCCTGGCTGGCGGTGGATGCCATTCTGCGGGTCGCTTATCGCCGGCTCGTCTCCCATCGCAACCTGCTTGAGTGGACCTCGGCGGAAGTGATGCAATGGAATTCTCCGAGTCACGTGCGGATGTTCGTCGGCCTGCTAAGCCTGGCCGGCGTCCTGAGCGCTGCCTTGGCGTGGGCGGTCGTGCGCTGGAGGCCATCGAGTCTCTTGGCGGCCGGCCCCTGGCTCGCCCTGTGGCTCGTATCCCCGCTCCTCGGTTGGCTCTTGACCCGCCGACCGGAACCCAAGCAACAGCGATTGGAGCTTGCCGGGAGGGACCTGCAGTTTCTGAGGAGGGTTGCACGGCGGACCTGGGGCTACTTCTCGAACTTCGTGGGGGACAAGACATCGTACCTGCCGCCGGACAACTACCAGGTCTCACATCGGAATCAACTGGCAATGCGTACCAGTCCGACCAATATCGGTCTCTGGATCGTGAGCGCGCTCGGCGCGCATGACTTCGGATATCTTACGGTCGACGATGTGATCGATAAGCTCACCCGTACTTTGAAAACCGCCGGCGAGCTGGAGCGCTATGAGGGCCACCTGCTCAACTGGTATGATATCGAAACCTTGACCCCGCTTGAGCCTCGCTACGTGTCCACCGTGGACAGTGGGAACCTGTTGTGTGCCTTATGGTGCCTGGAGCCTGGACTCGAGGAGATCGTTCGTGTCCCCATCCTCGACTTGAGGACCTTTGCAGGCCTGCGGGACGCCGCGGAAGTCCTGAGAGAGGTCGTCGACGCAGAAAGCCGGGGGGGCAGGAACGACGTTGCCGGTCTGGATACCCGCCTCATCGATGATCTCGTGCGCACCCTGGAAGTCCCTCCCCGTAGGATTGCCGACGCGCTCGGCGTCCTGAGGCGCCTGGAGGGCAGCGTAAAGACTCTGGCCGAGCAGGTGCGGATGTCAGCTGCGCCTGCCAGGGCTGGCGAGGCGACCGGCATGCGCGAAGGTGAAGCCACCGCCGCCCGGCCGAGTGCGGCCCACTGGGTCGGCGAGATCTCAAGCCAGGTCTCGGCCTGGACGATGCTTGCGGATCGCTATCTCACCTGGATCGAAGTCCTTGATGAGAAGACCGGAGAGGAGATAGCCCAACTGGGTGCGGACGCCGTCGGCGCCTGGCGCCGGGGCCTGGATCGCGCGCCCTCGCTTTTTGATCTGGCCAACGATCAGGTCGCCTGTATCCAGGTGTTCCGATCAATCCGGGATGCAGCTCCCCAGGCTACAGGCCCTATGTTCGAATACCTTGACCGCCTGCTTGCAGCCTTTGCGGAGTCGAGGTGGCTGGCCGGCGAGACGCACGCTCTTGGCGAGCAACTCGCCCAGCAAGGGCGCGAGCTCTCCGAATCCATCAACATGCGCTTCCTGTATGATTCCCTGCGCCGGCTCTTTTCGGTCGGCTACAACGTCTCGGAAGGTCGCAGAGACAGCGCTTACTACGATCTCTTCGCGAGCGAGGCGCGGCTTGGCAGTTTCGCCGCCATCGCCCGGGGCGACGTCCCCGTTGAGCACTGGTTTTCCATGAGCCGCCCCTACGGCGCGATCGGCCGCCGTCGAGTGCTCTTGAGCTGGACCGGCACCATGTTTGAGTATCTGATGCCCCTCATTTTCCAGCGCACCTACGGCAGCTCCTGGATAAGGCAACCAGAGAAGCCGTGGCGACCCAGATAGCCTACGGTCGCAGGCGCCGCGTGCCCTGGGGCATCTCGGAGTCAGCTTATGGTGATCTGGACTTGAACAAGACCTATCAATACAAGGCCTTTGGCGTGCCTGATCTTGGACTCAAGCGCGGCCTGGGAGAGGAGCTTGTCGTAGCGCCCTACGCCACCATGCTGGCGGTGGGCCTGGCACCGCAAGAGACCGTGCGGAATCTGAAGCGACTTGCCGGGTTGGGGCTGCTTGACGACTACGGCTATTACGAAGCCATAGATTTCAACCGCCAGCCGGATCGCGAGGGCAAACGCGGGGTGATCGTGCGGGCATACATGGCTCATCATCAAGGCATGAGTTTCCTGTCGCTTGCCAACCTGGTCCACGACAACTCCATCCAGCGCCGCTTCCATGCCGACCCTCGCGTGCGCGCCGTCGAGCCCTTGCTCCACGAACGTGTACCGGTGCGTCCTCCGCTCCACCACATCTCCACCCGGGAAAGAGTGCCTTCGGTCAAAAGCGTCGGCGAAGTCGCTCCCTCGGTGAGCAAGTTCGATACACCCCATACCAGTACACCCAAGACCCAGATGCTCTCGAATGGCCGCTATTCCCTCATGGTCACGAACGCCGGCGGCGGCTATAGCCGGTGGGGGGAACACGAGATCACACGCTGGAGATCGGACCGGACCGAGGACCGGTGGGGAACCTTCTGCTACATCCGCGAGGCCGATTCGGATCGGGTCTGGTGCAACGCCTATCACCCGGTCGGCGGCAAGGTGGAAACTTATTCGGCTAGTTTCGCCCTGGACCGCGCCGTATTTCGGCGCGTCGACGGCGGCATTCTTTCCCAGACCGAGGTCGTCGTCTCCCCGGAAGATGATGTTGAAATCCGGCGGATCACTTTCGTCAACCGTTCCATTCGCACCCGACGCCTGGAACTGACGAGCTACGTCGAGCTCTCAATGGCCCCACACGGCGCCGACCTGCAACATCCGGCCTTCAGCAAACTATTTATCGCGACCGAAGCCGTGAGCGAAGAACGCGTCTTGCTTGCGCACCGAAGGCCACGCAGCGAAGCTGATTCCCCCATCTATGTTGCGCACCGGCTGACACTTGAGGGGACCGAGGCCGGGCCGTTCGAGTTCGAAACCGACCGGCGCCGTTTTATCGGACGAGGGCTTACGCTTGCAAATCCCATGGGGGTCTTCCAAAAACTTACGAACAGCCAGGGATTTGTCCTCGATCCGATCCTGAGCCTGCGCCAGAGCGTGACCTTGCATCCGG
>CAZSBE010000101.1:0-10309 GCA_964604955.1 uncultured bacterium
GGAGTTTTCGGATCGCGATCCAGATCTGGAGGATATCCGCAAGGACCTCCTGATTACCGGCGAGTGGACGGATGGGAAGTTTGAGGACACGTGGAAGAAGCTGAGCAAGTACACCTACCGAGTCGATATGGGCAAGGTCGATATGAAGACGCTGCATGATTATCTCACATCCAAGAGGGACTTTCTGCTGAGATTGCTAGAGAACCCTCTTATGCTCGACAATGAGGCGTTCACGGGCCTCTTGAGGGCCGTCTTTCACCTCACGGAGGAGTTGCAGGCCCGCGATGACTTCACAACTCTTCCCGAAACCGACATCGACCATCTATCGGGGGACGTTCACAGGGTCTACTACAACCTGGTCATGCAGTGGCTCCATTACATGAAACACCTCAAAGCCGTTCACCCGTACCTCTTCTCGCTTGCGATGAGGACTAATCCGTTTGACCGCGCCAGCACGCCGGTGGTAACATAGCCGGCGATGAGCCTCAAAGCGGATAAGTACATCAAGTACCCTCTCTATTCAGGCGGCCCGACCGCGCTCGAGCGGGTGATGCTCAGGATGGGCTGGGGCGGCCCCATCAGGTGCACCGTCTGTGGCTCGCTGGCCTTCATGAAGCGGATCAGGGAGAACCTTCGCGAGACCTGCAACTGCTCGGTCTGCGGGGCCACCAACCGCAAGCGCCAAATAGCCCTGGTGGTCTGCGACGCCGTTCGGCGCACCCGCGGCGGCCGTGTGAACTCCCTGCGCGATCTCCCCAAATACCCCGGCCTAGTGATATACAACACCGAGACCGGGGGTGCCGTGGGCCGCGAGCTTTCGAACATGAAGAACTACTCGGCGAGCGAGTACTTCGGCGAGGAGTATAAGAGCGGCGAGATGGTGAAGGGCAAGATGCACCAGGACCTGATGGCGCTGTCCTTCGACGACGAAAGCATCGACTTGATTCTCTCTTCCGACGTGTTCGAGCACATCCCCTATCCCTACAAGGCGCATGCCGAGGTGTTTCGCGTGCTCCGGCCCAAGGGGCGCCACATCTTCACGGTGCCTTTCTACGGGACCCGGTTCCTCGATGAACACCGCACCTCAATCGACGAGGCCGGCAATATCACCCATACCAAGCCGCCGCTGCACCACGGAGACCCGGTCAGGGAAGAGGGCGCCCTCGTTCACAACATCTTCGCGCTGGAAATGCTCGTGAAGATAGCCGAGCTCGGCTTCCGCACCAATGTCTACCAGATCCACTCCTACCGGCACGGCATACTGGGTAGCGGGGCAGTAGTCTTTGAAGCCATAAAGGACTGAGCCACCTTGAAATACAGCAAGACTTTCTACCTCGGTGTCATAAACGGCATCCTCTTTAATATGAGCGCGGCGCTCGCCGGCGGCACGACCGTCCTGCCGACGTTCATAAGCAATATCACCTCATCCAAGGTCCTGATCGGGCTTTCCGGAACGATGGCGATGGCCGGGTGGTACCTGCCCCAGCTCGTGGTAGCCAACTACATCGAGACGGTCAGGCGCAAGCGGCCCGTCTACGTGTGGTCGGGGATCATCCGCATCATCACCATATGGACCCTTGCACTGTCGGTCCTGCTCCTCGGGGCAACCTGGGCCGGCGGCTTCGTCATCCTGTTCTTCATTCTCTACTCCATCTATGTGATCGCCGGCGGAGTGGCGGGAATACCGTTCATGGACGTCGTAGCAAAGGAGATAAAGGCCGAGAATCGCGGCAGTTTCTTCGGGGCCAGGCTCTTTTTCGGGGGCATCGGGGCGGCACTCATGGGGCTCTACGTGAATCATGTACTGGCCAGCAGGCCATTCCCCGAGAGCTACGCCGTCCTTTTCATTACGGCCTCGGCCCTCATAACCCTCGCGATATTGTCGTTCTGCTTCGCGGACGAACGGGACGCGCTGGTGCCCGATGAACGGATGTCGTTCAAGCAGTTCCTGCGGCGCGGCCCGTCGTTGCTCAAGGATGTCAAGAGCTACAGGATGTTCCTCGCGTGGAGGGCGTTGCTGGGCGTGTGGATGATGGCCCTGCCTTTCTACATCATATACTCGAGCGAGCGGCTCGGGCTCCCCGAGGAGTCCGTCGGGATCTTCCTTTCGATTCAGATGGTCGGCATGATCATCTCGAACCTCCTCTGGGGCCGGCTCAGCGACCGCATTGGCAACAAGATCGTTCTCAACCTGACCGCGGCAGTCTCCACAGCCGCGCCAATCATCGCGCTTCTGGCCACCGTCACTCCCGCTCTAAGGGGCCTTGTGGGCTTTGGGGCCGTGTTCTTCTTTGTCGGCTTCGCCATGAGCGGTCTCAGGCTCGGGCATAGCAATTACATGCTGGACCTTGCGCCCGAGAAAGAGCGCCCTATGTACCTGGGGTTCATGAACACATTTGTCGCGCCCGTACTGCTGCTTTCGGCGATAGGCGGTGTGGTGGTCGAGCTCACCTCCTACGAGACGCTCTTCGCCATAGCCCTCGGCGCCAGCGCGCTCGCTCTCGTGTTCGGCGCCCAGCTTGAAGAACCCCGCAAGAGAACCTGACCGACTCCGCCCATGGCGGGCCAGCACAGGTGTCAATTCCCGGTCACCGGTGTAAACAAACCTGACGTCTGTGCAATTCCCGCAGGCTCATGGGCTTCGGCCGGATACCGGGCCGCGGGTGTCAGGTTTGTTTACACCTGCTCCGCATGGCTCATGCCATCGACCGGCACAGCGGTATCCCCCCGATCGCAATAGCCAGGCGGGATTGCGGCCTTTCCTCGCCGCGGCCTTCCGTATGGCACTTCGCTTGCAATACGAGGGGCCAGAGGTTTGAAGGGGGGATCGACGGGAGCCGCGCGGCCCAGGGTGGCGGCACCGGCTTCCGGTGAAAGTGATGGGACGTGAATGGGACGCAGGTTCCCGTTGAGACCGCGACTCCCCGCCAATACACGGAGGCATTACGAAACACCGAGAGGAGAGACCCGTGATAAGAGCAATCAAAGACGTACTGACCATAAATAGAACGTGGGATCGGTCCAGGGCGTGGACCAGGATACTCAGGTTTGCCGCTCTCCTGCTGTTACTCGCACTTCCTCTAGACTCCTTCGCTCAGGCTCACCTCCTTAGACAGAGACCCTTCCGTGCTTCAGAGGACCAGCGATCTGGCGGCGATCACATTCGTGACCTCAGAAGTGACAGCGACGGCGACGGGAAACCTGATCGGCTCGGCGATTACGTGTGTATCTCTGGCACCGTGATCGCCGGGCCTTCAACCTATGAACGGGAAGGCAGGCTTTTCTGGGTACGTAACAGATGTTGTGGGATGCTCGTCTACGGCAGTGCCGAACCACTCCGGGTCGGGGATTCGGTTACCGTGGACGGGCACCTTCGCCTTGCAGGAAGAGGAGAGATATTCGTAGATTGCGGACTCGAGGCGATCGACGGTTGCGGGATCAAAAAGGTGGGCCTGGAACTCAGGGGAATCAGGCCCAATGTTGATCCCGTGCATGTCGCGCTTCGCGATTGCTGCCTGGACCCGTGGAGATACGTCGGCAACCTCATCGAGATATCGGGCATACAGTACGTGTCGCCGGCGGCCCATGATGGCGAGAACTCATTCTTCATGGCGGGCGACGGGCGCGACTCGGTCCTGGTCTATGTGGACGGTGACACCGGCATCGCGATGGGGCCGGCCGCGAGCGCCTGCTACACGCTGACGGGCATACTTCTCAGGATGCACGTCCCGGCGCGCGTCGCGATTGGGCCCGCATGGTGCCTCGCGCCGAGGTTCCAGGACGACGTCGTATGGAGCGACTGCTCGAGCGAGGCGTCGCTGACAACATGGGGTGAGATAAAGACCCTATTCTCCGACTAGGTCAGGCATGGTCAGCGGGTGCGAAGATGTCCTCAAGGGCATCCCTTAAGGTATCTGCCTCGAGGTTCCTTCTCAGGTTTCCGCGCTCGCTGACCGCTATCCTGCCGGTCTCCTCTGAGACGATCACCACTACCGCATCCGTCTCCTCCGTGAGTCCGACTGCGGCTCTGTGGCGCATCCCGATGGCTACCGGCAGCATGGGGTTCTCAGAAATAGGCAGAATGCAGCCCGCCGCCACGAGGTGCTCCCTCACGATGATGCATGCGCCGTCATGAAGCGGCGTATTGGGCGCGAAGATGGTGATGATGAGCTCGGAAGTCACGCGGGCGTTTATCCTCGTACCGGTGTCTATGTAGCTCTTGAGGCTGGCGTCCCGCCCTATCGCGATGAGCGCTCCTGTTTTCTTGAGCGAGAGCTCTCTGGCCGCTCGTACGATTTCATCCAGCACCACCAGATGCTGCGGCCGCATGAAGTATCTCACAAACCTGCTCTGGCCTAGCTGCGCGAGCACCCGGCGTAGTTCGGGCTGGAAGAGAATCACAAAAGCCACGACCCACACCGTCCTCAGGCTCTCGATGATCCAGGAAAGAGCACTCAGCCCGAGCCAGTCGGCGATGAAAGACGCTACGATTATGATGGCGAGTCCGAGAAACATCTGGGCCGCCCGCGTTCCCCGGATGAGGCGGAAGAGTTGGTAGAACAGATACCATACGATGATGATGTCGAGTATGTCGACCCACCAGCTTCGGATGATCTCTGTCATTCGGATACCTTCCGTTCCCGCCTGGCCTCCACCATGGAAACCTCTCTCACCATGCTCAATGCCCGGGCCACAGACCCCACGTCGTGCACCCTCAGTATCTTAACACCTTTTAGCACAGACCAGATACATGTGGCAATGGTTGCTTCGAGCCTGGCCTCAGGCTCAAGCCCGAGGAGATTTCCCATGAAGGACTTCCGTGACGGGCCGAGAAGCACGGGGTATCCGGTGTCGACGAATCTGTCCACAGCCGCGATGATCTCGGCGCTCTGCTCGGCTGTCTTCGAAAACCCGATTCCAGGGTCGATGATGATCTTCTCGCGCGCGATTCCGGCCGCCTCCGCGCCGCCCACCCGGTCCATGAGCTCCCGCCTGACTTCAGACACCACGTCACTGTAGCGGGTATGATGCTGCATGTCCCCGGGCGTCCCGCGCATGTGCATGAGCACCACTGGAACGTCGTATGACCGCACGACCTCCGCCATGCGTCCATCGTGCATAAGGCCGCTGACGTCGTTTATCATGTGCGCACCGGCAGCCAGCATGGCCTCCGCCACCTCCGCCTTCCTGGTATCGATCGACACGGGAAGGCCGATCTCCCCGGCCAGCCTCGTGACAACCGGCTCGAGGCGGCCGATCTCCTCCGAGGCCGTGACGCCGCCCGAACCGGGACGCGTGGACTCGCCCCCCACGTCGATGATGTCGGCCCCCTCGGCCTCCATGGCGCGGGCGCGGGCGACAGCGTCTTCCGGTCCCATGTACTTGCCGCCGTCGTAAAACGAATCGGGTGTGACGTTGAGTATACCCATGACGGCAGGCCTCGACTCCAGGTCAAGCACGCGTCCCTTGAAGTCAATAATCACGAGTTCCTCCGGGAAGATCCCACATGAACGAAGAACGTGCTAGCGCGAAAAAGAGGAAAGGACAAGAGCCTGCCTCTCGGGCTCCTTGAGAGCCCCTCTTGCCTCTGAGGTCACCATGAGCGCACCGGGTTTCTTGACGCCCCTTATGGTCATGCACAGGTGTTCCGCTTCGACGTAAACGAGAACTCCTTCGGGCCGGAGCTTCGAGTCTATCGCGTCGGCCAGCTCGACGGTCATTCGTTCCTGTATCTGGAGTCTGCCGGCAACCGCGTCCACTGCTCTCACCAGCTTGCTGACCCCGACGATATTGCCATCGTCCGGGACATACCCCACATGCACCTTGCCGATAAACGGAAGCAGGTGATGCTCGCACATAGAAACGAAACTGATGTTCCTGACTATGATGATGTCTTGCATGTAGTCGGTGGTAATAGGGGTGAGGAACTTCGCCGGGTCGACGCCCATTCCGGACAGGATTTCCTCGTAGAAATCGGCTACGCGCCGTGGAGTGGGTTTCAGGCCGTCCCTCCCGGGATCTTCGCCTATCCCGTCAAGGAGGAGTCTTACGGCTTTCTCAACTTTGGCGCGGTTGAACTTCCTATGCATGGCCTTCCTTACTGTCTTCTTCGCTAGCACCTTGTCTCTCCACCTCCGGGCCGCCAGGGCTCTCAGCCGACTGCGCGGCCGCTGCTTCGACCCCGGCGGCGTCGCTCCCGGCAGGTTTGCTCTCTGCGGGCTCGTTCTCCGCGGGCTTGCTCTCCGCCTTGCCGTTGGTCTTGTTATTCTGCCACTCCTTCGGCGGGCCCAGGGCTTCACCCTCAAGCACTTTCCTGATTTCCTCGCCGTCCAGAATCTCGCGCTCGAGAAGCGCGTTGGCGAGATCTTTGAGCTGCTCGACATGCTCATTGATGAGGCCCGCCGCGCGCTCGCCCGCCACATCCACGATTCGCCGAACTTCCCTGTCGATGAGCACCGCCGTCTGTTCGCTGTAATCCCTGTGCTGGGCGATCTCGCGGCCCAGGAATATCATCTCCTCTTTCTGACCGAAGTTGAGCGGGCCGAGCTCTTCACTCATGCCCCAGTCGCAGACCATCTTTCTGGCGATGGTGGTCGCGCGATCGATGTCGGACTTGGCCCCGGTGGTCATCTCCTCGAATATGGTCCACTCGGCCGCCCGGCCGCCGAGAAGCACAGCGATCTGAGCCGTGAGCATGTTCCTCGAGAGGTTGTGACGGTCGTCAACCGGAAGCTGCGCTGTAAGTCCCAGCGCCCTCCCCCTCGGGACGATTGTGACCTTGTGAAGCGGGTCGGCCTCCGGGACATAGTAGCCGACCAGGGCGTGCCCGGCTTCATGGTAGGCGATGCGCTTCCGTTCCTCCTCGTTTATAAGGAGGCTACGGCGCTCCGGCCCCCACAGCACCTTGTCCTTGGCCATCTCGAAGTCATGCATGGTGACCGTAGACTGGTTGTTACGTGCCGCGAGGAGCGCGGCCTCGTTGACTATGTTGGCGAGGTCTGCGCCCGAGAGCCCGGGCGTGCCCCTGGCGATGGTCCTGAGCTCGACGTCGCCGTCCAGCGGAATCTTGCGCGTATGTACCTTCAATATGCCCTCTCGGCCGTTGAGATCGGGCATATCCACAACTATCTGGCGGTCGAAACGGCCCGGCCGGAGGAGCGCGGGGTCCAGGACGTCTGGACGGTTGGTGGCCGCGATCAGGATAACGCCCTCATTGGACTCGAACCCGTCCATTTCCACGAGGAGCTGATTCAGGGTCTGCTCGCGCTCGTCATGCCCGCCTCCAAGGCCCGCACCACGGTGCCGGCCCACGGCGTCTATCTCGTCTATGAAGATGATGCAGGGCGCGTGCTTCTTGCCCTGGTCGAAAAGGTCTCTCACCCTCGACGCGCCCACGCCGACGAACATCTCGACGAAGTCCGAACCGCTTATCGAGAAGAAGGGCACGCCGGCCTCACCCGATACCGCCTTGGCGAGCAGCGTCTTGCCGGTCCCCGGGGCGCCCAGTAGAAGCGCTCCCTTGGGGATCTTGCCGCCCAGCTTCTGGAACTTCCGGGGGTCCTTGAGAAACTCGATGATCTCTTCGAGTTCCTGCTTGGCCTCTTCGGCACCCGCAACGTCCTCGAAGGTGACCTTGGGGCGGTCGGCCATTATGAGCTTGGCCCGGCTCCGTCCGAATGAAAAGGCGCGGTTACCGCCCGCGCTCATCTGCCGCATCAGCAGAATCATGATGCCTACGAGGAATAGTATGGGCAGGAATGTCGTAAGGAGCAGTCCTCCCCAGTTGCTCTTCTCGCCCTTGGACTTGACCACGGTCTCGCGCCGGACTTCCCAGATCTTGTCGGCGAGCTCGGCGTCCTCGGCGGGGAGCCAGACTTTGAACCTCTCGACCGACTCGTCCTCGTCGCCGACCTTTGCGCGCACGGGCGTTATGAACTCGCCGTGTACTTCCTTGCTGTCGATCGTGACCGAGGACAGATTGCCCTTGTCGATCTCCTGGCGGAACACGCTGTAGTCGATCTCGAGGTCTTCGGGCTGGCGGTTCCAGAGATAGGATACCGCTATGAGGGTAATGAAGAAGAGCACGACCCAGATGAGGCTGCTTCTCAGCCCTCCCCTGTACTGGCGCTTGTCGGGGTCAGTGGGAATCTCTATCTTGTTCTTCTTTCCCGGCCTCTGGCCTTTTCCTTCGTCCATTCACATCACCATGCCTTATTCTACACATCGGGCTTCATTATGGCAATATACGGGAGGTTCCGGTACTTCTGCTGATAGTCGAGCCCGTAGCCAATTACGAACGCATTCGGAATCGTAAAGCCCACATAGTCAATCGGAACGTCGATCCGCCGCCTGTCCTTCTTGTCGAGGAGAGTAACGATCTTGAGACTTTCGGGATGGCGCCCCAGGAGAAGGTGCCGGATATAGTCGAGCGTCAGTCCGGTGTCCACAATGTCCTCGACAATGAGCACGTCCTTGCCCTCGATATTGATGCTGAGATCAGCCAGGATGCGCACGACCCCCGTGGTGTCCATGCCGCCGTCATAACTCGATACCGACATGAAGTCGATTTCATGAAGCACCGTCAGCTCTCTCATGAGATCGGACAGAAACAACACTCCGCCCTTCAGGACGCTGATCAGAATCGGAACCTTGCCATCGTAGTCCTTGCTTATCTCCCCGGCAAGTTGCTTGATCCGGTCCTGGATCTTGTCCCCGCTTATGAGGATCTTTTCGATCTTGGGCTCATTCGTCCCGCTGCTCATCCGCTCCCCGTTTCTTAGAGTACGTGATCTTGGCGATTGTGCTTGTCTTGTCTGTGACGCGCGCCCGGTCAGCCCGCCTCACACCTGTTACCCATACCACGCCCCCAGCGTCGCAGACCAGTGGAATCATGCTCCGTTCGCTGATCGGGACTTTCTCGTCTATGAATACGTCGTGGACCTTCTTGCTGCCCTTGAGCCCGAACGGCACGAACTTGTCTCCCTCGCGCCAGTTTCGCGCCACCAGGGGGAGCCCGATCTCATTGAAATCGAAGTATACCGTTTCGCCGCTCTTGTAGACGTCTGGCGTCGCCGGCGTTTCCTTAAGCACCTCCACGCGGTAAACGTAGCCGGCGCCCTCTATCACGGTTTCGCCCGGCACGTTCAACTGCACCTCGTACGGCTCGTAGAGCGCCAGGTCGCGCCCGATCACGATGCTCTCAAACTCTTTGAGCGCGACTATGCCCGCGCCGATGTCGATACGCGAGCCCGACGCCGACTTCTCGGCGACATTGAGCAGCGCCGACAGGGTGTCGTAGGAGATAACCTGCGCGTCGTCTTCGAGCGACCGTAGAATCCTGTGGAACGTGAAGAGTTTCACGATCTCCGGATAATGGTTGAATGGCTCGAGGTTAATGGTGACGCGCCCCTCCTCGGTCTTGACCGCTGTCTGCATGCACTTATTCACTTCCTCCTTGAAGAACTCGTAGACCATGGAGAAGACGCTCGCGGTGCGCGCCAGCGAGTCCACTATGCTCGGATTGAATTCCTTTTCGATGAGGGGAATGAGCACGCTTCTCACTTTGTTCCTCTCGAAGCGCGTATCGGCGTTCGACGAGTCGATGCGGTAGGCGATGTTCTTTTTCTTCAGATAGGCGGCTATCTCGCTGCTCCTCGCCTCGATGAGCGGCCTCACGATCCTGTCGTCCATCGCCGGCTTCATTCCCGAAAGACCCGCGAGCCCGCTTCCCCGCATGAGGTTGAGGAGAACCGTTTCGGCCTGGTCGTTCGCATTGTGGCCGGTCGCCAGTTTCGTAAAGCCCGTCTCCATGAGAACCTCGTCCAGGAAGGCATATCTAGCCTTCCTCGCAACGGCTTCCACCGATAGACCGTCCCTCTTCGCGATCTCCCCGATGTCCTCGCTTCCGGTGGTGAGTGGAATCGAAAGGCTCTCGCAAAGCGATTCGACGAACTTCATGTCTTCGACGGATTCCTCCCCTCTGAGCCCGTGCTCGAGATGGGCTGCATGAAGCCTGATGCCGTAGACTTCCTTCAGCGAGTCCAGTATATGAAGGAGAGCGACCGAGTCTGGCCCTCCCGAAACCGCAACGACGACCCGGTCTCCCCGGGAGAACATGCTGTATTTCTCTATTGTTCTACGTACGGTTCTTGGCAGCATCAGATGACTCCGGGGCGAGGTGGAGAATCTGTATCGGTACTCCGGTAAACCTTCACTTCGGATGGTGCCTCGCCGGGTTGGACGGCCCTAATGCAACATCTGGTGGCGGTGCAGGGATTCGAACCCCGGACACAGAGATTATGATTCTCCT
>CAZSBE010000102.1:0-10050 GCA_964604955.1 uncultured bacterium
GAAACGCATTAATCCACACGCCAGCCGAAACCATGTCCTACCTCGCTTTCTCCTGTTTTTTCATTAGGAAGTACATCGCGTTGCCGAAGATGATGAAGGCGATGATGATAAGGTGGACAATCGACTGAACGTCCATCCCCGCCATAGCTGACTTAATCTTGATATCTGGCCGCTCGTAGAGTTCGCGCGCGAACTCGTACTTGTCGACGAGCAGCTTCTCATACTCGGAGCCGCCCTTGAGGCCTCCGAGCAAACTCATCATCTGGCCCGCTCTAAGGTAAGCATAGTATTTCGGCGCTGACACAGCCGTGCAGCCCACCGCGACCGGAACCCCGAACTGGGCGTTTACCAGGTTGACCCAGTACTCGCCGATGATGCCCGTCGCCAGGCTTATGACGACCGAGATGTCGTCGTAATTCCTCGCTCCTGTCATGACGGTCATGCCCTCGATGGGATCCCCGTTTACGTCCGTAGGAAAAAGGGCCTCGATGCTTATGTCCATGCGCTTCATGGCCGCCTGCGCCCCGTCCTTGTATCCGAGGTTGACATAGTCGACGCCGTATTCGAGCCCGGGAAACTCGGCGGCTATTGCCTCCACCTGGTCGATGGCCATGTTGACCCCGCCCAGCGGGAAGAGCGCCATGATGATAACCTTCACCCTGCGCTGGAAGCAGTGCCGCATGATCGCCTGGGCCATGGGGTTGAGCTCGGGCTCAGAAGAGGGCCCGTAGTCAAACGAAATGATGACCGCGTCGTCGGGGCCCAACTCCTCTATCTTGTTAAACAGTTCCCAGACCGGCTCGGTCGGTATGGTCGGAAGCCCTATCGGCCTGATGATCGGTATGAGAGCACCTATCGCGACGAGGAGATAGATGACTCTTCGATCGACGTACAGAAGTTTCCTTGCGTCCATCTCTATCTCCTCCCTACTCCTTCCCCGAACCGAGATAAGTCGTCTCGATACCGAGGATGATACGAATCGACATCGATGCCGCCCCCAGGGCCGCGCCGATGATGATGCCTCGCTGGGCCGCCGCGTTGGGGATGCTCATGATCCATTCGCTGAGCGGGGTCATCCTGCCACCGGTTACCATGTCCCCCAGCGGGATCCTTCCCATCATCACTACGATGGCGGCGACGAGCAGAATCGAAGCCTCAACGTTCTTGGCCCGGAAGGCCCTGTAAGCGGCGGATGCCACATAGAACGAGAGCAGCGCGAACATGGTGGACTGAAGCGGCGAGACCATGTTGACGAACATCCACTGGAAACTCGGGTGGACGCCCGTACCTCCTATCAGTCCGTAAACAGCCATTACGCCAAGTCCCGCAAGCAGGACGATCGAGTACTGCCAGCCCGTGCCCCTCTTCTTGAGCTTACTCGTGTTCGTCATGATGACGTTCACGGTTCCGAGGGGCAGCGCGAAAGCGGCCACAATTACGAGGGCTTCGTCCAGCCAGTCGTTGGCGCTGGCGATCCTCGCATGTGGCACGAAGAAAGCGAAAATAGGGTATAACCCTATTATGAAAGTGAGCGTAAGAGGAATGGTTCTTCGCATCACTACCTCCTTATCAGCGTGCTACCAGAAAGTCTCTGATCACTGTAGAGCCAAAGAAATACTCGACCAGTCCCACTGCTATAGTGAGAATGATAAGCGCTTTGGCGATATCCTGAGCCTTGATGCTCCCCAGGAGGATCGGCTCTCTGGACAGATAGGCGCTCGCCGCGTAGAGCTCTTCGCCCATCAGCGTGTAGTCACAGGTCGTGACAAAGAACGGCAGCTGGGTCGGAGCGGCGGTGCCGGCTATCTGAATGGCGCCCGTGCTCTGCCCCGTTTCGGCGAGGATAAGAGACTCGGCGAAGAAGTAGCCGATAAGGAAGTTGGTCGCCGGCCTCTCGCGGACCATCTTGCCGCTAACGGCGGCCGCGTAGGCGAACTGGTCATAAGTAATGTAAGTGACCATGTCCTCCCTGAACTGGTCGGGCCGGCCAGCCTCCATGTATGCCTGTTTCACGGTCTCCCTGGCTGCGCTGAACGTCAGAGGGTCCTTGTTGGGAACCTCTATGTCGGCTCCGTAAATGGCCGTCTGCCTGGCGACATGACTCAGGATCGAGAGGCTCGCGATCGTCTGGATGTCGCTGATGCTCATGATGCCCGGGATGTACATGATCTTCTTGCCCATCTCCGTGGCGCGCCCGACGGCCTCGTCTATGGCGCTGATGCCAGCTATTCTCCTTATGTAAAGATGCTTGCCTCTCTTGGCGGCGTTGATATAGAAGATGACCAGCCCGAACATAAGAACGGAAAGGACCAGGGCGTTCACGCGGTAGGTCCTGAACAGGTTACTCCTGGCCAGGACAGGACCCGCTGCAGCCGTAAGGTAGCCCTCCGCGCCTATCTGGTAGGATATCTGGTAGTAATAGGCTGTCCCGGCCTCTACGTAATCCTGGTAGACGCCCTCCATGCCGAAGGTGCTCCCCACTTCCTCGAACGGCCCACCCCTCGCTTCCGACCTCATTATATAGACCAGGGCGGAGGGTCCCCCCTCCCATTCCAGCGTCACGCTCTCTCCCCCGTCACCCGGAGTGTCGAACGCCCTGAGGCCGCTTATCTCCTGGGCCAGGACCGGTGGTGAGAGAGCCTGTGAAGCAAGGAAGAGGGAAACTGCTGCGAGGATGAATAGCAGTGGTCTCTTCATAGATCCTCCCTTCCGAAACATACGTACGCTCAACTCTACCAATGTGCCACCATCACGTCAACTCAAATGGAATGCCGCGAAACTTGACTTTGCATGGCCATAATTGATAGCCTCTTGGAGAAAATAAGCCATTCTCGGTTCAGTCTCAGAGAGGAGAAACACATGGCACTCATGACCGGAGAGCAATACCTCAAGACCATAAAGGCCCGGAAGCCGATGGACATCTGGTTCCGTGGCGAGCACATCACCGACCCCAGCGAGCATGCGGCCCTCAAGCCCTCGCTCGAGACCATCATGACGATTTACGACCTGGGCCATCACCCCAGGTTCAAGGAGATGCTCATAGTCAAGTCCCACTTAACGGGCGAGGACTGCAATCTCTATACGGCGCCGCTGATGAGCCGCGAGGACGCAATGCAGAAGACCCGGGTCGCGCGGTCGCTGGCCGAGGTGCTGGGCTGCTGCACATTCAGGTGCACGGGCTCGGAGGCCATCTCGGGGCTCTATCCCCTCACCTATGACATGGATAAGGCCCTCGGCACCGACTATCACAAGCGCTTCAAGAGATGGCTCAAGAACGTCCAGGAGAAAGACCTTACCATCACGGCGGCCCTCACGGACGTCAAGGGGGACCGCAAGCTCAAGCCCGAAGACCAGAAAGACAAGGACATGTACCTCAGGGTAGTGGAGAAGCGCGACGACGGCATAGTGATCCGCGGCGCCAAGATAAACCAGACGGGCGTTCTCTTCGGCCATGAGTTCGTGATCGTCCCGACCGCGGCGATGACCGAGGACGGCAAGGCCTATGCGGTCTCCTGCGCGGTGCCGGCCGACACGCCCGGCGTCAGCTACGCCCTGGGCAGGACGCCCTTCGACCAGAGGATGATGGGCGACAAGTACGATGACATAGATGTAGGCAAGAAGTACGGCGACCACCAGGCGATGCTCATCTGCGATGACGTGTTCGTGCCCAATGAGCGCGTGTTCATGTGCGAGGAGTGGGAGTTCACGCCGCTTCTGATCGAGTACTTCACGGCCGTCCACAGGCTCACGGCCGGCGCGTGCAAGTCGGGCGGAGTGAGCCTTCTCACGGGAGCCACCAAGGTCGTGGCCGATTCCATCAACGTCGGCAAGATAAGCCACATCCGCTCCAAGCTCGCCGAGATGGGCATCACGGCCGAGACGCTCTACGCGCTTTCCCTCTCGGCCGGGGTCGAGGGCTGGCAGCACGAGTCAGGGGCATGGGTCCCCAACTCGCTCATCGCCCACGCGGCCAAGTACCAGGCGACGATCCTGCCGCACAATATGGTGAGGTACGTGAGGGAGATCATGTCGGGGACGGGCGAGACCTTCCCCGCGGCCAGGGATCTCCTCGATAGCGGTATATCGGAGAAGCTTCAGAAGTACCTCGCGCCCGCCAAGGAGGGCATGACACCCGAAGACAGGCTCCGCATATACCGGCTGGCCGAGAACATGGCCAGGGGGAGCAACTGGTCGGCGATGGCCATTCACGGGGGCGGCAACACCGAAGCGGCAAGGCTCATGGCTTACCGCCATATCAACATGGACAAGCTCGCTAAACTGGCGGAGGTGGCGTGCGGCATAGACGACAACGATGACCTCGCCGCCGACCTCATAAGCGAACGCCAAGGCAAGATCGACTGGGACCCCAAGATCTTCAAGATGAAAAAGAAAAAGTAAGGGGTCAGGTCTTAAAATGCACAATGACCGGGCCTTATTTCGGAAACGGGACGGGATTGCCGGCTGAGGCTTCAATCTAATCTCATCATAGATGTTGGGCCATAGGATTGAAGGAGGACGATGCCCATGGCAGACGATCCCGGTTTCGACGTCAAAGCAGCCCACAAGTACTTCGCGGCTGAGTGCTTCAACAGGACCTGGGGATTCATCCAGAAGCCAGACAGGACGCCCGAGGACGACGAGCAAATGCTCCTGCTCACTTTCGCGTCCCAGTGGCACTGGTCGCAGCGGGAGGACTGTGCGCCTACCAATGTCTCGGTCGGCTACTGGCAGATATCGAGAGTGCATTCCATCCTCGGGCAGGCGGACAACGCCAGGAGATACGGCCGGCTGAGCCTCGACGCCCTGAAGGGCGAAACCGGCCTTCCCTTCTACTTCGGCTATGCCCATGAGGCTCTGGCCCGGGCCGAGATGGTGGCAGGCGACAAGGCCAGGATGGAGGAGCATCTGGCCAGGGCCCGTGAATTCGCCGGCAAGGTGCCCTACGAGGACTCCAAGAAGATGCTTACGGACGATCTGGCAACAATCAAGTAGGCCGGGCGGGCGCCAGTATCATGAAACCGGTGGCCTAACCGACTTTGTAGTTGATCTTCCTCAGGAAGTCCTTGCGCACCTTCTTATGCTCGTCATTCTCCACGCCTAGAGGCACTTCGCCATCCATGACCCCGAGCACCGCGCGCTGGTCGCCCTCCTCACCGACGACCATCTTCACCGGATTCGCCGTGGCGCAGAAGATGCGGCAGACCTCGGGGCAGGCCTTGACGGCCGGGAGCACATTGATGGGGAATGCCTCTCTTATGAAGGCTATGAAAAAGTGGCCGGCGCCCACCGCCCCGGCGGCTTCGACGGCCGCGTCGGTGAGCTCGCCGTCGTTACCGTCCCATCTTATGAGCCGCTCCTGCGAGGCCTCGCAGAAGGCGATCCCGAACTTGATGCCGGGCACGCCCGTCGTGAAGATCTCGTAGAGGTCCTCGACGGTCTTTATGAAATGCGACTGCCCGGCGATCACATTCGCCCCTTCGGGCATGCTTATTTGGACGAGCTTAGTCTCCACGCGCAGTACCTCCTGTCTCGTTCATTCTCACCAGCACGATTTGACCACGCACCTCGCCGGCCGTCAACACCTGTCTGACGCCGGCGGCCCGGCCCGCTCCGCCGGCGGACAGGGCCTTCACCCTATCCTGCTCGAAGGCCCGGTAATGTCAGGAAGACGACATTGAACTTGCGGCGGAGGCGTGGTATCATTCTTCCGGAGGCTGGCAAACATAAGGAGGAGCTGCCATGGAAAGAACTATTGCCATTACATGTCTTCTTGTCCTCATCCTGGGTGCCGCGTGCCTTGCCGGAAGCAACTGGAACTCCAAGGGGGCTATACACATACTGCCCCATGGAGAGCGGACGTGCACCGAGAACTTCCCCGTCATAGCGGGCTGTGATGATATCATCACGACCCAGCCCGGCGGGGACCTGGACGTCTTCCCCGTATTCTTCGACATCTATGACTACAGGGAATTCACTTTTGCGCTGTTCTGGCCTGAAGAGAACATGGACTGCGTCTTTACAGGCTGCAGTGATTATACGAGCGCGACGGTGCTGTACTCGGGTGAAGAAGTTACCCAGGCGTGGTACGAATGCCAGCCCGGCCCCGTAGCGGTTACCGGCTGGCTTCAGTACGACGGCGTGGACGGGATGCTCGGCTTCATCGGACCCGCCTATGTGACCGACTGCTACGGCAGTATCGACGGGGTCTGCGGCTGCTACTGGGCCGGCTACGGCGGGTGGATCGGAGATGACCCGTGTACGCCTTGTGACCCGTCGGCGGCCGACGAAGACACCTGGGGCGAAATCAAAGCCATGTTCAGATAGCCTCGTCCAATGGTCGCCCCTGCGGGAAGCGGACTTCCCCCCTTGTCGGGAGTTGCGCCCCGCCCCCCTGTGCGGTCCGTCAAATGATTGACATCCTGCCCGCGGGCCTGTAAGACTACCGGTAGGAGCATTCCTGAAAAGAGGAGTATCTGTGAACCTGGCCATGCGTAACTTCCGTGAAGACAATGACTACTGGCGAATCCGTGACTTTCTGCGTGAAGTGTTCATCTTGAACGGGCGCCGCGAGCTCAGCTGGCAGGCCTATCGCTTCGACTACTGGAGGTGGCACGGCATCCTCAACATGAAGGACGGGACGCTCGAGACGGGCGTCTTCATCTGGGAGGCACCCGACGGGCGCATGGCGGCCGTGCTCAACCGGGAAGCTCCGGGCAGCGTGTTCCTCCAGGTCCACCCCGGGTTCCGGTCGGCTGAACTCGAAGACGAGATGATCGCCGTAGCCGAGCAGCATTTGTGCATCCCCCCGTCCGAGCGTCGTCCACCCTTGAGGATCTGGGCCGGCAGCGAGGACGCCCTCCGCCACGACGTGCTGAAGAAGCGCGGCTACGAGGTATTCACTCGACCCGATTCCAAGGAGTATGCGCGATGGCGCCCGCTGGCCGGGACCATCCCGGACGTGCCCGTCCATGAAGGCTACGCGGTGCGCGCGCTGGGAGGGGATGAGGAACTCCCCGCACGGGCCCGGGTGTCGTGGCGAGCCTTCCATCCGGAAGAGCCCGATGAGGACTACTGGGGCTGGGAATGGTACCGAAACGTGCAGCGCGCCCCGCTCTACCGGCGCGACCTCGATATAGTGGCTGTGGCCCCGGACGGGGACCTGGCCTCGTTCGCCACCATCTGGTTCGACGATGTCACGCGGACGGGGGCCTTCGAGCCCGTGGGCACGGCCCCGGAGCATCAGCGGCGCGGCCTCTCGAAGGCGGTGCTCAGCGAGGGCCTCCGCCGGCTCAGGCGGATCGGGGCGACGCGCGCGTACGTGGGCTCTTACAGTCCCGGGGCGCACGCCGCATACGAAGCCGCCGGATTCACCCAATGCGAGATCATCGAGCCGTGGGTCAAGGCGGTGGCCACATGAGAAGGCTCGCCTGGGTCGTGAGTCTCATCCCGCTCCTGGGCCTCTTCGCATCCCTCGCCGGGCAGGACAATCAGGAAGCGCGAGTTACCCGGGCCAATTACGAACTCGCCGCCCGGTTCACGGCCAACAACCTCTGCTCGATGGTAGCCGACATCACCGTGCGGCCCGTATGGATCGACGGCGGCAGCCGCTTCTGGTATGCCCTCCGCGACGGGACGGTCTACAGGTTCTTCCTGGTCGATGTCGAGAAGAGAACCAAATCTGAAATCGTGGTCGATCTCGACCTCGTCGGCCCCAACCTGGTGGAATTCGTGATCGAGGGCAGGCTCTACCGCTTCGACACGGCCACCCGCAAGATAACGCGAATCTATCCCGACCGGCCCCCTTACGAACCCTGGGAGACCCCGTCACCCGACGGGAACCTGTTCGCCTACGCGGAGCATAACAATCTGGCGATAAGGGCGGCCGAGGGCGCGGGCCGAAGAAAGCTGATCACGCGGGACGGGGAGCCCTTCTACAGTTTCGCCGAACCCCGGAGCCCTTTCTACGCGGGCGAAGATGCGGAGACCGGCGACAGCCTCCGCGCAGCTCAAGTGCTCTGGGCGCCGGACTCACACAAGCTCGTGGCAATAAGGGACGATGTAAGGAGCTTCCGGGACAACTATGTCATCAACTCCCTGGGTAGCGCGGGCCCGGAGGTCATCTCCTTCAAGCAGCGTTTCCCCGGCGGCGAGCCGGCACGGATGGAAGCCTGGGTATATGACTGGAGCCGGGATTCGCTCTATGAGGTCAAGGCCGACAAGTGGTCCCCGACCATGTACCAGCATGTGGTGTGGGCCAGAGACTCCGGGAAGTTCTACATGGTCAGGAAACCCCCGGACCAGCTCAGGGCCGAGCTGCTTGAGGTCGACGCCGCGACGGGCCGGGCGCGCGTCCTTCTCACCGAAGACACGGGCGCGCTGGCGCTCACGAAGCCCGTGGTGCCGCTGCCCGGGGCAGACGGTTTTCTGTGGTGGTCGCGGAGAGATGGCTACGGCCACTACTATCTCTGCGACGCGTCGGGAGAGGTCAAGGGGCCGGTGACATCGGGCGAATTTAACGTGGACGCCGCCCTGGGCATCGATAGAGACGCCGGCGTCCTCTATTTCACGGCAAACGGCCGGGAGCGGCGAAAGAACCCTTATTACGAGCACCTCTACAGCGTGAGGCTCGACGGCGCCGACCTGCGGCACCTTACCTATGAGGATGCTCACCATGAAGTATATCTCTCGCCCTCATTCGAGTACTTCGTGGACAACTACTCCCGCGTGGACGAAGCCCCCAGGGCCTCGCTCCGGGACGCCCGGGGCGACCCGGTCATGGAGCTCGAAGCGGCCGACCTGTCCTACCTTGAGGGTTCGGGCTTCAAGGCGCCCGAGGTCTTCAAGGTCAAGGCCGCCGACGGCGAGACCGATCTGTGGGGCGTCATGTACAGGCCCTATGACTTCGACGCCTCGAGGAAGTACCCCATTATCTCGTTCGTCTATCCCGGGCCGCAGGACGAGCTCGTGCCGCTCACTTTCATGGACGCGCTCAATAACAATGCCCACCTCGCCCAGTACGGCTTCATCGTGGTGCACGCGGGCAACCGCGGCGGCTCCTACAAGAGGTCAGTCGAATACAGCGAGTACTACCGCGGCAACCTCCGGGACTATCCCGTCGCGGATAACAGGGCCGTTATCGAAGAGCTGGCCTCGCGCCACGCCTGGATCGACATCGACCGCGTGGGCATATGGGGAGGTTCGAGCGGGGCATACGCGGCTCTCACGGGCATGCTGACCTACCCGGACTTTTACAAGGTTTGCGTGGCCAGGTCGGGCCCCCACGACCCTGCCATATACCATGCCTGGTGGAGCGACCAGTTCCAGGGAATGAGCAGCGCGGCGGGCGAAGACAGCACGGTGCGCTGGCTTACAGAGGCGGCCGCGGGGAATCTGGAACTCGCCGGAAACCTCAAAGGGCACCTGCTTCTCGTTCACAGCGAGGCCGACCAGAACGTGCACCCCGCCCACTCGGCCCGCATGGCCCGGGCGCTGATGGCCGCCAACAAGCGTTTCGACTACTTCGTCGTCCCCGGAGCAGGCCATGCCTGGGGCCAGAACTGGCCCTATGTCCAGCAAATGATATGGACCTATTTCGTCAGGTACCTCATGGGCGATACGCGCTGGGACGTCGACATGTTCGAGATCTTCGAAGACTGATCCGCCGGACCTTGACCGCGCCCTTCAGACCCTATAGAATTGTATGCACGAATATCTAACGGGGGTGGCAAGATGGCGAAGTCCACGTTCAAGCATCACGTCGAACTCCTTAAGGAGCTCACTTTCGCGCCCGGGGTGACCGGCTGGGAAGACCAGGTACGGGAGCTCATCAGGGACAAGGTCAGGAAGTACGGCAAGACCGAGGTCGACCACCTCGGCAACCTCACGCTGACGCTCGGCAAAGGAGACAGGCACGCCCTGTTCGTCGCGCACATCGCCTTCCTCGATGAGGGCGGGTTCCCAGTGGACGCCTGCGGTGGCCTGCAAGTTGAGGTGGAAGAACGCGGCGTCAAGCTCGCAGCGGAGCAGGAAGCGACGCTCTTCATTCCAGAG
>CAZSBE010000103.1:0-9951 GCA_964604955.1 uncultured bacterium
CCCGGGATCGCCGTAGACTCGGTTACGTGATCCTGGCATGGTTTGCCTCAGGATACGCTGGTCAGGAGCTCGAATTCCAAAGTAGCTGTATTGCGTCCATAACCTCCTGATGATGGATTCTCCCGCACTGCGAGATTGGGTCAGGCCGGAGACTACTCCAGGGAGGCGGCCAGGATCTCGGCGACGTCCATGACCTCTATATCAAGGCCGGTAGACTTGGCGGTCTCTTCGAGCATCTGCTGGCAGTAGGGGCAGGCCACGGCGATGACGTCCGCGCCCGTTGCGGCAAGCTGCTCCAGGCGGACGGCGACTATCCTCTCGTCCTTTTCCCACTCGGTCCATAGCGCGCCGCTTCCCGCGCCGCAGCAAACGCTGAACTGGCGGTTGAAGTCGGGAACTTCGAGAAGCTCCAGCCCGGGGATACTCCTTAGGATCTCGCGGGGTTCTTCGTAAACACCGTTCTGCCTGCCGAGCGTACAGGGGTCGTGATAGACGACCTTCTTTGCAAACTCTATGGCCGGTTTGATCTTCCCATCGGCGATGAGCCGGGCCAGGAGCTGGGTGGTGTGAACGGCCTCGAACCTGGCCCCTTGCCCGGGGTACTCGTTCTTGAAGGTCGTATAGCAGTGCGGGGAGTTTACGAGCACCCTGGCCGCCCCGGCGCCGGCAAAGGCCTCTATGTTGGCGGCGGCGCTCTCCTGGAAGACCTCTTCCGCGCCGACCCGCCTTATGGCTTCCGAGCAGCACCTGCCGCCGGCGGCCAGCAGCCCGAAGGAGACGCCCGCGGCTTTAAGCACCTTCGCTATGGCAACTGAGACCTCCTTGATGCGCTGGTCGTAGGACGATATGCAGCATGAGAAGAAAAGGTAGTCCATGCCCGGTACATAAGCGGGCACATCGAGGTCCTTCGCCCAGCCGAGGCGCTTCTCGGCGGGGTCCCCAGTGGGGCTTCCCGTATCGCGTATTCTGCCCACGGTGTCCTTGAGGGCTTCAGGGTAGGAGCCGTATTCCACCAGTATCCGCCGCGCCGCCCTCAGTATGGACGGTATGTCGACCCCGTGCGGGCACTGGTTGACGCAGGCCTCGCAGCCCACGCAACGGTAGATCTTGTCGACCTCGGCCATGAGCTCGTCCTTGTCCTCACTGCTCGCCATCATGCCGAGCGCGGCCTCGAGGGGGAAGCGGTAGACGGGGAAGTCGTAGGTCCCGACCTGGAACCACGGGCAGACGCTGGCGCACTTGCCGCACTGGTAGCACTTGAAAACGTCCTCGGCGCCCATCTCGATCAGAAATTCCCTTATCTCGGGATTGAGCTGGTCGGTCAGCGTCTTCCTGTCAGCCAAAGATCACCTCTACCATTCTGGTGAGCTGTTCATCGCTGAGGTTCTTCTGCCCCGTGGCTCCGGTGCCGCACGCGGCGACGCAGGCGCCGCAGCCCTTGCAGAGGGCCTCCAACACGCGGACGACCTTCTTCTCCTCGTCGAACTCCCGGGCCTCATACGGGCAGGTGCTTATGCAGAACTGGCATCCCGAGCAGAGGTCCTCATCGACCCAGGCTGTCATTGCCTCGACGAGGAGTTCCTTCTTTAAGAACATCTCGAGCACCTTCGATGCGGCCGCGGAGGCCTGGGAGACGGTCTCGGGTATGTCCTTGGGGCCCTGGGCGCAGCCGGCCATGAAGAAGCCGGGCGCGAGGGATTCCACGGGGCGGAGCTTGGGATGGGCCTCGCTGAAGAAGCCGTGTTCGTTGGTGTGCACCCTGAGCTGCCGGGCGAGCTCCATCGCGCCGGCGGAGGGGGCGATGGGAGTGGCCAGCACCGCCATGTCGCAGTCGACGCGCATTTGCTTTCCGCTCAAGGTGTTGGTGCACCAGACGGTAACTCCGTCATCGGTTGCCAGGACTCTCGATGGTTTGCCCCTTACATAAAGGACATTCTCTTCCTGTTTGACGCGAGCGTAGAACTCCTCATAGGCCTTACCGGACGTGCGGACGTCGATGGTGAAGATGATGGCTTCGCCGTCGGGTACATGTTCTCTGTAGAGCATGGCGTGCTTGGCAAGGTACATGCAGCAGACCTTGGAACAATACGGCATGTAATGCTCGGGGTCGCGTGAACCGGCGCATGAGATGAAGGCGACGCGCCTGGGCACCTTTCCGTCCGAGGGCCGCTTGACCTCGCCTGCGGTGGGCCCCGATGCCGAGAGCAGCCTTTCGAACTGGAGCCCGTTCACCACATCCGGGATAAGGCCGGCGCCGTATTCGGCTATATTGGCCTTGGGATAGAGGTCGTAGCCCGTGGCGATGACTACCGCCCCGACTTCCTCTTCGATGATCTCGTCCTGCTGGTCGTAGTCTATGGCCCCGAGCGTGCAGTTGGCCTTGCAGGCACCGCACTTGCCGTCTTTCGTGAAATAGAGGCAGGTCTCCCTGTCGATCACCGGCCGGTTGGGCACCGCCTGCGGGAAGGGAGTGAAGATGGCCTTTCTCGTCCCCAGCCCCTCATCGAATTCCGAGGGGACCTTGACCGGGCACTTCTCGATGCATATGCCGCAACCGGTACAGGCCGCGCCGTCCACGCAGGAGGCCTTCTTCCTGATGCGGACGGTGAAGTTGCCGACGCTGCCCGTTATCTCTTCCACTTCCGAATAAGTGAGAAGCCTGACATTGGGGTTCTGCGAGATTTCCACCATCTTGGGGGTCAGTATGCATTGCGAGCAGTCGAGCGTCGGGAAGGTCTCCGAGAGCTGCGCCATGTGGCCGCCCACCGACGGCGTCTTCTCGACGAGGACCACTTCATAGCCCGAGTTGGCTATATCCAGGGCCGCCTGGATGCCGGCGATGCCGCCGCCTATCACCAGCGCCCGGGGCGTCACTGGTATCTTCGCGGGTGTCAGCGCCTCGTTGAGTTTGACTTTCTCGATGATGGTCTTGATGATGCCGGCCGCTTTCGCTGTCGCCGTTTCGGTCTCAGTGTGTACCCAGCTGCACTGCTCTCTTATGTTGGCGATCTCGGCAAGATACGAGTTAAGGCCGGCGGCTTCTGCGGCCCGGCGGAACGTGGCCTCATGCAGGGAGGGAGAGCAGGCGGCGATGACGATGCCCTCGAGCCCCTTTTCCCTGATGACCTTCTTTATGAGAGCCTGGCCGGGGTCGGAGCACATGTACTTGTAGTCTTCACAGTGCTCCACGCCCTCGCAGGCTCCGATCTCTTTTACCACTTTCGCGACGTCCACCGTGCCGGCGATATTCCTGCCGCAGTGGCAAACGAACACTCCGATTTTCTTCATCTATTGCCTTGTTTCTGCAATCGTTTTCTTGAGGACCGGCAGCACCTTGAAAAGGTCATCAACGATGCCGTAGTCCGCCTCGCTGAATATGGGCGCTTCCGGGTCTTTGTTTATGGCTATGATGGTGTCCGCGTTCTTCATGCCGGTAAGATGCTGGAACGATCCTGATATCCCTATGGCTATGTAGAGCTTGGGCTTTATGGTCTTGCCGGAGGACCCCACGAGCCTGTCCTTGGGGAGCCACTCGGCATCGGCGACCGGGCGCGAGCACGCGACGACGCCGCCCACGGCTGCTGCGAACTCCTCAATGAGGGGGATGTTCTTGGCTTCCTTGATCCCGCGGCCCACGCTCACCACGATGTCCGCCTTGGAAATGTCCACATCGCCGATCACGGCCTCGATGTAGTCGATGAACCTGAGATGGGCCGGATCGGGGAGCGCAGGCGCCTCCAGCGCGACGACTTCGGCGTCGCCGTTTCCCGCCTCGGCCGGCGTCGCGCCGGCCCGCATGCTCACCAGATAGGAGGGACCGCCGCAGAAGGAGACCTTCTGGTTGAGCTTGCCGTCATAGACCTGGCGTACGGCCACGGGTTTGTCGCCGGTCATTTCTATCCCTATGCAGTCGGTCGCGAACGGGACATCGAGGCGCGTCCCCAGGGCGGCTGTGAGCTCAATGCCGTAGGCCGTGTGGCCTATCAGCGTGAGGGAGGGCTGCTCCCTTCCGATGATGTCGGCGAGCGCGGCCTGATAGGATTCGTTGTTGAAGTCCTTGAACGCGGGGTCATCCACGACCAGGATACGGTTCGCATGGGGCTTGAGGCTTTCGACCAGGCCGTCCGTGCCGGACCCGAGAAGCACCGCCGTGAGCCTGCTTCCCGTCTCGCCGGCGAGCTTCCTTCCCAGGGTCATGACCTCATAGGCCGCATCCCTGATCTCTCCCTGTCGATGCTCGACCAATGCAAGAATGTCACCCATGTCAACCTCCGCTATATCAGACCTTTTTCCTTAAGTACATTAGCCATCTTCACCGAGACCTCCTCGGGGCTCCCCTCGAAGATCTCCGCGCGCTTCGTGACGGGCGGCACGAACAGTTCCTCGACCTCCGTGTTCATCTTGAGGCCGCCCCCGTCGACGCCGTCCTGCCCGACCGTCTGGATTTCCTTCTTGGCCGCCTTGCGTATCGCGATGAGCGACGCGTAGCGAGGGACGTTTATGCCGGTCTGAACGGCGATCAGGGCGGGAAGCGTAATCTCCAGATGCTCCTGGAGTCCGCCCTCGACCTCCTTGTGTATGTCGGCCTTGCCGCCCTCGGCTTCTATCTTGCTCACCAGGGTGGAGTGGGGGATGCCGAGGAGCCCGGCCAGTATGACGCCCACCTGGTAGGAGGAATCGTCGGTAGCCATGGTTCCTGCGAATATGATGTCGTAGGGGACGTCCTTCATGGCGGCGTGAAGCAGCTGGGCCGTCTTGTAGCCGTCGAGCCGGCCGAAGTCCTCCGCCTTGACCCTGATGGCGTCGTCGGCTCCCTTGGCGAGGGCCACGCGCAGCGTGTCCTGCGAGTCCGGGGGGCCAACCGATATCGCCGTGATCGTTCCGCCGTACTTCTCCTTAAAGAGCACGGCCTCCTCCAGAGCATAGGTGTCGAACTCATTCGTATCGAAGGTCAGGTGCTCCCGGTCGATGTTCTTGCCCGAGGAATCGACCCGGACTTCGGCCTCCGCCGTCTGGGGCACTCTCTTCATCAAGACTATGATGTTCAACCTAACCCCCCTCTCTCGGCGCGGTCCGCCTTCGAAGGTATCGTGTCGTGACGTCATGGTTTTACAACAAACCAGTATAGTCTACGCGAACCTCCGTAAGGGGTCAAGCTTGTTGCTGCTGGCGGGCAGCCGCGCCTTCAGCCCCGTCGGCCGAATTAGGTATTGTGCCTTCGTCGCCGGCATAGTATCTCTTATAGAGTAAGTCCAATAGAGGGAGAGGGTGTGAAGCGCAAAAATACTTCCAGAGAGACAGGCAAAGAAACCTCCAACGAGATCTGCAGCAAATGCCCTTCGCTCTGCTGCAAGAACCTCAGCATGATGATATACCGGCCGGAGAACAGGGCGGAGGTCGAGGACCTCAAGTGGCAGCTCCGCTTCGACACGGTCAAGGTCTACATCAGGAACCACAGGTGGTACCAGTTGATCGAGGGCAAATGCATGTACCTGGGCGATGACGGAAGGTGCCTGGAGTACGCCGGCCGTCCCAACAAGTGCCGCCGGCACAATCCCCCCGACTGCGAGTTCTTCGGTGTGTTCTATGACGTGATGATCGAGACCCCGGACGAACTCGAGCAGTATCTGGAATCGAAGGGCAACAGGAAGAAGACCCCAAAGTCCCTCAAGCGAGCGGCCTGACGGGCCCCGCTCCGTCAGTGCTTGTCGAAGCCTCCCGGCCTCGGGATCCATCTCGGAACCTGCCTGGTGTAGTCCGAGTACTCGTCGCCGAATCGCTCGGCCAGCCGGTCCTCCTCATATGCCGAGATGCGATCGTAGAATATGCAGATGACAACCCAGAGCAGGAAGGCGGCTACGGACAGCGTGAGCGCCACCAGCCCCAGGTAGAGGAGTATGGTCGAGAGGTAGAGAGGATGCCGGGTATGCGAGAAGACGCCCGAGGAGATGACGCCGGGCGGTTCGCGGACCTCGCCGAATACCGCTCTGTGCGCCTTTACCGCAAGATAGAGTGATGTGCAGACCAGGGCCGCGGCTACCGGTGCTCTAAGGTAGATGGGGACGCCCGCGGCTGGGAACGTGGTCAGCTTCAGCAGAAAGGAATCGAGCCCCCAGACTGCCACGAAGATGATGCCGAGGACTATCTGCCCGAGGTCGCCCCGCGGGTGCTCTTCACTCAGGTCTTCACGATTCCGGGGTACAGGCATCTCCGGCCTCCTATCGGGTTCTCCTGATGATCGTCGTCACCGCAAAGCATAGCAGCGCTCCTGCGGCTATCGCCAGGCCCGCGTGGCCTGCATAACCGTAGCGCATGAAAAGCCTCGATTCGAGTATAACATAGGGGCTGAGCGCAATCAGGAAGAACGCGAACCCGAACGCGATTACCCCGCCGGGTCCTCGCGGGCGTCGGGCGGCCCTGCCCCGGAATACGTAATAGGACGCGCAGGCGATCATGCCCGCCGCCATGAGAAACCTGGCCGCGGCCGTTCCCGCGGCCCGGCTCACCGGCTGCACCATCTCCAGGTTTCCGAGCCGGTAGGTCAGCGGGTTCGTAAACGCCAGCAGGTAGGCCGCATAGTTGCCGAGGACGTGCCCGGCCCCTGGGCGGTAGGCAAAGCCGGTAGGTTCGTAATCTGTCACGGCGCGAAACACCGTCAAATGGAGTACGGCCCAGGCAATGGCAAGTCCTCCCGGTATGAGATAGCGGCGCCAGGCCCGTCTTTCATCGAAGAGAAGGCCGTAGGCCAAAAGTATGGCCGGAAACACGAGTGAGGTTTCCTTGCTGAGAAGGGCAAGACCGTAAGCGACGAGTGACAGAGCGTACCAGCCTCGAGCCCCCTGCCGCGCCTCCATGAAGAGCCTGAGCGCGAGGAGAGTGAAGAACACCGCCAGGAGCGTCTGGGCCTCGCAGGTATTGAGGACGACCTCCACATGTGAGAAGCGGGAGGCGAAGAGAACAGGGGGGGCGAGGGCCCACCATCCTGGAAGCAGCTTGCGACATATAAGATAAAGCAGCAAAGCGTTGGCAAGATAAAGCGCGATGTTGACGCAGTGGTAGACTTCCATGCGGTTTCCGAAAAGGACGCGCCCCAGGTAGTAATAGAGATTCGTTGTCAGCGGCCGGTAGAGGCCGGGCCAGAGCGGGCGCTCCGTAAAACAGTCCGCCAGGGAGTGGACGTTGGACGCGTTGTGCCTCATGAAAGCACTGTCCTCCCAGTGCGCGACTCCGAGGTTCTCAAGGGCGCGGCCGCCGTGCACCAGGGCGAAGGCGAGGCCGATAGCGAGGGCGGCCACAACAATATGAGACCTGCCGGGAACGGCGGCCCGGCGGCTGGCGGGGCCCGATTTGGCGGAATTTTGCTTTCTTGATGGCATTTTCAATATCCCTTACCACATGAACGGTGTCCTGTCAAATAGGGCCTCCGGCCGGGCATTGTCCGGTTGACAGGAAATAAGCCCTATGTTATAATGTCTATCATGACGATAGACTAAGTAGTCTTCAGATTGTTGTGGATGTGCAATAGGAGAGCTGAAAGGAGGGGAAAGGAGAGGTGGTATCAAAAAGTCTACTTAGCCCATCAACTGAATATAGTATCAGTCCTCTCGATATGGGGGTCGGTTCAGATGAAAAGAGGTTCTGCGATTTCAACATTGACGGTGTTTGCAGGATCGACAGTGCTTGCAGCATTGACGGCGTTGGCAGTACTGATGATCGCCGCACCCGACGCGTCGGCTGAGTGGCAGTACCGGGGACGGCTGGACATAGCGAGCATGGTAAGGAAGGACCTCAGCCTGCGGGTGCTGACGGAGGTCAGGAGCATAAACGACCTCCACACACAGAACGAGAGCTATTTCGACATCGGTGTGGATTACCGGTTCCGGAAGTGGCTGGAATTCGGTCCGCACTACCGGCATGTAACGTACGAGAAGGGTGAAACCTGGGAAGTCGAACAGCGGCCCTATGTCGACATGACTTTCAAACTGGGCCCTGCCGGGCTGGCCTTCAGCAACCGTAACCGGTTCGAGTACAGGATGAAGGACGGCGACGACACCTTCAGGTACCGGACCAGGCTCATGCTGAAGATGAAGGCGATCTCCGCGCGGCGCATCCAGCCCTATTTCTCCGACGAGGTCTACTACGCGCTGAGCTCCGGGAAGATCGACAAGAACCGGTTTATCGCCGGGTTCGAGATAGGGCTGCCGGGATCGTTCAGCCTGGGCGTCGAGTATGTGCTCGACAGTATGAAGAAGAACGACACGTGGACGGACCTGAACGCAATCTTGACCGCCTTGAGATACAGGCCATAGAACAGGACTGGAGGCAGGAAATGAAGAATCTCTTGATCGTAATGCTCATAGCAAGTCTGACTGTCGGTGTTGCCGCTCAGGCCCTCGGCGGGAAGGAAAAGAGGGATCCGGTCGAGGGGAGGGTTGTGTTCTCGGGGGCCTGGGCGCTCTATCCCATGGTGGTGCGCTGGGCGGAGGAGTTCCAGAAGATCCATCCCAACGTGAAGATCGACATAGGCGCGGGCGGCGCCGGCAAAGGAATGGCTGACTGCCTGGCCGGAGTGGTGGACATCGGCATGGTATCGCGCGAGGTATACCCCGAGGAAATCAAGAAAGGGGCCTGGTGGGTCTCGGTCACGAAAGACGCCGTAGTGCCGACCGTGAACTCGCGCAACCCGGTCCTCAAGGACCTTCTCGCCGCCGGCATAACCCGGGAAGCGTGCATAAGTATCTGGATCACCGGTGAGGCGGGGACCTGGGGGGAACTTACGGGCGGTTCGACGTCCGAGCCCGTGCAGGTATATACCAGGTCCGACGCCTGCGGCGCGGCGCAGACCTGGGCCAAGTACATGGACGCGAACCAGGAGGACCTGCTGGGCGTGGGTGTCTACGGCGACCCCGGACTGGCTGAGGCCGTGAGACAGGACACGCGCGGAATCGGTTACAACAACATCAACTATGTCTATGACGCTGAGACCAGGAAACAGGTGGAAGGCATAGTCGTCCTGCCGATTGACGTCAACGGTGACGGCAAGATAGACGAGAGTGAGGATTTCTACTCCGACAGGGACAGTATCGTCCAGGCCATAGCAACGGGCAAGTACCCGTCACCGCCGGCCAGGGACCTCCACTTCGTGTGCCTCGGCAAGCCGGATAAGATGGTTGTGCGGGAGTTCATCAAGTGGGTGCTCACGGACGGCCAGAAGTACGTGTTCGAGTCGGGTTATATCAATCTTCCGGAAGAGCGGCTTCTCAGGGAGCTGAAGCACCTCGAAGGGGAGTGACCTTTGAGATTCATGGAATCAGTGAGTCGAGCCGGTCTTTGTCACGAAAGCGGAAAGAGCTGAGCATGCAAAAAACAAGACTGCTTAAGGATAGAGCGGCAAGGAGGCTGATGCTGGGCTTCACAATCTTCTCGGGGCTCATCGTCTTCATTATGGGCCTCGGCCTCTATCTGCGCTCCCGCCCGATCCTGGCGATGAAACCACTCGGGGAGCTCCTTTTCTCACAATCATGGCACCCCCTGCGGGGCGAGTTCGGGTTCATGCCGTTCATCATGGGGACGCTCTGGGTGACGGGAGTGGCTGTCGCCATCGCCATTCCCCTGTGCCTGCTCACCGCCATATACCTTTCGGAGTATGCCCACCGGCGCATGAGAACCTGGGCCAATCCGCTGATCGACCTGCTCGCCGGCATCCCGTCGGTCGTGTACGGAATGTGGGGGGTGCTGTTCGTGGTCCCTCTCATAAAAGACCACGTCGCGCCGTTGTTCGGAGCCACTACGACGGGGTACAGCGTTATCGCGGGGGGGATTGTGCTGGCGATAATGGTCTTTCCGATAATCATACATTTCAAATGGGAGGTACTCAGGGCCTTGCCCTCCGAGCTCAGATAGGCGTCTTTGGCCCACGGCGCGACCAAGTGCAAGACGGTGAACCATGTC
>CAZSBE010000104.1:0-5789 GCA_964604955.1 uncultured bacterium
ATCCATCTCGACATAGGCGAGGTCTGGGGGAACCCGGGCGAGGACGTTCTCGTTCCGGTTTACATCCAGGACGTGACGGGCTGGGACATTTTTGCCTTCGAGACCGAGATATGCTGGTGCGAGCTCCCAACGGGGCTCATCCAGTACGAGGACTGTCTCCCCGGTGAAGTCCTGCTCGGGTCCAATTGGGCCGCCCCTGCCTGCGGCTTCTGCGATCCCAACTGCGTGACGGTTGCGAGCGCGGGTGCGGGACCGCTCGTGGGCGGAGGCGTTCTGTTCTATCTGAAGTTCCACATCAGCCTGAACGCCAAGCCGGGCATGTGCTGCGACATCTGCTTCACCTACGCCAATGTGTACGACCCGGAGAATCCGCTTGAGGTCTGTCTCGACTGCGGCTGGGTCTGCATCGAGAACTGCGGCATCGGCGGTTCGGTGTACATGTGGTGGTGCGACAACGACCCGTGCTGCGACTGGTATCGCTGGCGCCCGCTCGAGGGCGTGAGGATGCACCTGCACGACTGTGACGGCGCTCTCCAGACCGGCTTCACGGACGCCGACGGCGAGTTCTTCTTCGGCGACCTTCCGCCGATGGACGACTGCGATTACTGCGTCGACATCGACTTCTGCCCGGTCCCGAAGGGCCTGATCACGGCGTATGACGCCTCGATGGTGCTCCGGCACGTGGTTTGCGGCCTGGACCTCACGGCCTGTGAGTTCGAAGTGTGCGATGACGACCAGGAACCGTTCGTGACCCAGACGGTCTATCCGCAGCGGGTCGCGGCGAACGTCAACTGCTCGGATCTCATCACGGCGTACGATGCGTCGCTGATCCTGCAGTACGTCACCGGGGCGATACCGGCGTTCCCGTGCCCCGACCCGTGGGCGTGGTACATAGTCAACTCGTGTACTAACTGCGCTCCCGCGTGCCCGTTCTTCTTCGAGTTTGTCGGGGTCTTCATCGGCGACGTATCAGGAGTTCAGAGAGCGGACCTTGTGGCGCCGGCGTCCACAGCCAACGCCAAGATAGGCATCCCGAGACATTTTGCCGATAAGGTCGAAGTGCCGATCCTCGTACAGAACGTGGCCGATGTTTACTCCATCGAGTTCGACCTCAAGTTCAACGCGGGTGATCTCACGGTGATGGACGTTGCATCTGCCGGCATTGCAAGCGGGTTCATGTCCGGCTTCAATGCCGTGAACGGTGACCTTCTCATCGCGATGGCCGGGTCAGGGCCCATAAATGGTTCGGGCAGGGTGGCCATGGTCACCTTCCTCAAGAACCGGCCTCTGGTTCCCACCGTGAGTCCGCGTGTGTCGATCGATAACGGCATGTTCAACGAGGGCAACCCTGAAATGGTCATCCTTGACCACGAACAGGGCAAGGAAGTCTGGAGGCTCGACCTCATGCCCGCGTCGCCGAATCCGTTCACGGAACAGACGGCTCTCAGGTTCAGCCTGCCTGAAGCCGCAAACGTCATGCTGGCCATATATAATGTTAACGGTCAGCTCGTGCGTTCGCTCGAGAACGGCCAGGTAGCCGCCGGCCATCACAGTGTGAACTGGGACGGTACGGACGATAACGGCGCCAGGGTCGCAAGGGGCGTCTACTTCTGCAGGATGGAAACGGCTGGCTTCACGGCCACCGAGAAAGTCGTCATGCTGAAGTAGGTCTTGGTTAACCTTAAGGCAATAAGGATGTTGCCTTATTGAGAACCGGGGCTCTGAGGGTAAAACCCAGGGGCCCCGGTTCCGTTTTTTGAGCCCGCTGCCTCCATGCTAACTCCTTGGAAGACAAGGGATTGGCGGAGCCCCGCCTGTAGCGGCAACTGAATCTGCCCGGCCGCTGCATTATGCCCCCCCGATCAGTTGACATATCTCAAGACTTATGATAAACTTTAATTGTTCGGGAGAGATCAAGTAAGACCTCGCGTTGGGAAGTGGTTCCACACGGACGTGCACAAAATCGAATAGTCCATGGATTTTTGCATATTACGGTGAAGTCAATAGTCAGGCCAGCAAAGCGGGAACAGCCGACGATTTCACGAACGAGGAGGTGTCTTCGACTGAGAGTTGCTAAAGGGGACGTGCCGGTAGCGGCGTGTCACCGATGCTTCGGTCGGCAAACCACCTATGTTGTGGAAAGGAGAGGAGACAATGCAGCGGAGTACTGTTAGCAGGGTACATCTATATACCCTGGTCGTGCTCTCGGTCGTGGCGGTTTCGGCTGTTTCGATTCTCGCCACGGAGGCTACCTATGATCAGGTAGCGGATTACCAGCCGGATGGAAACGGCTTCAGCCCCAAGGTGCCCATGAGGGCCTATCCGGCGTACAGGCCGGCTCCACTTCTCGGGGGGGCGCCGCTCGGCGCGACTCTCACGCCAGAGTCCCTGGACGTCTGGCTCAGCCCGGGCCAGGCCGTCGTCGAGGATAAGCTCCTCTTCATCCCCAAGGACGAGCTTCCGTCCAAGGCCGACATACTGATATGTTTCGACCTCACGGGGAGCATGGGAGGCGAGCTCGAAGAGGTCAAGAAGAACGCCATCGACATCATGGAAGGCGTAAGGGCGCTGGTTCCCGATACCTATTTCGGCGTCATATCCCATCAGGACTATCCGGGCGCTTACAGCGGGTGCGGGTACGGCGCGCAGTACGGCGACCCGGCGGACGGCGATACTCCGTATGCACTCAACAGGCCGATGACCTCCGACATCGTCTCCGTGCATAATGCCATCAACGGGCTCTCCCTGGGCGACGGCGCCGACGGGCCGGAGTCATACAGCCGCGCGCTTCACGCGACCTACTCCGACAGGGGAATACTCTGGAGGCCGGATGCCAAGAAGATAGTCATCCAGTGGGGAGACAACGTTCCGCATGACTGCAATTACGGCGACTGCAACGGTCTGGCCGGAACGACGGGCCCGGACCCGGGCCCCGACGCGGTCGCGGGCAACGGCGACGACCTGGAGATACTTAAGGTCATAGACGCCATGGACGACGCCGGCATAACGCTCGTGTCGATGTACAGCGGCCTCTCGGCCAACAGGCTCAAGCTCTGGGACTGCCTTGCGGGCAGGACCGGCGGTGAGGCCTTCGAACTCAATCCCGACGGCACCGTGGTCGGCGACGTCGATATCACCGATTACATAGTCGCTGCGATCACCGGGCAGTTCAAGGAAATCCACAACCTCACGCTCCGGGTTTGCGATGAGAAGTATGCGGACTGGCTCATAGACGTCGACCCGGACGCGTATATAGATGTGGTCCTGGACCAGGATCACAACTTCCCGTTCACCATCACCATCGCGGTGCCGGAAGGCACCGAGCCCGGCGACTACTGCTTCGAGATCTGCGCTGTCGGTGACGGCGCCGTTTACGCCAGGCAGAATGTCTGTATCCACGTGAGGCCGGACGAGTGCTTCGAGATAGGCATAGGCGACGCAACCGGCAATGCCGGCGAGGTCGTGCGCGTGCCGGTGACGGTGCAGGAGACGGACGGATGGGGCATAAACCTCGTCGACCTGGACATCTGCTGGTGTCCCGACAAGGACTCGCCCATAACGCTGGCAGGCTTCGCTCCGGGTTCGATGATGAGCGAGAACGACCTCGAGGTCAACGCCTCCGGCACGGGCAGGAACTGCCTGAGCTTCGTGGCCAAGTCCGAGAAGCCTCTCGTAGGCAGCGGCACGCTCTTCTACATCGACTTCGCTATCAACCAGGAAGCCCTCCCGTGCGAGTGCTGCAACGTGATCTTCGCGTCCATCAACTTCAACAACTCCCAGTTCATCGAAATATGTCCGGAGGACGGCTCCGTATGCCTGGCCAGCTGCCAGGTCGACGGCTACGTCAACAACTGGTACTGCGACGACAGCGGGGGGGACCCGGTCCTGACCGACCCGATCCCCGGCGTGGAGATGATCGTCAACCTGCGCTGCGGCGATATCAACCTGCCGCCGACCCCGCCCCTTGCGACGACGTATACCGACGAGTCCGGCTACTACAACTTTGAATGTCTCGCCCCGCTCAACAACGAGCCGCGCGGACTGAACGGCGGCGGCTGCGAGTACTGCGTCGAGCCGGGCGAGGTGGATTTCCCCGACGGCTGGATCTCGGCGTATGACGCCTCCCTGATCCTCCAGTTCCTCAAGGGGTATGATCTGCTTGAGAAGTGCCCCTTCGACTTTGGCTATGTCGCCCTGCCCCAGAGGGTCGCGGCCGATGTCGACTGCGGCAGCAGCATTCTGGAGGCTGACGCGGACCTGATACTCGAGCATGTCGTGGGCCTGATCGCCGAGTTCTCCGGGTGTCCCCCGTACGTCTGGGTGCCCGATAAGTACTGCACGCCCGAGTGTCCGGATGAATTGGACTTCATCGGCGTTCTCAAGGGTGACGTTTCGGGTCCTATGCCTGCCCCGGTGCTGCCCACCGGCTACATCAAGCTGGGCATACCGAGGCACTATTACAACGGCCCGGTCGGCTTCGTTGAGATACCCGTCAAGGTCAGGGAGACGACAGACGTGTTCTCGATAGAATTCCTGATGAATTACGACGCCGCCAAACTCACCCTCGTCTCGGTCGAGACCGCGGGGGTCGCGTCGGCCTTCAGCGTGGCGCATAACGACCTCGGGGGTTCGGTCATGGTGGCGATGGCCGGTTCCGATAGCTTCTCGGGCGGTGGCAGGGTGGCGATGGTGACGTTCCAGAAGAACGGCCTCATCGTGCCCGTGGCGCAGAATTCGGTGGGCCTGGACGAAGCGCTGTTCAATGAGGGCGATCCGCCCTGTACCATTGAGGGCCATGACTACGACGCCGAAATCGTCAGATTCGGGCTCGGCCCGGTAACGCCGAACCCGTTTGCCGACGGTACCGTTATAACTTACAGCGCGCCCAAGGCCGCCGGCGTTTCGCTCAAGATCTACAACGTGCACGGCCAGGTCGTGCGCGACGTCTTCAGCGGAGAGGTCGCAGCGGGTGTCCACCAGATCTCCTGGGACGGCCGCGATGACTCGGGGGCCAGGGTCGCGAGAGGCGTCTATTTCTGCAGAATGGAAACGGGTTCGTTCTCGGCCACCGAGAAACTCGTCTTTCTCAAATAGCAGGCCTTAACTCTAACCCGGGAAGGGCAGGTTCTTAGGAACCTGCCCTTTTCTTTGCGGCCCGGAAATGCATATTGGTTGATTTCGTAAGGGATTTCTGATAATCTCATTATGCTGTTATGCGAGATAGCGGCTTGAAGCCACTGGGCGCCGGGGGACCGGTCAGGGGAGGGTATAATGTTAAAGACAGGATTGACTTGGGCCGGCGTCTGTTTGACCGCCGTGCTGTTCATGGCCTCGAGCGCGGGCGCTTCTGCGGTAAACATGTCGATTCCCGATACTACGGCCGGCAGGGGTGACACGCTGTGGATCCCGGTATGGTCGACCGACATTACGGATTCGAATGTCTATTCCTACCAGTTTGTCATCTCTTTTGATTCCACCTTCATAGGCATAGTAGGCGTTACCAGCGATGGAGCCATCACGGATGCCGGGCCCTGGATGGCCCCCACCTGGCATATAATCGAAGGCGAGGACTCCCTCAGGGTGGCCAGCGCGGGAACGGAGCCGCTCTCGGGCCAGGGGTTGTTCGTCAGCGTGGGCGTCCGCGTTCTGGATACGGCGCCGTCGGATTCCAGCATGTACCTCGGACTGCACCATTACATTCTGAATGAGGGCATACCGTCGGTATCCACCGACGGCGGGTATGTATTCATCACCACGGTGGGCGTCGACCGCCCGGCTGAGGACGGCGG
>CAZSBE010000104.1:5889-9926 GCA_964604955.1 uncultured bacterium
AAGGTCTGCATTCTGAGGTAGGTTTCCGTTTTTCCAAAATCCGGCCCGCTATATCTCAAAATCGCCGGCTCGGCTTATTTCTGATTGACTTGGCAACGTCATTCCTGCGCGGTCAGCACCACGATTTCCCGTATTGTGACATTACGTACAATATATTGACATTTGCGCCTGAGTCGTGCTACAATACCCTGCCGATACAAGGGGCCAGTTCCCCTGTATACTTGTGCTTCAATACTACGCAATCGGGGCGCGGATTGAGCCGTCGGGAAGCTGCTTTCGGTATCCCTCTGCGTTCCGGAACGGGAAAGGAGAGCTTTCCGTGAAATGCCATATCCTGGTTTCGGCCCTGCTCATTGTCATGGTAGTCGCGTCATTGCCCGTGATCTCCGGCGCAATCGAGGGACGGAAAGACCTCGTAGACGTTGATAGATACGGCCAGGGAGAGTTTGTCGGCTACCGGGCCGACCTGCCCGACCGTCAATATCCCGAGCACGTCGACCGCTCCACCCAGCTGGTCGACCATGCCTATCTCGTGCCGGATACCTTGAGAGCGACCCTCCAGGCGGGCGAGTCGATCATAGAGCATAAGATTCTCTATCTTCCCGAGGACGTGACTCCGGCACAGGGGGATATCCTGTTCTCCTTCGACCTCACCGGAAGCATGGGTAACGCGATCGCCGAAGTGAAGAACAACGCCGCCGCGATCATGGATTCGGTAAGGGCGCTGATTCCCGACACCTATTTCGGCGTCATATCCCATCAGGACTATCCGGCTTTCTATTCCTTCTGCGGGTATGCCGAAGCCTATGGTAACCCTGCTGTCGGCGACAGCCCGTACATGCTGAACCAGGTTCTGACGGGTAACCTCCCGGCGGTGCACGGCGCCATCAACGGGCTCACCCTCGGCGACGGCGCGGACGGTCCCGAGTCCTACAGCAGGGTGCTGTACGAGGCCACGGCCGACGCTGCCATCGGCTGGCGGGATGGTTCGACCAAGATGGTTGTGCTCTGGGGCGACAACGTGCCGCATGACTGCGATTACCGCGCATGTATCGGCGGGAGCGGGACGAGGGGCGCCGACCCGGGCCGCGACGGCATCGTCGGGAACGCCGACGACCTCGAGATTCTCGATGTGATTACCGCGATGGCGCTCGACAATATCGTGCTTCTGGCTATGTATAACGGTCTTTCGGCGACCAATCTGGCGCTATGGGACTGCTGGGCGGCCCGTACCGGCGGCGACGCGTTCGAGGTCAACCCGGACGGCACGGTGCCCGGCGGGCAGGACCTTCCATCTTATATCGCCGCCATAATCAGCGAGCAGTTCACCGAGATCGACCGCATGACTCTCGAGGTCTGCGACCCCGATTTCGCGCAGTGGCTCATCGACGTCGATCCCGAGGCCTATTACAACATCGTACTGGACGAGGCGCATGAACTCCACTTCGACATCACGCTCAAAGTCCCCGACGGAACGCCTCCGGGCCTCTACTGCTTCGATATCTGCGCCATCGGCGACGGCGCCATTTACGCCACGCAGAATGTCTGCATCAGGGTGCTGCCCGGCGGGTGCATCGATGTCAAGATGGGATGTCTGAACAATGTCCAGCCCTACGCCCAGATAGAGGTCCCCGTTTCGGCGGGCGACTTCGACGGCTGGGGAGTCGACAATATGATGGTTGAGGTCTGCTGGTGCGAGGGCCAGGGCGGTTTCATGGTCTATGACGGCTGCGGGATCGGTCCAGTGCTGGAAGACGCGAACTGGGACTACTTCGCGTGCGAGCGCACGGGTGACTACTGCGTCACAATTTTCGCCGGCGGCCCCGAGGCCCTTGCCGACTCGGGCGACATCTTCTATCTCTACTTCTCCATGCTCGAGGGCGCGGCCCCCTGCGAGTGCTGCAGCCTCACTTTCGGCGCCATAGCCATGAACTCCTTCCAGGAGCCGATGCCGGTTTGCCCCGTGGACTGCGAGGTCTGCATGAGCTCCTGCAGCGTCTACGGTTACGTATACAACTGGTACTGCCACGAGAACGGCGGCGTCGTACGTACCCACCCGATCGAGGGCGCGGACGTGCTTCTTTCCTGGTGCGGGCAGCCCATGGGCGGCCGCGTGACGGACGAGGCGGGCTACTACTCCTTCGAGTGCCTGCCCCCGGTCTATGAGTGTCCGTTCTGTGTCAATGCCGACCATCCTCCAATCCCCGGGAACATCCGGGCATATGACGCCTCGCTGGTTCTGCAGTACACCGTGGGCGCGCTGGACCTCGAGGGCTGCCCGTTCATGACGAATCCGGGCGGCACGGTCTATCCTCAGAAGGTCGCAGGCGACGTGAGCTGCGCCGGGGGCCTCGGGGCATATGACGCGTCCCTCATTCTCCAGTACGTGGTCGAGAAGATCGACGGGTGGGGATGCCCGTACTACTGGACTTTCGTGCGCAGCGAAGAGGAGTGCTCATGGGACTGCGACAAGCAGGTCGACTTCATCGGCATTCTTCTCGGCGACGTTTCCGGTCCGCTGCCTCCTCCTCCGGCCGATGTCGAAGAGGTGCCGGTATTTCTCGGCGTGCCGACGCATTACGATGAGTACGTTGAGGTCCCCATAAGAATGAGGCCGGCTACGGGCATCTGCGCCGCAGAGTTCGAGATACTCTTCGATGACGAGACGCTGGAGGTAGACGACGTCTATGCAATGGGAGTCACGAGCGCTTTCGCGTCGGCGTATTTCGAACCCGACCCGGGCAGGCTGCTCATAGCCATAGCCGGGGACCAGTGCGTCGACGGGAGCGGCAAGATCATAATGATGGTCTTTAAGAAGAAGAAGATGCCCCTGCCGGTCGTACAGCCCAGGGTCATGATTTCAGATGCCCTGCTCAACGAGGGCGTGCCGGCGGCCAAGATCGTGGACAGGGACTGGCCGGGCGAGGTGCACGGGCTCACGCTCGGGCCGGTGTCGCCGAACCCGTTCTCGACCGGGACCACCATCAAGTTCGCCCTGCCCTCGGCCACCGGCGTGAAGATAGACATTTATGATGTGACCGGGCAGCTGGTGCGGACCCTGTATGACGACCATGCTGCGGCAGGGATTCACAGCCTGGCCTGGGACGGGACGGATTCCTCCGGCCGCGCCGTCGCCAGGGGAGTGTACTTCGTGCGGATGTCGGCAGGCGACTTCCGGGCGTCGGAGAAGCTGGTGCTTCTCAGATAGGGCCCTGGACGATAACCCGGCCCCCGGTGCCGGACGGATACAGCAGGGGGCATGCACCCCGTGTGCATGCCCCCTGCTTTTTTGCTAAAACTTGCAATTATCCGCTTTGACACAATTCAGTATATCTGATATGCTGCGCCTGTTCGGTGCGACGACCGGGCCGTGAGGGGCACTGCCTGAACCACGCCCGTTCTCGACATGTCAAGGAAACAGACTTCTCCTCGATTGCGTGGGGCAGGGAAAGGAGGCGAGCCGCTATCATCATCCACCCGGGGGGATTCACGCTAACAGATGTGTATCCATCAATAAGGTAGAACAAGGAGGTACACTATTATGCTGCGGAGATCAGGCTTCATCCTCGCTGCAGTTGTAATGGCCATCGGTATTGCACTGCCCGTGTCCGCGGCGGAGACCGGGGGCAAACTCGATGACTGCATCTTCGTCGACATAGGCGACGCTCTCGCCAACCCGGGTCAGGACGTGCGCGTTCCCATACGGGTCTCCAATGTGTCGGGTTGGGGCGTCCTGGCTTTCGACATGGAGATATGCTGGTGCGAACTTCCGGCGGGGCTTCTCCAGTATGTCGGATGCCAGCCCGGCGTCGTGATGGCGGCTTCCGGCTGGTCCAATCTCACGTGCGGAGCGTGCGGGCCCAGCTGCATCAGCGTCACTTCTGCCAGCGCCTATCCGCTGGAGGGAGAAGGGATACTCTTCTCGCTCACGTTCCACGTGAGCGCCAACGCCAAGCCGTGCATGTGCTGTCCCCTCAGGTTCGAGCACGTTTACCTTTACGATCATTTCTGATGACCATGCCTACTATAACGCGCAA
>CAZSBE010000105.1:0-9906 GCA_964604955.1 uncultured bacterium
CAGGGTGCTGGCCCGCGTGGACCGGCGCGCGCCCCTCGACTTCGAGCTCGATATCATGCTGGACGACCGGGGAAGAACGGTGGCGGCCGTCACGTCCGAGCGCATGGGCGTTATCGGCCTCTCACTCTATGACGTCCGCGGAAGGCTAATCCAAGCCTCAAGGGTCTACAAGGGCGATGAGAGGGTGCTGGTCGACCTCGGCCGCGAACTTCCGGGCATGGCCAGGCTGCCCGGGGGGATTTACTTCATATCGGCCACCCTGGGCGGCGCCGTACGCAACTGCAAGGTACCGGTTCTCTAGGCGCCCGGGTTCACAGGCGCGCCATTTCAGTCTCGAACTCGTCCAGCATTCGCGCCCTGTCCTCGCCGGGAAGGAAACTCGAGCGCACCCCGTTCAGCGCGACCTCTTCTATCTCCTCGCGGCTGAATCCCAGCTCGCCCGCAAGGGCGAGGTACTCGGTGGTGAGCGTGGTGTCGAACATGACCGGGTCGTCCGAGTTCACCGTTACGACCAGGCCGTCGTCGAAGTAACGCCTGACCGGGTGCTCGGCGACCGACCTTATGACGCCGGTGCGCACATTGCTGATAACGCACATCTCGAGTGGGATTTCCCTTGCCCGGAGGAGCGCGACCACTTCAGGGTCCTCACTCGCCCTCACGCCATGACCTATGCGCTCGGCGCCGAGCTCTATCACGGCATCGCGAATGGACTCCGGCCCGGCAACCTCACCCGCATGCGCTGTGAGGTGAAAACCGCGGTCGCGGGCAGCCCGGTAGACGCCGGCGTAGGCGGCCGGGGGATGCTCCGCTTCGCTGCCCCCCAGGCCGACGGCGACAACCCCCTTTCCCAGGTACGGCGTCGCCTCCTTGAGGCGGACCATGCCTACATCGGGCCCGTGGTCCCGCACGAGGTCTATTATGAGCCCGCATCTTATGCCGAAATCCGACCGGGCACGGGCCGCGCCGGCCAGAACGCTCTCGGTGATGCCGTCGGTCTTGAGGCCCTGCATGTAGTAGTCCCCCGGCGAGTAGTGGGCCTCCACGTAACGGATGTGCTCCCGGCTGAGCGACCGGAGCACCTCGTAGGCGATTGTCTCGAAATCCGCATAGCCCTGGATGAAGGTGTTTTTCCAGGTCCATACCTCGATGAAGTGACTGAAATCCCGGTAGGCCATCTTCGCCTTGAGGTCCTCGATGCTCCCGATACCCGAGCGCGCCCCCGCGCGCCTTGCGAAACCATAGAGGGTCTCAATGGGGATCGCCCCCTCCAGGTGAAGATGGATCTCGGCCTTGGGCATGTTGGCGATGAAGGCTCGCAGGTCTTGGGGTATCCCGGGCGACATGGTTTTTTCTCCCGCCGGCCGGACGTTGAGGCCGGGTTCGCCGCATATACTACCACAGGCGCTGCCGGCCGGGAACTATTTGGTATTGTCATGGTCGCATTATTTGTTAGGATATTCATATGAGAATCAAGAACATGACGGCTCAGATGGTTTTGTGTACCCTCTTATGCGCGCTGCTGGCCGGGGCCGCCGCCGCGGAGGGCGACCTTGAGACTGCGCCCGACTTCGTCATCCGCGAGTGCGTCTACGCCGATTCCATAGCGCTGGCCGATTATCTCGGCCACCCGACGCTCCTGGTCTTCTACGACGGCGGCATGGTCACCGACCTCAACACGCTTCGCTACGCCCGGGAATGGGACAGGAGATACAACGGGGACGGCCTCCGGATAGCATGCATTCACACGCCCTTCTTCGAGCCCTCCCGGATCACGTTCAACGCCACCGAGATAATCGGCCGCGCCGACCTCAAGTTGCCCGTCGGAATGGACATGGACCGGGAGGTCTATGACCTCTACGGTATAACCCGTCTGCCGGCTTTCGTGCTGATCCGGCCCGACGGCAGGATCGCCAGCGCCCTGTCCGGCGGGCAAGTCTACGCGGACGCCGAGCGCGCCATACAGGATGAACTCAAACGCCTGCAACCGGGCGTCATATTGCCGCTCATCTCCAAGCCCATGAAACCGTGGGATGACCCCGGCGCCCACCTGCTCCAGCCGACGCCCATGATCATACTGGGCCACGCGCCCGGCAACATAGCCAATGCCGAATCGAGCCTGTATGACCAGTTCGCGGATTACGCGGACGCAAGGGACAGGACCAGGGACGTCGTGTTCCTGGACGGCAAGTGGAAGGTGGGAGACTTTTTCGTCGCCCACAGCGATTCGGTGGGCGGGCTGGACAATCATATCCGCATAATATACAGGGGCAAGGCCGTGTGGATACTGCCGGCCTTCGAGCTGGGCCTGAAGCCCGTGGTACTCATCAAGCAGGACCGGTCTTACCTGGACAAGGCGTCATGGGGAAAGGACGTCATGGGCGACCAGCAGGGCAGGCCCCAGATTCACCTGCAGTACTCCATCCCGTATCAGATCGTCGACAATCCCAAGTTCGGAGTACACCAGCTCGAGATCATTCCCGGCGGGGGGGACGTTTCCTTCTACTACCTCTTCTTCGAGGCCGGCGTCCCGGAGTAGTCTGTCTGCGGTACGGCACCCTTACGTGTACCCGCGTGCCCTTCCCCTCCTGGCTCTCGACGACGATCTCACCGCCGTAGGCGTCCATTATGCCCTTCGATATGGCCAGGCCGAGACCCGAGCCCTGGGTCTTGGTGGAGAAGCTGGGCTCGAAGAGCCTGTCCAGATTCGCCTCCGGGATGCCGCAGCCGTTATCTGAGAACGTGACTTCGGCGTAGTCTCTGAGCCGCTCATCATGGGCGGCCCGGCTGGAAGCCGTGAACCGGTACTCCGTGTCCGCTCTCTCCGGCCCGCCGACTGCCGAAGCGACATGCAGCGTGCCGCCCTCTGGCATCGCCTGCACCGCATTCTCGATCATGTTGAGGAACACGCGCTTGATTTCGTCCCGGTCCACGTCCACCGGCGGGATCCCGGCCCCCAGGTCCTTGGTGATTTCCACAGATGACGCCAGGGCGCGTTCGTACTGGGCCAGGCTGTCTTTGACGATTTCGTTGAGGTCCGTTGACTCGACCCTGCGCTCGGGCATCCGCGAGAACTGGGAAAACTCGACTGCGATGCGGCGCAGGGACTCGATCTGCTCTATGATTATGGCGACGCCGTCTTCGAGGATGTCGTCGAAGTCGTCCTTTCCGTCCCGGCGGGCCCGGAGAAGTTGCTGGGCCGAGAGCTTCATGGGCGTCAGCGGGTTCTTGATCTCATGCGCGACCCTCCTGGCCATCTCGCTCCAGGCGGTCAGCTTCTTCGACCTGATGAGGCCGCTTATGTCTTCGAACACTATGACCTTGCCGAGCGTCCTCCTGCGGGAGTCTCTCATTCTCGAGCCGACCGCCCTCAGCGTCATGACCGTGCCGTCGCGGCGCGCAAAACTGATCTCCCTCCTGACCATGTCCTCCCTGTCGAGATGTCGCATAACGTCGGCGAGCCCGCCGGCGCCCGACTTGGAAAACAGGCCCCTGGCGTCCCTGCCTCTCGCGTTCTTGCCCTTGACGTTCAGGATCCGCTCCGCGGCGCTGTTATAAGCGGCGATCCGCCCGCGCCTGTCCGTCGACACTATGCCGGCGCCGACATTGCTCAATATGGTTTCGATGTACCGCTTCCGCTCGTTGAGGGCGCTCCTGCTCCTGCCGAGGGCCGTCGTCATTTTGTTGAATGACGAGATGAGGTCGCCGATCTCATCGTCGCCTGTGCGGGGTATCGTGAAACTCAGGTCGCCCGAACTCACTCTCATCGTCCCCTGTATGAGCCGCCTTATGGGCGTGGAGATGCGCCGGGCGACGACCAGCCCCACAGCGAACACGATCCCGATGATGACGATGAGCAGGTACGATATGGCCGATACCGTCCACTCGAGCTGTCTCCCCACGTCATCCTTCGCGAAGACGAGCGGAACCGATACGGCTCCAACCGGCCTGCCCCCGACCTCCCTCAAAGGGCTGTAGCCCACGACGAGGTCGGTGGACTCGATTCTCTCCCACGCGTAATAGACTTCCCTCCCACCCAGAAAACACTCTACATAGGCGTCGGGTGAGACGCGGTCCGGCATGAGTTCGGCCACGAACACCTCGCGCTTGCTCGTCGCCTCCAGCGCGGGTGCCCGGTAGAAGTTGACGTCCCTGCCCAGCTGCTGGGATATGTCTCTCGCGACGCGGTCGTCGATGCGGCGCGAAACCACCGCGCAGCCGCGTATCCTGTCCGGGAAGAGCATGTCGCGCACGGGGACTACTGCTTTGCCGCTGATGTGCTCTTCGACGTCGTAATAGTAGAACGAGCGGCCCGAACCGATGACCGCCGCCACCAGGTCGAGCGGCACCTGGGGGTCGCCGAAGCTCGCAAGGCTCGTCCCCTCCGCGTCGAACACGGCCGCGCTGACCTCCGGGCTCACCAGCATGGCCAGGATCGACGGCTCTTCGCTGAGCTCGTCGATCAGTATGGGGTTCTGCGCCAGGTGCATGGCTTCATCCATGACAAGCCTCTCGAGCGACAGCTTCGCCAGCCTGAGGCTCTCTCCCGCCTTGGATTCCATCACCTCGCGCAGGCGCTCCCTGAGGTAACCCCGGCTCGTCGCCCCCAGTATGAGCGTCGGGACTGTAGCGATGAGGACGAACGCCAGGGCCAGGCGCCTCGCAAAGCTCCATCTGAACCCCGGGTACGGGAGGCCGCGCGCGGCCCGCGCGAGCCGCCTCACCACGGTGACCAGCCCGACGATGAGCATGATGAGCACGGCGAAGAGCAGATTGGTCACGGTCACGACCATGAAGAAGACGGCCTTTTCACTGAGCGTGAGCCGCCTCAGGCTGAAGAGAACGCCGTCGGCGTCGCCTTCGACGGGGCAGAAGTAGGACTCGAGCGAGCTGCCGGCTACGCGGTGGCTTATCCAGCTTCCCGCATGCCCGGCCGTGCCTTCGAGTTCGGCAACGCGGCTCCCCACCTCGAAGTCGGCCGCGGTGCTCTCGATGATCCGCATATTCGAAATGCGCGTCGCTTGATAGGCGCGGGTGGACCGGCGGTCGGCGGGAAACGCCGACACGGCTTCGAAGAACGTGGTCTTGAGCCCGGCTATGGACTCGAGGTCGCCGTAGAAATAGGGCATGGAGACTATGACCCCGCCCAGGTACTGGTCGCCCTCCATCACCGGCGCGACGCCGAGATACAGATCGACCACCCGGCCGCCGATGGTCGTTCTTCTGGTAAGGCGCGTCGGCACCGGCGAGAGCCTGGCTTCGCGGACCAGGCCTTCGAGCTCGCCGAACTCACCCACGTCCTCCACCGAGAACCTGCCGAGCTCATGTCCGATTTCATCCAGTATGTAGACGCCCGATGGGCTCCTCGCCTTCGAGACGAAGGTGCTCGCCCAGAGCCTGAGGGCCTCGGCATTGAAATCCGTATCCTGCCGCTTGAGGGCTTCCCTGATACCCCTGTCCTCGGAAATGGCGCCGACTGTGCCGTCGAGCACCGACGCCTTCCACTCATCGGCGTGAAGACCGACACCGCCGGCAGCCAGCTCGATAGCTTCCTTCTCATGCGAATAGAAGTCATTTATGGCATGCGGGAACTGCAGAAGCGAGGCCCCGAGCACGAAACCCACGGTGAGCGCCACGAGACCCACACCGGGACCCGCGAAGCCGGGGTCGAGGTTACGCTGCCGCATGGCATCGATAACGACGGCGCCGAACAGGCAGAGAGAAGCCGGCACAAGCACATACCAGCCGGCGCCCATGAAAGCGAAGCCGGCCGTGAAGGCATAGAAGGCGATGGCGGCCGCGCCGGCAGGCCCGCGCAGACCCGCACCCGCCGAAAGCCCCCGCCGGAGCGCGTCTACAGCCCGGGCCACTATGAGCGAGCCCGTGAGCAAAACGGCGACCGCCGTGAGGAAGAGCCCCGCCTTCATTGTCAGGTCGGGCCATGAAGGGGTGACCGGCGACAGCGAGAGGAGACTCATGGAAGTATCCGCATACACCGTGGCCAGCAGATGGTTGGATGCGGCGACGAATGCGGAGGCCAGCGCGGCGGCGACGAGGCCGAACATGATATCGGGCAGCCTGTCGATGCCCCCGGCGCGAGGGCTTCCCCCACGCTGCCTCGAGCGCCTTATCCAGGCGGCTATGACTATGGTCGCGCCATGGCATGCGAGCAGAGCCGTGATGGCGAGGTCGGCGGGAGACCGGAGAATCCCCCCGGGCGCATGGGTTGCGTAATAATAGGGTGAAAACGGTTCGATATATGACAGGCCCAGCGGTATCCTCAAGGCCGACAGACCGAACCTGAAACCCGCCAGCATGATAGAGAAGAGTACGAGATTCCGGGGCGTGGCCCTGGCCAGGCGCGGCCCCAGCAGCCTCCTCGCCAGCCGCGCATAGCCCATTATGAGCACCGCCAGCACGATGACGGAGGCCAGGCGCAGGCCCCGCTGCCTGAGGAGATGCTCCTCCTGAGCGATATCGCGCCCCTCCACCGTGAGCGTGCCGGCCATCTCGCCGCCGGCGAGCTCAACCGCTTCTGACACGGCGAACCGGCCGCCGCCATCGGGGGGCTCTACGTCTGCCGGGCTGAAAGTGACGGTATGACCGACCGCGGCGGAGAGGTATTCCGAGAGAGGCCGGTCGATGCCATGGGGCAGCACCCCGGGATACCGGGCCTCTATCATGCCGAAGGCCGACACGCTTCCCCGCGGCCCGCCATCTGTCTCAACCGGGGCGGTCGCTTCGAGCCAGTAGCCCGTTGTGCTCTCGAAGAACCTGAGGAGCTCCGCGCCGCCTGCCGCATCGCTGTTCTCGAGCCCTCCCGGAAGCCTTCCGGCCCAGGCGACGACCCGGCCGGAGCCATCGGATAGCACCAGCCCGTGCGGGCCGGCGGAGTTTCTCCCCGACGGAACCAGCGACTCGAGGGCCGAGAACGCTCTGCGATAGTCCCGGTTTTCAAGCCCTTCCCGGATCGACGCGTTCCGGGCGGCCCTGCGGGCCAGGCCCGTCACTTCATCCGAGATCCCGCCGATGGCCTCCAGAGACCTCTCAAGCGCCCCCGCGGCCTTTTCCGCCCGGACCCTATCCCAGTTCCGCGCCTCATGGCGCGTGTATTCGGCGTAAGAGAGGTGGATTGCGAAGGCCACGGCCAGAAGCGCGAACCAGGCGAAGCGCGTCCAACCGCGCGCCACGATGATTCCGATGATGCCGGCCGCGAGAAGCGCGGCAGCCGCGTAGGCCGGAAGATATGTCCATCCGGTGGACACATCCAGCAGCGCCGCCGCGAAGAGCAGAATTTCGAGAACGAGAACGAGCCGTTTTCGCAACACAGCCAACCCTGCCTGACGCGGAGAGCGGGGGACCTATTTAGATGGGATGGCTCTCAGTTCAGAGATGATGTACCTGTCGTCTTCCCGGCTCAATGACACGAAGACGACCTGTCTTCTCCCGGCGCCATCTTTCGTGCGGTAGGCTCTCTCGAAGAGAATATACGGTCTCGATCCCGATCTGGTCTCAGTGGATGTCTTGTCGACTCTGAGTTCGACCGTTTGGAAATCGTCCAGATAATCGCTGAGCAGGTAGTAAGCCTGGCTCCTGGTAAAAAGCCCGCCGCGCGGTCCGCCCTCCCCAAGGTCAATCCTCACCTTCGCCTTGCCGAGGTGTGTGCCGAATGGCCTGGCGCTGCTTTTCCGCCACCCCTCCTCGATCGCACCCAGCACTTCGAGCGCCTCACGCGCCACCTCTTGAGAACCCTTTGCCTTTTGCGATTCGAGCGTGAGCTCTTCGCGAGTTTTGGTTCCGGCCCCCGCGTCACTAACTGGTTCGGGGCTCTCTTCGGTGACTCCCCGGCGGTTCTCCTCCCCCCCACACAGACCCGTCATCATCACCCCAATGAGAAGGGAGACCGCGCTGGCTTTGAGTACCCAACTCATGATCAGGCTGCCTCCTCTATAGAGCAAGCGCCGTGCCAGCCGCCGATCGCCATTCTCCCCCTCCAATACGTTGTAAAATAGGGCATTACAATATCACTATAATACATATTGCCGGATTGGTGTCCAGAAATGGATAATCCTGTCGCCTTTAATGTACAGTATCTATGTACAGTCTAACGGCGTTTCGCGGGCGATTTTTTGTTCCACTCCACCAGGATCGGGCTCGCGACGAAAATCGAAGAATACGTACCCACGACCACGCCGATAAGGAGCGCGAACGAGAAGTCCCTGAGGACTTCCCCGCCCAGGAAGAAAAGGAACAGGATAACGACAAGCGTCGTCAGCGAGGTGATGACGGTTCTCGACAGCGTCTCGTTGATACTCGCGTTGACGACCTCATCATAGCGCTGCCTGTGATACTTGCGAAGGTCCTCCCTGATCCTGTCGAAGACGACGATGGTGTCGTTCAGGGAGTAACCCACAATCGTCAGGAACGCCGCTATGACCGCGAGCGAAATCTCCCGCCCGGTGAGCGAGAAAAGGCCGAGCGTCACGAGGACGTCGTGCAGCAGCGTCACCACGGCCGCGACGGCGAACCGGAATTCGAAACGCCACGCGACGTATACGAGGATTGCAAGAAGCGCGATTCCGACGGCCAGGGCCGCCCTCTTTGCAAGCTCCGAGCCGATCTTGGGGCCTACGAGCTCGACGCGCCTCACATCGACGGTGGCGCCGCCGGCGTCCTGCCTTATGGCGGCGATCATCTCGCTCGAGATGTCCTTGTCCTCTTCGTACGGACCGCGGATTATGAACTCGTCTCCCGATGCGAACCTCTGGATCTCTACGGTCCCGTAGCCGATCTTATCGAGGGATGAGCGGATGTCCTCCGTGGACATTTGCCGGTCGAACTTGATCTGAACGAGCACGCCGCCCATGAAATCGATGCTCAATTCCGGGCCGCCGTGTACCGCCAGGGATATTAGGCCCGCGCCTATAAGGACCCCGGATAGAACGAACGCCCTCTTCCGCCAGCCGATGAAATCAAAATTCGGTTTCGTGAAAAATCTCATTTTCGACCTCGCTAAATGCTCAGCTTGCCTACGCTGCGAACGCTTGTTATGCCGTCGAATACGGTTCTGGTTACGATGATCGCCGTGAACATGCTCGCCAGGATACCGATGGAAAGCGTAACCGCGAAGCCCCTGATGGGCCCTGTTCCAAACTGGTAGAGAACACCGGCAGCGATGAGCGTCGTTACATTGGCGTCGAGAATCGTGTAGAAGGCTCTCGAATACCCGTCCTTTATGGCCCGCCTCACGGTCTTGCCGAGGCCGAGCTCTTCCCTGATCCGCTCGAAAATGAGCACGTTGGCGTCAACCGCCATACCTATCGTGAGAATGATGCCCGCGATGCCCGGGAGCGTCAGAGTGCCCCGCATCGCACCCAGAGCCGCGAGAACGATGATGAGGTTCAGGACCAAAGCCAGGATCGCAAGGAGGCCTGACATCTGGTAGTAGACGACCATGAAAGCGGCGACTGCGATGAGGCCGATGATGGCGGCCCTGACCCCGGCCCTTATGGAGTCGCGCCCGAGGGAAGGTCCCACAGTCCTCTCCTCGGCGAAGATAAGCGGAGCGGGAAGCGCTCCTGCTTCGATTACGACCGCCAGCGCCTTGGCCTGATCGGCATCGAAGCTGCCGGTGATCGAAGCCGTGGCGCTCCGGATCTTCTCCTTGATATTGGGGGCCGAGTGGACGTTATCGTCGAGCACGATCGCGAGCCGCCGCCCGACGTTCTCACCGGTAGCCTTGGCGAAAAGCGAGCGGCCGACGCGGTTCATCTCCATCCTGACGCCCGGCATATTGGGATAAGCGGGGTCAAGATTGAAGCTGACGGAGGCGCTCTTGATGTGCTTGCCCGTGAGCTGCGGCTTGCGCTCGGCCAGGTAGATATACTGGTAGGTATCGTCCTTGCCCTG
>CAZSBE010000106.1:0-9687 GCA_964604955.1 uncultured bacterium
CGGGACAGGGTTCCCAGCAGGTGGGGATGGGAAAGGACCTCTATGAGGCCTTTGATATCGCCCGGGAGACTTTCGACGAGGCCGGCGAGGTTCTGGCCTTCGACCTCAAGTCCGTTTGCTTCGAAGGACCCGAGGAGACGCTCAAGCAGACCCGGTATACCCAGCCGGCCCTGGTGACACACAGCGTGGCCGCCTGGAGGGTAATCGCCTCAGGGGGCTTCGCCCCGGACTACGTCGCCGGCCACAGCGTCGGCGAGTACTCGGCCCTCGTGGCCGGCGGGGTCCTCTCCTTCGTGGACGCGCTCAGGCTGGTGAAGGTCAGGGCCGAGGCCATGCAGGACTGCGGCGAGGAGAATCCGGGAACCATGGCGGCGATAATAGGCATGCCCGAGGAGAAGATGGGCGAGCTTCTCGAGGGCGCGGCTGCGGCCGGCGTAATCGCGGCCGCGAATTTCAATTCGCCGGGCCAGACCGTGGTCTCGGGTGACGTCGCCGCCGTCGAGAAGGCGACCGAGATCGCCCCGGCGCTCGGAGCCAGGCGCGCGATAAGGTTGAACGTGAGCGGCGCCTTTCACTCTCCCCTGATGGAGAGGTCCGTCGGCGAGCTCTCCGCCATGCTGGACGGCGTCGAGTTCAGGCCCGCTTCGGTGCCGGTCGTATGCAACGTCACGGCCAGGCCCAGCAGCGACCCGGGCGAGATAAAGGGACTTCTTGAAAAACAGCTGCTCAGCCCCGTACTCTGGAGCCAATCGATGCGGTACATGATAGATGACGGGGTCGCGAAGTTCGTGGAGGTGGGTCCGGGCAGCGTGCTCTGCGGCCTTCTGAAACGGATCGACCGGGACGCGGTCTGCGTTCAGTGTTCGGATGCCCGGGCTGCAAACGACTTCCTCGGGGGCGCATGGTCATGATAGATCTTACCGGGAAGAAGGCGATAGTAACGGGAGGCGGCCGCGGGATCGGCCGCGCGGTCTGCGCCGGGCTCGCGAAGCTCGGGGCCGACATCGCGGTGGTCGACATTCTGGAGGACGAAGCGCGGGTGACCGCCGGAGAGGTCGAGTCCATCGGCCGCAAAGCCGTGGCTATCGCCTGCGACGTATCCAGCGGCAATGAGGTCGCGGCGATGTTCGAGAGGGTCCTGGGGGAACTGGGTGGCTGCGACATACTGGTGAACAACGCGGGCATAACGCGCGACAACCTGGTGGCACGCATGACGGACGACGAGTGGGACAAGGTGATCGACGTAAATCTCAAGGGCGCCTTCAATTGCTGCCGGGCGGCAGCCAGGCACTTCATGAGGCAGCGTTCGGGCCGGATCCTCAGCATCTCCTCCGTCGTGGGGATAATGGGGAACGCGGGCCAGGTGAATTACTCGGCTTCCAAGGCGGGTATCATTGGCATGACCAAGTCTCTTGCCAAGGAGCTCGCCTCGAGAGGAGTGACCGTCAACGCCGTCGCCCCTGGGTTCATCGATACGGAGATGACGCGCTCGTTGCCTGAGAAGGCCCGGGAGAGCCTGACCTCGGTGATACCCTTGAGGAGACTTGGAGAAGCTGAAGACGTCGCCTCGCTGGTGGCTTTCCTGGTTTCGGATGCAGCCGGCTATATAACCGGCCAGGTGATAACGGTAGACGGTGGGATGCTAATGTAGCGTTCAGGAGGTGTGTAATGTCGGAAGTGAATCAGAAGGTCAAGGAAATCATCATGGAGAGACTCGGCGTCAGCGAAGAAAAGATCACCCCCGAGGCCTCGTTCATAAACGACCTCGGCGCCGACTCCCTCGATACGGTGGAACTCATGATGGAGCTGGAGGAGGCTTTCGGCGTCAGCATCGAGGATGAAGAAGCCGAGAAGATTCAGACGGTCAAGGATGCGGTGGCCTACCTGGAGAAGAAACTCGCGTAGAGGCAGGAACAGGTTGAGGAGGATACCCGGGGTATAGACCATGGAAAGAAGAAGAGTAGTAATCACCGGGCTTGGGGCGGTGACGTCGATCGGACTCAACGCCGAGGATTTCTGGCGGAGTTGCCTGGAAGGCAGATCGGGCATTGCGCCCATTACCGCTTTCGACGCGGCGGACTTTGCAGTCAGGATCGCCGGCGAGATCAAGAACTTCGAGCCCGAGAACTTCATCGAAAAGAAAGAAGCAAGGCGTATGGACAGATGTGTCCAGCTCGGCATCGCCGCGTCCGACATGGCCATAAAGGACGCGTCTCTGGACATGTCCACGGTGGACGGCAACAGGGTCGGCACGGTGATAGGGTCCGGCATCGGCGGCATATCCACATTCGAGACGCAGCACGAAGTCCTGATGACGAGGGGCCCGTCCAGGCTGAGCCCCTTCTTTGTCCCGATGATGATCATCGACATGATTCCAGGGATGATCTCCATGCGCCACGGGCTCAAGGGCCCGAACTTCGGCGTGGTATCGGCCTGCGCGTCGGCCACGCATGCCATGGGCATGTCCTTGAGAATCATCCAGAACGGCGAAGCCGACGTCATGGTGACCGGGGGCTCCGAGGCCGCGGTTACCCCTATGACCGTAGGAGGCTTCGCGTCGATGAAGGCCCTCTCGACGAGAAACGACGATCCTCCGGCGGCGAGCAGGCCGTTCGATTCGGGGCGCGACGGTTTCGTGGTCGGCGAGGGAAGCGGTATCCTGGTGTTCGAAGAGCTCGAGCACGCAAGGAAGAGAGGCGCGCGCATCCTGGCTGAAGTCGCCGGTTACGGCGCGAGCGCCGACGCATATCACATGACCGCGCCCGCGCCCGGCGGCGAGGGCGGCGCCAGGTCGATGCAGGCCGCTCTCGATGATGCGGGCCTCGCTCCGGGGGGCGTGTCCTACATCAATGCGCACGGCACGTCCACGCCTCACAATGACAAGCTCGAGACGGCCGCCATAAAGGCGGTGTTCGGCGACGCCGCGGGGCGTATCCCCATAAGCTCGACCAAGTCGATGGTCGGCCACCTTCTGGGAAGTGGCGGGGCGGTGGAGCTCATCGCCACGGTGCTGACGATTCGGGATGGCAAGGTGCATCCGACCATCAATCTCACGGACCCGGATCCCGAATGCGACCTCGACTACGTTCCCGAAGGGGCCCGTGACGTGGAAGTGCGGGCCGCGCTCAGCAACTCATTCGGCTTCGGCGGACATAACGCGACTCTGGCAGTCAGGATGTACGAGGAGTGATTCGGCGGGGAACAGTATGAAGCGGCTCCTCAATGCTATTGAAGGCATATTCAAGGGCCGGGGGCGGGATAAGGACGGGGACATCACCTCATCCTTCGCCAGGCGGTTCGGCATACACTTTTCAAACCCGGACCTGCTCGGCACGGCCCTGACCCACAGGTCCTACCTCGGCGAGAACCCCGATGGCGAGTCCAATGAACGCCTTGAGTTCCTTGGCGACGCGGTTCTGGACCTGGTTGCGAGCGACCACCTGTTCCGCCTGATGGATGGCGCCGACGAAGGTGGGCTCACGCGGGCGAGGTCCAGGATGGTAAACAAGAACGTACTCGGCAAGATAGGCATGGAGCTGGGCGTGCTGGACCTGCTTCTCTACGCGAGGGAGGAGATTCACAAGGACGAGCGGGCTCTCACCGCGCTCTCGGCCGACGCCCTGGTGGCGATAATCGGGGCCGTATATCTTGACAGGGGCTTCTCAGCCGCCTACAAATTCGTAGAGAGCAACGTGTTCCCGTGTCTCACCGGTCTGTCGGCCGAGGACAGGCAGGTCGATTACAAGAGCAGGCTCCAGGAGATATCCCAGGCCCGCTTCAAGGTCCTGCCCGAATACAAGACCCTGAGGAAGGTCGGCCCGGAGCACAGGAAGGTCTTCCACGTGAGCGTGCTTCTCAAGAAGAACCCGCTCGGGGAGGGCTTTGGCAGAAGCAAGAAAGAGGCCGAACAGGCGGCCGCCAGGCAGGCCATAGAGCAACTCGAGGGCCCCCAGCCCGCGGCGACGGACCCGGTATAATCCAAATTGACTTGACAGCCGGCGGTTGCCTCAAATAGATTCTCATTAACAGCCTGCAATTACCTGAATCGAAATTCACCAAGGAGGTTGGGAAGATATGCGTATCGGTGTGCTTACAGGGGGTGGAGACTGTCCGGGATTGAACGCGGTCATCCGGGCCGTGGTCCGGAAGGCCATGATGCAGTATGGATGGGAAGTGATGGGAATCAGGAACGGGTGGTCGGGCTTACTTCACATGGATGTCGAGCCCCTGGACCTGGGCCGCGTTTCAGGTATTCTTCCCAAGGGGGGGACCATCCTCGGCACCAGCCGCACGAACCCCTTCAAGACCGAGGGGGCGCAGGAGAAGATCCTCGAGAACACCAGGACCCTCGGCATAGACGCGACCGTCGCCATCGGCGGCGAGGACACTATCGGAGTGGCCTTCGGCCTGTACAAGATGGGTCTTGCCATGGTCGGATGCCCCAAGACGATCGACAATGACCTGGGCGGCACCGACTACACTTTCGGTTTCGACACGGCCATAAACATAGCCACAGAGGCCATCGACCGGCTCCATACAACCGCCGAGTCCCATCACCGCGTGATGGTCGTAGAGGTAATGGGGCGGCACACGGGCTGGATCGCCGTCTACGCGGGCATCGCCGGCGGAGCCGATGTGATTCTCATTCCCGAAAAGCCGTTCGAGATCGAGGAGGTCTGCGACCTCATAAGGAAAAGACATGCGCGCGGGAAGAGCTTCAGTATTGTGGTCGTGGCCGAGGGCGCGGAGTTCAAATCCACCGGACTGGACGAGTCGAGCATCGTGGTGCAGGACGCCCCGCTCGATGAATTCGGGCACGTGAGGCTGGGGGGCGTCGGCAGCGTAGTCGGGCGCGAGATCGAGAAGAGGACCGGCTATGAAACGAGGGTCTCGGTTCTCGGTTATGTCCAGCGAGGGGGAACGCCGACCGCTTTCGACAGGGTGCTCGCGACGCGCTTCGGCGCCAAGGCTGTCGAACTCGTCAAAGAGGGCAAATTCGGCAAGATGGTCGCGCTGTCCGGCAACAAGATAGTCGCGGTGAGCATGGAAGAGGCGCTCAAGATGAAGAAGGTGGACGAGGATCTGTACGAACTGGCCGGCCTCTTCTTCGGCTAGTCACGGAGGTATGTGATGGCTCTGGTTTCATCCAAGGACATTCTGGTTCCGGCGAGAGAGGGCGGATACGCCGTCGGGGCTTTCAATACGAGCAATCTCGAGATCACTCAGGCGATTCTCGAGGCCGCCCATGAGCTCAAATCGCCGGTTCTGATCGCGACTTCCGCTTCGGCGATCAAGTACGCGGGCTTCGACAACATATACTGCACCGTCAAGAACATCGCCGAGGAGCTGAACGTCAAGGCGGCACTGCACCTGGACCACGGGGCCGACCCGGACATCTGCAAGGCCTGTCTCGACCACGGCTGGACTTCCGTGATGATCGACGCGTCCAAGCATGGGTTCGAGGAGAACATCCGGATCACGAAGAGCGTCGTGGATGCTGCGCACGCGGCCGGCGTTCCCGTCGAGGCCGAGCTCGGCAAACTGACAGGCATCGAAGATGAGGTCGTGGTCAAAGAGCGGGACGCGTCCCTGACCGACCCCGGTCAGGCCGCCGAGTTCGTGGAGAAGTCGGGCTGCGACTTTCTGGCCGTGGCGATCGGGACTTCTCATGGGGCCTACAAATTCAAGGGAGACCCCAGGCTGGACCTGGAGAGGCTCTCTGAGATAGCCTCCAGGGTTGACATCCCGCTTGTCCTGCATGGAGCGTCCTCTGTGCCCGCGGACGTGCTCGCGAGAGCCTCCAAGTACGGCGCGAAGCTGCCCGGGGCCAAGGGTGTCCCCCTGGACGCAGTCAAGCAGGCCCTGGGGCTGGGAGTCGCCAAGATAAACATAGACACGGATCTAAGGCTGGCCTTCACCGGTGCGGTGAGGCAGGTGCTCATCGAGACTCCCGAGGTCTTCGACCCGAGGAAAATCGTCGGTGAGGCGCGCGAGGCCATTAAGCAAGTCGTAAAATCCAAAATAGAAGCGTTCGGAAGCGCCGGCAAGGCGTAGGACGCGCTCCGCCGGCAGGCGGTCGGAAGGGAGGCCCAGGATGGCAATAAGATGCGCAATCAACGGCTTTGGGAGAATCGGAAGGCTCGTCTTGAGGGCGGGGCTCGACGACAAGGACTTTGAGTTTGTCGCGGTCAACGACATCGCCGACGCCAAGACGCTGGCGTATCTCGTGAAGTACGACAGCGTGCACGGCGTCTGGGGCAAGGAGGTTTCGGCGGGCGATGCCTCCATAGTGGCGGGTGGCAAGGAGATCAAGGTCTTCAGCGAGAAGGACCCGACCAAGCTTCCCTGGAAGAAACTCGGGATAGACGTCGTGGTCGAATCTACGGGCAGGTTCAGAACGCCGGATGACGCCAGGAAGCACATCGAGGGCGGCGCCAGGAAAGTCCTGCTTTCGGCCCCCTGGAAGGGTAAGAGCGCCGATGTCCTCACAATCGTGATGGGCGTCAACGACGGCCGGTACGACCCGGCCAAGCATAACATGGTTTCCACGGCCTCGTGCACGACTAACTGCCTCGCGCCTGTCTGCAAGGTCTTGAACGACAGTTTCGGCATAGTGAAAGGCCAGATGACCACAGTGCACGCCTATACCAACGACCAGAAGATCCTGGACCTTCCACACAGCGATCTCAGGAGGGCCCGGGCGGCAGGCGTCTCGATAATACCCACCTCCACGGGCGCGGCCAAGGCTATAGGACTCGTGATTCCGGAGCTGGACGGCAAACTCTCGGCGATCGCCATGAGAGTGCCGACGGCCGACGGCTCGGTCGTAGACCTCAATGTGGAAGTCGAGAAATCCACGACGCCCGAGGAGATAAACGCGGCGTTCAAGAAGGCGAGCGAAAAGCCGCCCCTCAAGGGCTATCTCGAATACACCGCGGATCCCATCGTGTCCATAGACATCGTCGGCAATCCCCACTCGGCGATCTTCGACTCGGGCATGACCAGCGTTTCGGGCGGCAACCTCGTCAAGGTTCTCGCCTGGTACGACAACGAGTGGGGCTACTCGAACAGGATGATCGACATGATGAATCTAATCGCGAGGGGATAGGAGCGGGGTCGCCCGATGAGCGAGAAAAGATACTTCGAAAACAAAATGACGGTAAGGGACATAAACCTCGCCGGGAAGCGGGTTCTCGTCCGCGTGGACTTCAATGTCCCGCTCGGCAAAGACGGCAAGGTAGCCGATGATTTCAGGATAAAGTCGGCGCTTCCGACGCTGGAGTACATTCTGGGGCAGGGAGCCAGGCTCATCCTGATGTCGCATCTCGGCCGCCCCAAGGGGAAGCGGGTTCCCGAGATGTCGCTCGCACCCGTCCGGGACGCGCTGGAACGGCTCCTCGGGGTCGGGGTGAAGTTCGCCCCGGACTGCGTGGGCCCCGAAGTCGAGGCGATGGCGGGATCCCTGAAAGAGGGCGAGGTGCTCCTGCTTGAGAACCTCCGGTTCCACTCGGAGGAGACCGACAATGACCCCGGTTTCGCGAAGAAGCTCGCTGGTCTGGCCGACGTGTACGTGAACGACGCCTTCGGCACCGCGCACAGGGCCCATGCTTCAACCGAGGGGGTCACTCATTTCACGTCGCCGGCCGTCGCGGGGTTCCTCCTGGAAAAGGAGATCGAGTTTCTCGGCGGCGTTCTGGTAAACCCCGAAAGGCCGTTCGTGGCCATACTGGGCGGGGCCAAGATATCCGGCAAGATAGACATAATCAAGAACCTCATGGACAAGGTGGACGGCATGCTCATAGGCGGGGGGATGGCCAACACCTTCTTGAAGGCCGGGGGCGCCGAGATAGGGAGCTCGCTGTTCGAGGAGTCCTCACTCGACCTCGCCCGGGAGATCATGAAGCTGGCCGAGGCCAGGAAGGTCAAGTTCCTGCTCCCGACCGACTACGTCGCCGCCGATAAGGTCGAAGAGGGCGCCGCCACGATGGCCGTCGAGGCCGGCCGGCCCGTTCCCGAGGGCTACTCGCTGGTCGATATCGGCCCGGGAACGGTCGCCCTTTTTGCCGGCGAAGTCAGGCGGGCGCGCACCGTTTTCTGGAACGGCCCCATGGGCGTCTTCGAGATCGATGACTTTTCCAGGGGCACGGTGAGCCTCTCGAAGGCCGTCGCCGAGGCGACCGGCTCCGGCACCATATCGGTGCTGGGCGGCGGAGATACCGCAAGTGCCGCCAAGAAGGCCGGGGTGGCCGACAGGATGACCCATATTTCGACGGGAGGTGGCGCTTCGCTCGAGTTCGTGGGAGGGAAGGTCCTGCCGGGCATAGCGGCCCTCACAGACAGAGGGGAGGGCTAGGCGTTGAATCCAGAGGTGCGCAAACCCATCATTGCCGGTAACTGGAAAATGAACAAGACCATTGACGCGGCGCGGAGCCTGGCCATCGAAATCAGGAACAAGACCCTGAATCTCACTGGGAGCGTCGAGGTGGTCGTCTGCCCCACTTTCACGGCGCTCGCGGCCGTCGCCGACGTATTGAAAGGCAGCGGCGTCGGCGTGGGGGCCCAGAACCTCCACTGGGAGGATAAGGGCGCCTACACGGGTGAGATCTCTGCGGGCATGCTCGTCGACGCGGGTTGCCGCTACGTGATTACGGGGCACTCCGAGCGCAGGAAGTACTTCGGAGAGACGGACGCAGACGTGTCCCGGAAGGCCCGGGCCGCGCAGGCGGCCGGCCTCGTGCCCTTCATTTGCGTCGGAGAGACGCTCGAGGAGCGGGAGGCCGGGACCATGAAGGACGTCATCCGCGGGCAGGTGGTGGGGTCCTTGAGAGACATGACCGGGGAGAATATACTGCATACGGTGCTCGCCTATGAGCCCGTCTGGGCCATAGGAACCGGCAAGACGGCGAGCCCGGAGCAGGCCCAGGAGGTTCACGCCTTCGTACGCAATATCCTTATCGACCTGTACGGCTTAGAGGTTGCGCTGCGCGTGCGAATACAGTATGGTGGAAGTGTCAAACCCGACAACGTGAAAGACCTCATGGCTCAGCCCGACATAGACGGGGCGCTCGTGGGCGGAGCGAGTCTTGAGGCCGGTTCTTTTGCTGAACTCGTTGGCTATAAGGGAGGCGATAAATAGATCATGATCCAGGTTTTCTATGCAATCCACGTTCTCATATGCGTCGCGCTCGTCATCGTCGTGCTGCTCCAGTCAGGCAAGGGAGCCGGGCTGGCCAGCGTGTTCGGCACGGGCGGCGGCGGGGGCGGCGGCGATTCCCTGTTCGGAAGTAAGGGTTTCGGCGGCGTGCTGGCCAAGGCCACGGGCGTGCTGGCGGTGGCGTTCATGGTTTCCTCCATCACCCTGAGCCTTCTCCCGCACGGGAGGATGTCGACGCAGGACAGCGTGCTCGACAGGCTCGAGGGGCCCACTACGGAGGCTCCGGCGCCTCAGCAGACGATGCCCGTCAATATGCCGGCCGGGCAGCCTGCGGAGACCGACGCGCCCTCAGGGACGCCGGCCGAGCAGCCTGCAGAAGCTCCCTCAAGCGGGCAGTAGCGCCCAAATTCTGTTGACTGGGCGCGCAGGCCTGCTTAATATATGTTCGCTTTCCAAGCGTATGCCGGGGTGGTGGAATTGGTAGACACGTGCGCTTGAGGGGCGTATGGGTTCGCCCGTGGGGGTTCAAGTCC
>CAZSBE010000107.1:0-9434 GCA_964604955.1 uncultured bacterium
CGGCGGGTTCCTCTGATCCGCAATCGTCGTCGCCCACTCCCAGTAGATCTTTGGCGAAACATACTCCTGACGCGTGATTGCCGGGCTACCCGCGGTGTAGTCGGCGATGGACGTGTCGTATCCGGTACTTGTGTTGCCATAGTTGTCTGTGTAGGAGAGCGTGAGCCTGACCTCCGGCGGGGGCACCTCCCTTGTGCCGGTGATTCTCGCGACCGCCCCGCCCCTTCCGGCCTCCTCGAGCTCGGCATCGTAGAGCCTGCCCGCCCCGTCGGTGGCGGCGATTGACTGGCCGGCGGCTCTTCTGAGGCTCGAGACGATATGCGAGGTCTCTGCTTCGCCGAAATATATGCGGCCTCCCCGGATCCGTTCCCGAGGCGCGTAAAACAGGTTGTGCTGGTCGGCCGCTGCCACGGTCAATCTCCGAGCAGCTTCATGAGTTTCTTCACGAAGCCCTTGCCGGGTTCGATCTTCTCCTTGCCGGAGAACTTCGAGAGCTTCTCGAGCAGCCGCTTCTCCTCTTTTTCGAGTCCGGCAGGCACCCAGATAATGGTCCTTACGAGCTCGCTGCCCTTTCCCCGCCGCCCGAGATGCGGAAGCCCCTTGCCCCTGAGTTTGAAGACCTTGTTGGATTGGGTCCCCTGGGGGACTTTGAGTTTGTGGGGCCCGTCGAGAGTCGGGACCTCCACTTCGCCGCCGAGGGCCGCAAGCGGATAGGATATGGGAACATTGCAGTATATGTCATCGCCCCGCCGCTCGAAGACCGGGTGTTCTTCCTCCTCTATGTACACAAGCAGGTCCCCCGGCGACCCGCCCCTGAGGCCGTCGTTCCCCTTGCCCCTCAGGGGGATGTAATTGTCTGAGGAAATCCCGGCGGGTATCTTGACGAGCACGGTCTCCTCGTTCTCGGTGCGCTTCTCGCCCCGGCACTCCGTGCAGGCCTCCTCGATGATCTTCCCCTCCCCCCCGCAGTCGCCGCAGATACTCACGTTCATTATCTGGCCGAAGAGCGACCGCTGCACCCGCCGCACCTCTCCCGCCCCGTTACACGCGGGACATGTCCTGAGTTCGGTGCCCTCCTTGGCTCCCGAGCCACCGCACGCCTTGCATCCGGCCAGGCGCTTGAACTTGATTTTCTTCTCGGTCCCCGCCGCGATCTCCTCGAGCGTGAGGCTGACCTTTACGCGAAGGTCGCTGCCTCTCCTGCTCCCGCCGCGCCTTCCCCCGCCGGGCGCACCGAAGATATCGCCGAACGGGCTGCCGAAGTCCCTCATGAATGCGCGGAGCGCGTCGCTCAGGTCGAAGCCCCCGAAGTCGAAGTTGAACCCGCCGAAGCCGCCGGGGGTCGCATGGCCGAAGCGGTCATACTGCGCGCGTCGGTTGGGATCACGGAGCACTTCATAGGCCTCGGTGGCCTCCTTGAACTTGCTCTCGGCCTCGTGGTCTCCGGGCTTGCGGTCAGGGTGGTACTCGAGCGCCTGCCTGCGGTAGGCTTTCTTTATTTCCTCATCGCCGGCGTCCCGGCCGACACCGAGAACTTCGTAGTAATCCCGTTTAGACATCTATGCTCACTTGCCCTCTCGGTCATCTTCATCGACCACGTGGAAGTCGGCGTCGACCGCGCCGTCATCACCGGAAGAGGCATCGCCGGCTTCCGGCCCGGCACCGCCCGCAGCCTGCCCGGGCCCGCCCGCTCCGGGCTCCCTACCGCCTGAAGCGCTCTTGTACAACGCCTCCGCGATGCCCGACCAGACCCCTGAGAGAGCTTCAGTTTTCGACTTGATGGCTTCGGCATCGCCGCTGTCCATGACCGCCTTCAGGGCGTCTATCGCATCCCCGGCCCTCTTCCTGTCTTCCTCGGCTATCTTGGCCGCGTTCTCCTTAAGAGATTTTTCCGTGGAGTAAACCAGCGAGTCGGCCCTGTTACGCGCTTCCGCCAGCTCGCGCTTCTTCTTGTCCTCGTCGCGATGCGCGTCCGAGTCCTCGACCATGCGGTCTATCTCGGCCTCGGACAGCCCGCTTGATGCCTGCACGACTATGGTCTGCTCTTTGCCCGTGGCGAGGTCCTTTGCCGACACGTGGACTATGCCGTTGGCGTCGATGTCGAAGGTGACTTCGATCTGCGGCACGCCCCTGGGGGCCGGCGGAATCCCGACGAGATCAAACCTGCCGAGGGTCCGGCTGTCCAGGGCCATCTGGCGTTCGCCCTGAAGCACATGTATGGTGACGGCGGTCTGATTGTCGTCGGCGGTCGAGAAGATCTGGGCCTTCCTGGTGGGAATCGTGGTGTTGCGCTCGATTATCCGGGTCATGACGCCGCCAAGGGTCTCGATACCCAGCGAAAGCGGCGTCACGTCGAGCAGCACGACGTCCTTGACGTCCCCGGACAGGACGCCCGCCTGAATCGCCGCGCCGAGCGCGACTACCTCGTCCGGGTTGACCCCTTTGCAGGGTTCCTTGCCGAATATCCTCTTCACGGTCTCCTGAACCAGCGGCATCCTGGTGCCGCCGCCTACGAGTATGACCTCGTCGATGCCCTCCGGGCCGAGCCCGGCGTCCTTGAGCGCCTTCTCGCAGGGACCCACGGTCTTTTCCACCAGGTCCCCGACGAGCTGCTCCAGCTTGGACCTCGAGAGGGTCATGTCCAGATGTTTGGGTCCGGCCGCGTCGGCCGTGACGAAGGGCAGGTTGATATTGGTCTGCATCGTGGAAGAGAGCTCGGACTTGGCCTTCTCGCACGCCTCCTTCAGCCTCTGGAGCGCCATGCGGTCCTGCCTGAGGTCGATGCCCTCGAGTTTCTTGAACTCGTCTGCCACCCAGTCGATGATGCGCTGGTCGAAGTCATCGCCGCCCAGATGCGTGTCGCCGTTTGTGGACCTCACCTCGAACACGCCCTCGCCTATCTCCAGAATGGAGATGTCGAAAGTGCCGCCGCCGAGGTCGAAGACCGCTATCTTCTCATCGGATTTCTTGTCGAGCCCGTAGGCCAGCGCGGCCGCCGTGGGCTCGTTTATGATGCGGAGCACCTCGAGCCCGGCGATCTTGCCGGCGTCCTTGGTCGCCTGTCGCTGCGAGTCGTTGAAGTAGGCGGGCACCGTGATCACCGCCTGCTCCACCTTCTCGCCGAGAAAGTCCTCCGCAGCATGGCGGAGTTCCTGCAGGATCATGGCCGAGATCTCCGGGGGCGCATATAAGTCCTTCCCGATGCTTATCCGGACGTCCCCGTTATCGGCGCGCACGACCTTGTAAGGCACCATCTTGGACTCCTCGGGCACCTCGTCATAGCGCCGGCCCATGAACCGCTTAATCGAGAAGACGGTGTTCTCCGGGTTCGTGATCGCCTGCCGCCTGGCCACCAGCCCCGCAATCCGCTCGCCGCCCCTGGTGAACGCAACCACCGAAGGGGTGGTCCGCCCGCCCTCCCTGTTGGGGATGACCTTGGCCTCGCCTCCCTCCATCACCGCGACACAGGAGTTGGTTGTTCCCAGGTCTATGCCTATTACTTTAGCCATCTTGTCCTCCAGCCTGCTTGGAGACCACGACCTTGCTCGGCCGTATGACCTTGCCCTTGAGCGTGTATCCTTTCTGGGTCTCCTCTATGACGGTCTCGGCCTCCGCCCCTTCCTTTTCCAGGGCCATGACGGCCTCGTGATAATTGGGGTCGAAAGGAAGGTCCATGCATTCTATGTGGCACAGGCCCTCACCGGAGAGGATTTCCTTGAGCCGCTGAAGGGTGAGGTCCACGCCCCTGGCGAGGGCCTCATAGTTGGTGTTCTTGCTCGAGGCCTCGAGGGCCCGTTCGAGATTGTCGACCACTTCGAGAAACGATTTGATGAGCTCTTCATTGGCGCATTGTATGTACTGCTCCTTCTCGCGCGCGACGCGCTTGCGATAGTTGTCGAAATCGGCGAGGGCCCTCAGGTACTTGTCCTTGGCCTCCTCAAGCTCGTCGCGAATGACATCGATCTCGGACTCCGGCCCGGAACCGCCCCCGCCCCCATCGGCGCCATCTGTCTCAACCAGGCCGTCTTCGGCTTCCGGCTCGCTTCCCCTGCTGTGTTTCTTCCGTGTCACGTCGTCTCAAGACCTCCTCTTACAGGTACAGCTCCGCTCTTGATGATTCTAGTAAGAGGGCCGGAATTTTGCAAGAACCGTGTGGGGGTGCTTCTAGTAGGTCGCCGCGGCGCTCCGCACCACGTGGTCGGGAATGTGGATGCCGATGATCTCGGCCGTCCTCAGGTTCAGGGACAGCAGCACTCTCCTCGGTGAAACATAGGACATGTCTGCAGGCTCCTCGCCCGAGAGGATTCGAGCCGCCAGTTCCCCCGACTGCCGCCCTATGTCCTCGTAGTCCGGACCCACGGCGAACAGGGCGCCCATCTTGACGAAGTGGTCCGACAGGCCGATGAGCGGGAGGTTGTTCTGGAACGCGAACAGGAATACGTACTGAAGCGACTGCGTCGTGAGCACTGTTCTGTCTCCGACGAGCCACAGGGCGTCGATCTTCGGCCGGAGCTCGCTGAGCGCCTTGGGGACGTCCGCCTCCGACCTCACCGCCTGGGAGACGAAGCCCAGGTTCATGCCGTTTGCCACGGCACGGCCCTCTGTGACTATGAGCTGGGTTTCGTCGGGGTTGTAAACGACGCCGATCCTCCTGGCGCCCGGCACCACCTCGAGCAGGGACATGAACTGCTCGTGCACCGGCACGTCGAGGCAGGCCCCGGTCATGGAACCACCGACGGTTCCGTCCGCGTTCAGCAGCCCGCTGGCGCCCGGCTCGGAAACCATGGAGAAGACCGTCGGCAGGCCTATGCGTGCGTCCTTGACGAAACGCGCCGCGTCAGTTCCCAGCGCGAGCACGACTCTCGCACCCATACCCCGGGCCAGGGCCTCCAGCTGCTCGGGCGTGCGAAGATCCTCGTTCAGCACGTAACGCGTGATCTGGGGGTCATAGCCTCTTCTCTCAACTGCCTCCTCGAAACCGGAGAGAGCGGCATCATAGGCTTTGATGTGCCGGCTCTCAAGCACGAGAACGGGCGCAACATCGCCCCCCTCTGCCGGCATAGCACCGGCAGCGAGAATAATCCCCGCGAAAAGGGCCAGGCCCAACAGCCTCACGCAACTTTCCTTTGCAGGCCTCACTACTGACCTCCACTAGCGAGCCCACCACCGCGCGCGCAAGTCCCCATGCGCACTCCTATCCTGTGGTTGTACTATCTTACGAGCTTACTATCGGCCCACCGGGGTAAGTTCTTTACCGGGAAATGCCTTCAAGAAGCAGATAGCGAAGCAGATAGGCTGCAGATCACGGAATCAGACACGAGTATGCCTTTTGCCGTAAGTTGGACGTTTTCACCGCCGCTGACAATGAGGCCTTCCCTCTCAAGGTGCGCCAGGAGCGAGCCGGCTCTTTCGAGGTCGCAGCCGTATTTCCCGGCCAGCCATTCGAGGTCGAGGCCGCGCGCGGTTCTCAGGCGCAACATTATCTCTTCCTCGAGGGCGACGCCCGGCTGGATTGTCTCGGCGAAACAGACGGGGTCCGCCCCCCCCAGAACGGCTGCCACGTATTCGTCGGGCCGCTCGAGGCGCTTCGAACGCGAGTCCCCCTGAAAAGAGGACGCGCCCGCCCCGATGCCGAGGTACTCCCCCCGCGCCCAGTACACCAGATTGTGCCTGCACTCGAGGCCCGGCCGCGCCCAGTTCGAAACCTCGTAGCGGACCAGCCCCTTGAGGCGCAGAGCGTCCGCGACGGCCTCATACAGGCCGACCATCTCGCCTTCATCGACCTCGCTCACGGCGCCGGCGGCGACCAGAGCCTCGAGCGGCGTCCCCGGGTCCACCGAGAGCATGTAGCAGGAGACATGGCTTGCCCGCGGCGCGATGCCGTCGAGCGTCGCCTCGACGCGCGCGACGCTCTGGCCGGGAATTCCGATCATGACGTCACAGGAAATATCGGCGAAACCCGCAGCCACGGCGCTTTCAAGGGCGGCGAGAGCGTCGTCCGCCGTGTGAAGCCTCCCGAGGAAGCGGAGGTCTTCGGCGGCCAGCGACTCCAACCCGATGCTGAGGCGGTTGACGCCGGCCTCCCTGTACAGGTCCAGTTTGGGCCGGCCCAGCGACGACGGGTTGGCCTCCAGCGTGATCTCGACGTCCGCCGCGAGGGCGAGCCGCGACCGGAGCGCGGAGAGAACGCGGGCCAGGTCGGCGGCATCTATGAGCGACGGCGTGCCGCCACCCAGATAGACCGAACCGAACTCGACTCCCTCCCATGCGGGCGCCGACATCTCCAGGTCGCGCGCGAGCGCCTCGACGTACTCGGCCGGAACCCCGCGCGGGGCCTCATACGAATTGAAGCTGCAGTAGAGGCATTTCCTCGCGCAGTAGGGAACGTGGATATAGACGCCCGGGCTCACCGGTCCACCTTGAGAAGGTGCAGGAACGCCTCCTGGGGAATAGCGACCCGGCCCACGCTCTTCATCCTCCGCTTGCCTTCACGCTGCCGCTCCAGGAGCTTGCGTTTCCTGGTGATGTCGCCCCCGTAGCACTTGGCTGTCACGTTCTTCCTGAGCGCGCTGATGGTCTCCCTGGAGATGACCCTGGAGCCTATTGCCGCCTGGATGACCACCTGGAAGAGCTGCCTGGGGATGAGCTCCTTGAGATTCGCGGCGACCTCGCGCCCCCAGCGGTGGGCCCTGTCCCTGTGCACGATCACCGAGAGCGCGTCAACCTGCTCTTCATTGACGAGGATGTCGAGCCGGATGAGGTCGGCGGCGCGGTACCCGCTGAAGTCATAATCGAAAGAGGCGTAGCCGCGCGAGAGCGACTTTATCCTGTCGTGAAAGTCCACGAGTATCTCGGCAAGCGGAAGCTCGCACGTGACTATCGTCCGCCTGGAGTCGAGCATCTCCGACCGGCTGTAGGTTCCCCGCCGGTCCTTCACCAGCCTCATGACGGAGTCCATGTACTCGAGCGGGGTCACGATCTGCGCCGTCACGCAGGGCTCCTCGATTTTCTCGATGAGCCGCTGGTCGGGGAGGCTCGACGGGTTCTCTATCTCGAGAGTCGAGCCGCCCATGACGCTGACCCTGTACCTCACGCTGGGAACGGTGGCGATCAGGTTGAGGTCGTACTCCCGCTCGAGCCTCTCCTGGACTATCTCCATGTGCAGAAGCCCCAGGAAGCCGCAGCGGAACCCGAAGCCCAGGGCCCGGGAGGTCTCGGGTTCGTAGGTAAGCGACGCGTCGTTGAGCCGCAGCTTCTGCAGCGCGTCCCTCAGGATCTCGAAGTTCTCGCCGTCCGTGGGGTAGAGACCGCTGTAAACCATGGGCTTGACCTTGCGGTAGCCGGGCAGCGCCACCGGGTCGGGGTCCGCGGCGTCCACGACCGTGTCCCCCACGTTGGCGTCGCTGATCTCCTTGATGCCGGCCACCATGTAGCCCACTTCACCCGCGAAGAGCTCGCTTCTGGGGATCATCTTGAGCTGGAACACTCCGACTTCCATGACTTCGTAAACGTTGCCCGTCGAATGGAGCTTCACGTTCATGCCCGGCCGCAGGATGCCGTCGAATACCCTCACATAGGCAACGGCGCCGCGGTACTGGTCGAACGCGGAATCGAAGATGATGGCCCTCAGGGCCTTCTCCGAGTCCCCGTCCGGAGGCCGTATCCTGTCGATCATGGCCTCGAAAACCGCCTCGATCCCGATGCCTTCCTTGGCGCTGACTTCGAGTATCTCGCGGTCCACGTCTCCGAGGAGATCGTATATCTGCGCCTTCGTCTCGGCGACGCGCGCGGCCTTCATGTCGATCTTATTGATGACGGGGATTATCTCGAGATTGCTCTCCATGGCCATGTAGACGTTGCTCACGGTCTGGGCCTCGACCCCCTGGGACGCGTCCACTATGAGGAGCGCCCCCTCACAGGCGGCCAGGCTGCGTGAGACCTCGTAGGTGAAGTCCACGTGCCCCGGCGTGTCTATGAGATTGAGCTCGTACGTCCGCCCGCCGGCTGCTCTGTAGTCCATGGTGATGGCGTGGCTCTTGATTGTAATGCCCCTCTCGCGCTCGAGAGGCATGCTGTCGAGAACCTGGTCGCGCATGTCCCGCGGCTGAACCGCCCCGGTCATCTCGAGCAGCCTGTCAGCCAGCGTGCTCTTGCCGTGATCGATATGGGCTATTATGCAGAAGTTCCTGATGTCTTCCCGGTTCATTCAGCCTACTTAATCAGCTTGCCCATGCGTGCGAACCTGGGAAAATGGGCCTCGCCGTTCCAGGAGAAGTAAATCACCATGGCCTTGCCCTTGATGTACTTCTCGTCCAGGGGCCCCCAGGATCTGCTGTCATAAGAGTTGTGCCTGTTGTCCCCCATCATGAACAGGTGCCCTTCGGGCACCACTATGGGCCCGTAATTGGCCAGGGAGCCCCCGAAGGTGGAGAGCTTCTTGTAGGGCTCGTCCACGGCTTCGCCGTTCACGTAGAGGACATCGTTGCGTATTTCCACTCTGTCGCCGGGGAGGCCGACACAGCGCTTGATGAAATCCTTCCCCTCGGTCGGATGCTTGAAGATGATGACGTCGCCCCGCCTGGGATCGCGCACCGCGGGCAGCCTGAGGTCGGTGAAGGGGACCTTGGACCCGTAAAGGAAGCGGTTCGCGAGCAGGAAGTCGCCCTCGAGAAGCGTCTGCTCCATCGACCCGGTCGGTATCCTGAAAGCCTGCACCACCGTAGCCCGCGTGATCAGCGCCAGAAGCAGGGCTATCAATATGGACTTGATCCACTCGTTCGCCGTGTCTTTCTTGCTGCGTTTCTTGTTCTTGCTCGTCTTGCCTGCACTTGTGGCAGCCATTTCATTTCCTCCATGCAATCTGGTCTGGTAGGACTACTGTCTCGAGAAGGAGAAGAGGTGACCGTCAACGTAGGCATCAAGGAGGTTCAGCGCCCAGAAGCCCACAGTCCACCAAGTGTAACTGTCTCTCCTATCGAGGTGCGAGGAGTACTGGTCGTAGTAGTAGGCTGCGTCATCATCGTCGCTGGATATGGTGAGGTTTCTGTACCGGTCGGCCCGCTGCGACTCCACTACTATATTTGCGACGAGAAGCGATCCTATCACGATGAAGGCCGTCGATTTGGCCCAGCTGCCGTTATTGAGCTGGCCGAGGCCCGGGTACAGGCCCGACAGGAGGACGCTCTTCCAGGGATTGGGTTTCCGCTCGAGATGGCTCTCGAGGTCATAGCGGTTGAGAGAGCTCGCAAAGGCGACCGGGCTCATGTGAGTGGTGTCGGCGGGAATCTCGGTTTTGATTGAAGCGCTGCCGTCGTCGGCAAAAAGCGAGCTTGCCAGGACCAGAAGCCCCAGCATCCCCAGCATGACAATCAACGCCAATCTCACGATATCACTCCGGTCTGGCGGGAATGTGTGGGAATCGAACCCACCTCGGA
>CAZSBE010000108.1:0-9381 GCA_964604955.1 uncultured bacterium
AAGCGTCAGGCTCTTTAGTCAGTTTTGCGGCAAACGGCCAGTGGCGCTGTTCTGAGTACGGAGGAAGGGGGTGAAGCTTCACCGGAGAAACTCTTTGGAGCTTTACTCCAAACTTAAGACCACGGGTTTTAGCCTTAGTGCTAGACCGTAGGAGGTGTAGTGATGCTTAAGAAGCTTCTAGTCGCTTGCCTGGGGACGGCCGTAGTGCTCGCAGCTGGCGTGGCATTTGCGGGTGTACCCTGCGCAGGCACCTCGGAGTGCAACGTGTCTGCGAATTCGCCGGACTGCACGACTACCGAGGGTGCTTTCTGTCCCGCGGGCGACGGCGACATGGTGACAGTCGACGTCGTGATACGGGACTGCTACGGCAACACGCTTGCTGACAGGGACGTCACGATTGACCCGCCGGGCGGCAACTTCTTCTTCTGCGGGGGCTCCCAGGTAGTTCAGACAAACTCCCTCGGAGAAGCCTCGGCGACTTTCGACGAGTTCGGCGGTTGCGGATTCGCCCAGTTCTCAGCGACGAGTGAAGGAGTCGTGATTCAGGGCAACCTGATCTACTCGTCAAGTTTCGACAATGATGAACCGGCAAACGGCTCGGTCTCAGGTAGTGACTTTGCCAGGTTTGCGAGCCATTACCTTACGACCAACCCCTGCAGCGATTACGACTGCAGCGGCCAGGTCTCCGGTAGCGACTTTGCCAGGTTCGCGTCGCACTATCTGCATGCGTGTCCTTAAAGGACAGGATTTGATTTGACTATGAAACGGACGATATGCTATAATAAGAAGGTGCTGAATGGAAGCACTCAAGAGGAGGTGATGCCTTCTACCTTGCTTTCTGGTTGTTTGGTTGCAGTAACTCCACCTGAAGTGGAGGAATCAGCTTCGGCTTCCTTCGACAAGAGACTGAAGCTAGGCCAGAGCGAGCTTAGGGAAATGATAAGCTTGACCCTGGAAAGGAGAGAAACATGAAGATTCTGGCGATAGCACTTGCTCTTACATTGGTTCTCAGTGTTGCCGCTACCGCTGGCATGAACCCGGCTGCCAAGGTTGCCATGCACGTGAAGGCGCACAACGCCAAGCAGAGTTGTGCGACCCTTCCGGTGATCGAGGACTGTTCCGGCATCTTGACGACTTACGGCGGCTACAGTTTCGACGGCTTCCCGGTGTTCTTCGACCTGGTTGGCGTTACCTTCTGTGAGTACAGTCTGACCTGGCCGGCCTGGACCTATTCCTGCGCGTTCACCAACTGTGCGGACCTGGTCATTGGCGGGATCGCGTGGCCGGGCGACGGCATCAGTCACGCGTGGACGGAATGTCATTATGTCCCGGCCATTATTCCTGGCTGGGGCTGGTGGTATGCCGACGATGCGGGCATGGTTTGCCCCATCCCCCATACCGGTTCAGGCTTCCTCGGCGTGATCGACTGTGATTTCATTGAAGACGGCGCCATCTGTGTCTTCTGTGCCGGCGTTTTTGGCGCTATCGGCGACGATCCTTGCGCGCCGACGGCTACCGAGGCCAGCACCTGGGGCGGTATCAAGAGCATGTTCAAGTAAGACTCGTCATGCTTCGAGCGGGTGGCTCCGGCCACCCGCTTTTTTTTTGATGGGGTCAGGTCTTAAAATGCACAATCCCCCGGCCTCCCTCGGCGGCTCCCGGTTCCCCGCACCTCTCCGTGGCCCCCTGGCGGCTCCCTGCACCCCACCAGGCTCCCGCCCTTCCCATTTTTGCGTTGCCGCGTTGACACCGCGGGGTCTCCCTGATATTCTTGAAGCCGCATCAGTACATTCTACTTGCACGTAAGCCTGTGTAAGCCCATAAGCGGAGGGGTACATGACCAGAGACTCCAGGAAGATCGTATTTCCCGTTTTCATCCTCTTTCTCCTCTCGGGAGCCACGAGCCTCGCCTACCAGGTCGTCTGGACGCGCGAGCTCATAAGGGTATTCGGCGCCACCTCGCTCGCGATCAGCGCCGTGCTCGCGGCCTTCATGGCAGGGCTGGCCCTGGGGAGCTACTTCTTCGGCCGCCAGATAGACCGCCGCGGCAACCCCCTCGTCATTTACGGCGCCCTCGAGCTTGGCATAGGCCTCTTCGCCCTCGCCTTCCCATTCATCCTGAAGGCCCTCAACCCCCTCTACGCGGGGCTGTATCCGGCCTCCGGAGGGGCGGGCGGGTGGCTTACGCTGGCCCGCTTTCTCATCTCCTTCATAATGGTTCTCATCCCCACCACAATGATGGGGGGGACGCTGCCGGTACTCAGCCGATACGTAACCGAGGCCATTTCGGGCCTCGCCTTCAGGGTGGGATGGCTCTATTCCATCAATACCTTCGGCGCCGTCGCGGGGACGTTCCTCACGGGTTTCGTCCTGCTGCCGGCCCTGGGCATAAGGAGCACGACGCTGGTCGCGGTGGCCCTCAACTTCGTCATATTCCTTCTCGCCATGCTGCTGGCCCGCACGGCCCGGTACTCGCGCGCCGATGAACCGGGAGCTGAGCCCGGGCCCGCGCCCGCGCGCCGCAGCCTGACGCGCGACGAGACCGCCGTTCTCGCGGCCTTCTTCTTCACAGGCCTTGCCGCGCTCTCGGCCGAGGTCATATACACGCGCGTCCTGAAGCTCGTCGTCGGAACCACGGTATACGCCTTCTCGACCATGCTCACGGCCTTCCTCCTGGGCCTCGCCCTCGGAAGCGCCGTCTTCGCGAGGCTCGCCCAGAGGACGTCGAGGCCGAAACTCATGTTCTCGGTGATCGTGGCCCTCATCGGCGTCCTGGTCTTCGCGAGCACCGTCGGCTTCGGCCGCCTGCCGGTCGCCTTCATGAGCATATATGAGGGCATGACCAGGACCTGGGGCCATCTGATCGCGGTGCAGTTCCTGCTGTCTTTCCTCATTCTCATCATCCCGACTTTCTTCATGGGCGCGACCTTTCCGCTGGTGGCCCGCATCTACGCCACGGACCTTTCCAATGTGGGCGGCAGCATCGGCACGGCCTATGCCTTCAACACCGTGGGCGCCATATGCGGTTCGCTGCTGGGGACTTTCGTCTTCCTGGGCGCCTTCGGCGTCGAGAAGGGCATGTTCGTGGTGGCAATCATATACGTGGCGGTGGGCGTGCTTCTCTTTCTTACGGTCGCCGAGGGCATAGGGGGCGCCCGGCGCGCGGCGATTGCGGGGGTGTTCGTGGTGGTACTGGCGCTCCTGGCCGCGTTCGCGCCCAAGTGGGACAGCAAGCTCATGACCACGGCCGTATATGCCTATGCCGAGTTCTACGGAGGCCCCGAGGGCATGCTCCGGGACGTGCGCCAGAGGCACATGGAATGGTACGACGAGGGCCCGGCGGCAACAGTGTCCATAGAGCACAACCAGAACGTCATCTCTATGCGCATCGACGGCAAGATCGACGCCTCCACCAGCAGCGATATGATAACGCAGGAGCTCATCGCCCATCTTCCGCTTCTCATCCATGAGGACCCCGACACCGTGCTCGTCGTGGGGCTCGGGAGCGGCGTGACGCTGGGCTCATGCGAGACCCACGAGGTCGAGTACATCGACTGCGTGGAGCTCATCGCGAGCGTGATCGAGGCGGCGCATTTCTTCGACGCGTACTGCTACAACTGCCAGGCCGACCCCAGGGTGCGGCTCTTCGTAGGCGACGGCCGCAACCACGTGTTCCTGAGCAAGCGTAAGTACGACGTCATCATATCGCAGCCCACCAACCCCTGGATCGAGGGCGTGGGCGACCTCTTTACCATCGAATACTTCGAGGCGTGCAGGAAGAGGCTCAAACCCGGCGGCACCATGTGCTGCTGGGTGCAGGTCTATCACATGGGCGTGGACGAACTGAGGTCGGTGATGAAGTCGTACCTATACGTCTTTCCCACGGCGACGCTCTGGTTCGCCAACGAGTCCGACATAATCCTCATAGGCTCGCTGGACGCGCCCAGATATGACCTTCTCGCCGAGCGCATGTCCGAGCCGCGCATACACGCCGACCTGGCCAGGGTGCTGGTGGACGAGCCCGAGGACCTCCTCGGTATGTTCCTCATGGACCAGGAGGACCTCGCACGCTATGTCGAGGGCACAGAGGGCTTTCACACGGACGACAACATGCTCATAGAGTTCTCGGCCGGAAAGCGCATCCTCCAGTCGACCAATTTTCTTCACCTCGAGCAGATGGTGCGCGCCATGAAGCCGCGGCGCTTCCCGGGCATCCCGGACCAGCTCAACTCCAGCGTCGCCCGGCGCATGCGCGCCAGGAAGACCACCATGTCGGCCACGATCGCGCTCGCCCGGGGGAACATCGAGATGGCTTCGGAGCTTTACGATGAGGCTTTCAAGATGGCGCCGAAAGACGTTTACGTTCTCACGCGCTATGCCGACGTGCACACCGAAGCCGGCGATGCCATGGTGAGGAACGGCGAGTACCTGCGGGCAATGGTGCATTACGAGAAGGCGCTCGCCGATACGCTCTCATACAACGCCTGGATGCGCTATGACGGCCTCGCCGTCGCCATCTATTCGACGGGGGATGCCGACGGGGCGCTCCGCTACTTCGGCAAGGCCCTCGAGAAGTACCCCGGCTACGACCAGGCCGCATTCTCCATGGCCGGGATTTATCTCGAGAAGGGCGACACGCTGAGCGCAATCGACTACTACGAGAAGACGCTGGAGATCAACCCCGAGCGGGCGGACGCCGCCAACGACCTCGCCTGGGCGTACGCCGTCCGCGGCGAGAACCTGGCGCGGGCGCTGGACCTCGCGCATATGGCGGCTATGGCGGAACGCGCTCCTTTCAATTATGATACCTTAGGATGGGTCTACTATAAGATGGGCGATCTCGACAGGGCCCAGAAGGCCCTGGAGACAGCCCTCGAGATCGACCCGCGATGGGTGGAATCGACCTATCATCTCGCTCTTGTACACCTCGGGAAGGGTGATGTGGGGACGGCGGGGAGGCTCTTCGATGACGTTATCCGCACCGACGAAACCGGCTATTTCAAGAACCTGGCAGAGGAGAAGCTGGATGAGCTCTAAAGGACTTGATGTCAGACGAATATGTCCGCGGCTCGCGCTCGCCTTACTCGCCGCCATGCTGCTTTTTTCTGCCGCAGCGGGGGCAGTCGAGATCGTGGAACAAACGGACGATGAGATAGTGCTCCGCGTGCATCTTAAGAACTTCGAGCTTCTCGACCTGGAGGCAGACGGCGTCCGGTACAGGACCATATCGGGCTCCGACTTCGTCACGCTCTCGGCGGCCGGCGAGCCCGACCTCCCGGGTTATTCTTATCTGCTGGCGGTTCCCGCGGACGGGAGCGCGCGCCTCGTGTCGGTCGAGGGCGCTTTCGAGACCGTGGCCACGGGCGTCCGCATCGCACCCGTAGCGTCGACAGACACCACCTTCCGGGGCGAGCAGGCCCTGGGAAGCTTCATATACGTGGAGGACCCGGCCGTCTATGAGGCGCCCGCGGCTTTTCCTCGGGCCCCGGCGCGGGTCGAGCCCTTCGGAAGAATGCGCCGCCAGGACATAGCCAGGGTGGCGGTCTCGCCTTTCTCCTATGATCCCGCGACGGGCACGCTTCGCGCGGCCCGCGACCTCACCGTCACCGTGCGCTTCGAGCGCCCCGCCGGCGCGCGGCCGGGCGGAGGCGTGGGGCGGGCAGGCCCGGGCGAGGGCGGCACCTGGGAGAAGGTCTTCGACAGGGTGCTCGTCAATCCCGACCAGGGCCGCAGGTGGCGCGCCGCGAAGGCCCCGGCCGTCCTGGGGCAGGCCGTGGGCAATGACCGCATCAAGATAGAGATTACTGAAACCGGCATATACCGGGCGACCTACGCCGCGCTCTCGGGCGCGGGCTTCCCGGCGGGCCTGCCCGTCGGGGACATCTTCTTATACCGCGACGAGTTCAGGGAGGGGGACCCCGACTCCATAGTCGTAAGGGAGTCCTCCATACTCCTAGAGGACGGCAACGCAAACGGCGTCTTCGATACGGGCGATGAGATAATCTTCTACGCGCGCGACTTCTATGACGAATACGGCGCCCGCTGGAACCAGGACCTGTTCTTCAACAGGAACGTCTACTGGGTGTCCTGGGGGGGCGGGGAGCACGCGCGAATGCCGCTTCTCGACGGATGGCCGGCCCTGGAGTCTGCGGGGAGCCCGACGCATTACACTTACCGGATGCACCTCGAAGAGGACCTCAGTTTCGTCCAGTTCCCCCCGCATGAGAGCGCCGACTGGTATTACTGGAAGAGCTACTCCTGGAGCCAGCCCTTCGACATTCACGCAATCGACACGGACCATGCGGCGCAGCTCAGGGTGAACTTCATCGGCTATCTCGTCACGGGCTCGTCGGCCAACGACGAGATCGTGCTCAGCCTGAAGGGTTGCTCGGGGACCGAGCAGCCGGTAGACACAGTCAGCTACTGGATTCCGGGCATGTGGAACTTCAGCGTCCCCCTGGAGCCCGGCATGCTGTGCGAAGGCGAAAACACCTTCAAATTCAAGGCGAGCGTGGCGGCGACGCCCGGAAGCTGCCTCGACTGGTTCGAGGTGACTTACGAGCGGAAGTACGAGGCCTTCGAAGACTTCCTCGCCTTCACGAGCGGCGACTCGCTGGGCGGGATCCAGATCGAGGCCGGCGGTTTCTCCTCGGGTGACATAGCCCTCTTCGACGTCACCGACCCCTATGCGGTGACCGGGCTCGAGGTGCCGCCGGAGAACATCGTCGAGGACGGCGGCGTCTACAGCTTCACTTTCCGCGACAGCATCGCGGACACGACCTCCTATATCGCCGTCGCTCCGGGCGCCGTGCACGACCTCGGGAGCGGCGATATGGTGCACACCCCGCCGCCGCTTTTACGCGCGACGCCGGGCGACTATCTCATCATCTGCCATCCGGACTTCGCCGGCTCGATGCAGCCCCTAATAGACCACCGGGAGAGCCAGGGCCACACGGTCGTCTTCGCCACGACCGACGAGGTCTATGACGACTTCAATAACGGCATGAGGTCGGACGCGGCCGTCAAGCGGTTCATCGAATACGGCTTCTTCGCGTATGGTTCGGAGTATGCGCTCCTGGTCGGTGACTCGAACGTCGACAGGAGGGGCCTCCTCCTCAACCATCCCAGCGACCCCAGCGATGTCGACTATATCTCCTCCCACGCTTTTCTCCAGAGAGACAGGCAGGGACGGAACTTCGAGATATGGCCCACGGAGCTCTGGTTCGCCGAGGTCGACGGGCCCGACGACGAGCTTCCCGACCTCTATTTCGGGCGGCTCCCGGTCGGCAGCCGGCAGGAGATCGACGGCGCCATCGACAAGATACTGACCTTTGAGAACTACGAGGGCAGCGACCCCTGGAAGAAACGCGTACTCCTCGTCGCCGACGACGTATTCGGCCGGGGAGCGGACATCTGCTGGACGGGCCAGGTCCAGTTCATGCGCTCATGCGACAGCGTGGCGGTGATTGCGAGGGACTCCTCGGTCGTGTCTCCCGACACGGTCAAGTACTACCTGGACAGGTGCACCGCGGGCGACCAGCCGGGTCTCCGCTGCGAGCAGACCTCCTGCTGCACGGTAACGCATCTGACCATGTCCTATACGAGGATCAACTGCACGCCCGACCTCAAGACGCTCCTCAATAACAGCGCGCTCTTCGTCAACTTCCAGGGGCACGCCAACGAGAATGTCCTGACACACGAGACTCTCGTAAGAGAAGACATCGCCGAGAACGACATCATGGACCTTGCCAATGACGAGAAGCCTTTCGTGTTCTTCGGGTTCGGGTGCTACATCGCCAACTTCCACAGGTTCCGCGAGCGCATGGTCTTCATCCAGGACTGCATCGGCGAGAAGTTCATGATAAACCCGAACGGGGCGGCGAGCGCTTCCTTCGCGAGCGCATGCGCCGAGCCGATCTCGGGGAACGAGCGCTTCAACCCTTACGTGGCGCATGCCATGTATGACTTCCTCACGGCTTACGATCCGCACGGGAATCCGATTCCGGCCCGGGTCGAGATCGGCGAAGTCGCTCTCACGGCGCTCATGCGTTACGGGAGCCTGTCTTATATCGAGCGGCACGCCCTCTTCGGCGACCCGGCGATGATCATCGACATGGGCCCGCCCCTCATCGCGACCACGGTCAACGACTCGACAATTGACGGGGAGTACGTGTTCGAGGGCGCCGAGTTCGATACGCTCAGAGTGGTTTCGGACGTAAGGGACGATGAGGCCATCATGTCGACGGGCATCGACCTGGTGCAGGCTGGAAAAGTCATCCCCGTCCCGCCCGGCGAGTTCACCGAAGAAGCGCTCATGGACACGGGGTACGTGCGCAGCCGGGCCTACGAGGTCGCGTACAATCACGTTCCCCGGCTGGGCCACTACACCGTGCGGGTCAAGGGCACGGACTACGCGGGCAAGGAGGCGACGTCGGAATTCGATGTGGCGACCGGCGACGCCGAGTACTTCAAGGACACGGCCGTGCTGGAGGAGGGCGGGACCGTCGTAATAGACCAGGTGCTCAAGGTCGCCCTGAGCCGTCCCGGGCCCTTCGGCGAGGAAGACATCGCGGTCATGGTCGATACGATTCCCGCCGGGGACTTTGACGAATACAAGATCGAGATGGCCGACGCCGAGGGGAGGGAGTGGGAAGTGTCCTTCCTGCCCACGCTGAAGGCCGGCGAGCATACCATCTTCGCCGAGGTGGAGGGGTTCAAATCACAGCGCGGTTTCGTGTACGTTCCCGGCGACGTCGACTTCTTCGTCGACGGCAGGCCGCTCTTCGAGGATGACTTCGTATCGTCCGAGCCCGTGCTCGAGGTGCTTGTGAAGGGCACGGTCGACGCCGGGGTAGTCGGGGTGCTTCTCGACGGTGAGGAGCCGGACTCGCTCTGGTACGAGCCGGATTCGTCCGAGACCTCTCTCACCGCGGGCCTGAGCCCGGTGCTCGCCGCCGGCGGCCACGATCTCGAGGTGACCGTGGAGGAGGTCGGCGTCAGCAGAAACTTCAGGGTGAGCGACCAGTTCGTCGTCACTGACGTCTCGGCCTTTCCGAGCCCCTTCAACGACTTCACCTACATATACTATACGCTGACCTCGGAGGCCGTCGAGGCGCGCCTGGAGGTCTTCACGGTCGCCGGGAGGAAGATCTTCGAGGACAACATGCTGACCCCCTACGCGGGTTACAACATCTACCGCTGGGACGGCCGGGACTCGGCCGGGGACGAGATCGCCAACGGGACCTATATCTACAAGCTCACGGTGAAGTCGGGCTCGGGCGAGCAGGAGTTCACGGCCCCCATAGCCCGGCTCAAATAGGCGGAGGACCCTGTTTTTCCCTATTGACACCGGCATTCAGCTCTGGTATTTTCCGGCAGAAG
>CAZSBE010000109.1:0-9306 GCA_964604955.1 uncultured bacterium
CATCTCGATAAGCGCGGAAACGGCATTCATCACATCTGTTTCGATGTCGAAGGCATCGACAAATGGCTGGAGACTCTGAAGTCGAAGGGTGTTAAGCTCCTGGACGAGTCTCCCAGGGAAGGGGCCTCCGGCCACAGGGTGGCCTTCATCAATCCCTCCTCTGCGGACGGAATTCTCTTTGAACTGAGCGAGTGACGGGAGCATGGTGCCAAAAGAGACAAAGCGTTGTGCATTTCAAGACCTGACCCCATTAGTGCTGGTTGCTGCTGTATTGCTGGGCGGGTGCGGCCGCGACAGCGTGGTCGAGGAGTCCAAGACCCGGTGGATGAACCTGGCGCACGCCCCCATTGACGAAGCCGTGGCGGACACCGAGGTGACAATAGAGGCTCAGGTTCAGGCATCCCCCGATATCGACGAGCCCGGCGTCTTCCTCTACTACAAGTCGGAGCAGGAGCTCTTCGTCGTCGTTCCCATGCAGCGCTTCGAAGAGGGCCGGTACTTCGGCAAGATCCCGGCGCATGCGCGCGGCAGCCTGATCAAGTACTATGTTGAGGGCCGGGCGGGAGCCGACCTCGTGGTCCAGGTGCCCGCCAAGGACAAACCCCGGTTCGAATTCTACTTCAAGGGAACGCCCAATCGCGTCGTTCTCATCTCGCATATCGTGGTGATATTCGCCGCCCTGTTCTTCTTCATCCTGACGGGGTACTTCGCCTACCGGGCCATGAGGGAACGCCGGGCGAGCCTTCATGTGCCCAGGCTTGGACTGGTGGGAACGGTGCTCTTCTTCATAGCGAGCATACCGCTGGGTATGATCATCGCTTACCACACCTACGGCACGCCCTGGACGGGTTTCCCCGTGGGAAACGACCTGACCGATAACAAGTCGCTGGTCATTCTCCTCTACTGGACCGCTGCTACCTTCTTCTACCGCGGAAGCGCCCTCAAAAAGGACCCGAGTTCGGACATACTGCCCGGCCGCGCCCTCCCTTACGTCTACATCGCGGGTGTCGTAATCGCGGTGATCCTGTTTCTACTGCCCCACTAGGGTCCGGCCCCCTGTCATATGCCGCTCAACCCCGCCCCCGACGTGCCGATAATACGTCTGAGGGGACATATTGCGGCTGTTTTCTTATGCGGGGGATGCATGCTGACTTCAAGCGGCACGGGAGCAACACCGCTCCACGTGGTGGCCAAGGTGCGCACGCTGATGCGCCAGCTGGTTACGCTCCTTAAGAACACCGCTACTTACGACGCCAACAACAGCGCCTTCGAAAAGTCCATAGACATGCTCTACACGGGCCTCAGGGCCTTCCTCGACGAGCATGAAACCCTGCCCCTTCGCATAAGAAAAAAGGAAATCGCGTTCGACGACCAGGTCGTCTACGTTCCCATCGGAAGGAGCGACGCCCTCATAAGTCCCATGTACCGCGACGGGGTGCGGACTCTCACATTCAGCAGGGATCTTACGCGGGAGGAACTCACCTCCTTTGCGGCGACTCTCGTCGGCGCGCGGGAGACCGATCCCTATGACTCCGACCTGGTCACCGCGCTCTGGGAGAGAGACCTGGCGAACATAAGTTGTGAGGCCGAGAACATCTACCTCGAGTGCCGGGAAAGCGGAGGGATCGACGCCCTGGCCGAGGAGATCCGGGCCCAGCGTGGGCAGCAGCCGGAGCCCGGCGGGACCGAGCCGGCGGGCTTCCTCCTCAAGGAGCTGGGCCTGACGCCCGGGACCGGGGCCTCGCTCGACCGGGAAATCGAGTCGCTCAGCGAGACGGAGATCGAGAAATTCCGCTCCCATGTGGTCGGCGAGAGCGATTCCTGTATTCTCGAAAGATCCAGCAATATCTGCCTCGAGATTCTGGAAAGCACCAGCAAGGAGGACGTATTCCGCAGGGCCGCGCGCTTCCTGGGTGAGATATGTGACTGGCTGGTCTCGGTGCAGGAGTTCATGCCGGTGTGCTCCATAATCTCCGACCTCCGCGCAATCGCCCAGCAGCCTGACGTTCCGGAATCGACCAGAGAGACGGTGTCGGAGTTGATAAGAAAGCGCGGCGCGCCCGAGAAGATCGCCGAAATAGAATCCTACATTGAGCAGCTGAGTGACGCCAAGATGGAGGAACTCTTCTGCTACCTGGGGCAGATGGACCCCGTTGCCATCCGGCCCCTGTCCAACGTGCTTGCCGATGCCGAAACGCGCCGCGTGAGATACATGCTCGCAAGAGCCATTTCCATAGTGGCGAAGGGCAGCATCGGGGAGCTGGGGGCTTTCCTCAGCGACAGCCGGTGGTACGTGGTACGCAACGTCGCCATGATACTCGGCATGATCGCCGCCGAAGAGACTGTTCCCTACCTGGAGGCGGTCATGCATCACCCGGAGGCCCGCGTAAGGCGGGAAGTGGCGAGGGCTTTGGGCAGAGTCAGAAAACCCGCGGGGCTTCCGGTTCTCAGGGTGCTGATGAGGGACGACAATAAGATGATAAGACTGGCCGGGGCATCCGCGGCGGGTGTTTTGGGCGGCGACGCCGCCGGGGCGCTCCTCAGGGAAGCGGTCCTGGCAAAGGGATTCGAGACGAAGGCCACGGACGAGAAGCGCCGCTTCATGGAAGTCTACGGCACATTGGGGAGCGGCGGCGTCGAGTTCCTGAAGGCCTTTATCGATGGCAAGCACGGCGAGGCGTCCGAGACCACCAGGGCCTGCGCGGTGTACGGCCTCGCCACGGCAGGCGGGACCGCAGCCAGGAAGGCTCTGGAGAAGCTGCTGGCCCGCGGCGACGGGCCGATGCGCTACGCGGCCTCGGAGGCGATTTCCATGCTGGAGGGAAAGGCAAGTGTCTCCGCAAGCGACTAAGCATGAGGGCTCGAGACTCCTCATAGGAAAGGACCAGGCCCGCGAGTACCAGCTCGCCAACGAGCTCGTCGGAAGACTCTACGTGCTGCTTCGCAACACGCGCACCCATGACAGGAACAACCGCGCCGTGGTGACCAATGCCCAGACCGCGCTGGCCAGGATAAACTCGCTGCTCGACATCAGCGGCAAGGTCTCATTCGACATAGTCGGGGATTCACTGTTCCTCAACGGTATACGGCTGAGGCCCGATTTCTCGAACTTCCAGGCCTTCAAGTCCATTGTGACTCACGGCAAGGAGCGCTTCATCAGGTCCTTCTCCTTTGACGACACAGTGGACGAGGACGACGTGGTGGCCTTCACGTCTATACTCGCGGCCGTCGACCCGGAGGAGGACGACCCGTTTGCGTATATCGCCGAACGCATGGCGGCCGAGGGAATCGCCGGAATCGAAATAGGCCGAGTGGAAAACAAAAGGTCCCGCCCCGGCAGGCGGGGGGGCAAAGTGCCGGACCCCGCGGAAACCGTGGTCGGCGCGTTCGCGTCGGCCCTCTACTTCGTCGGAAAGTCCATCGACGAGGGCATCGCCGACACGGGCGTGACCCCGCGCAAGATGAAGCGCGTGGTCCAGCTCGTAGTCGACAGCATTCTGGCAAGCGAGGAAGAGATGCTCGCTCTCACCTCGCTCAAGGGCCACGCCGGCCATACCCACCAGCACTCGCTGAATGTCTGCATATACTCGGTCATGCTGGCACACCGGCTGGGGCTTCCCAAGATCCTCCTGCGCGAGATCGGGGTGGCGGCGCTGTTCCATGACAACGGCAAGGTGGAGGTGCCGGCGGACGTCCAAGGCAAGGGCGGGCCCCTCACCGCGGCCGAGCTGGAGGCAGTGCGCGATCACACCTCCGGGGGAGTGAAGGCCCTGTCGCATTTCAAGGAAGCCGACCGCACCATTCTCCGCGCCATGCTGGTGGCCTATCTCCACCATCTCGACGTCGACGGCTCCGGATATCCACAGACCAGGCGCAAAATCGAGCCGGACGCCGTGAGCAGGATAGTGAGAATCGCGGACATCTATGACGTGCTGACCTCGCCGAGGGCCGAGAACCTCAGGGCTTTCACCCGGGAGGAAGCCCTGACTGCGATACTTGCGAACGCAGGGGACCAACTGGACCCCACCCTTGCCAGGGCCTTCGCCCATGTCATGACGCGCTTCTGACCACCGCCCCGTTTCGGCTTGACGATGTCCTATCCCGGTGCTAGTATGCATCGGTAATTCTTCGAGATTAACCTTTAGCCTTCGGACTCTCGATCCCTTGCCTGTGGTGAGGTGTCATGAAGGGAGGAACGCGATGCATTTCGACCTCAGTGAAGACCAGCGGATGATGAGGGAAGCCGCCCGCGAATTCGCGGAGAAGGAGATCAAGCCGGTTGCCGCCAAGATGGACGAAGAGGCGGAGTTTCCGGCCGAGATAGTCAAGAAACTCGGGGAGCTGGGCTTCATGGGTGTGACGATCCCGGAGGAGTATGGCGGCGCGGCGATGGACTCGGTGAGCTATGCCATATCCGTTGAGGAGATCTCCCGGGCCGACGCCAGCACCGGGGTCGTCATGTCGGTAAACAACTCCCTGGTCTGCCAGCCTCTACTGGACTTCGCCAGCGAGGAACTCAAGAAGAAGTACCTGACTCCGATCGCTTCCGGGGCCGCGCTGGGCGCCTACTCGCTCACCGAGCCCGAGGCCGGTTCGGACGCCGGGAATGTCCAGACCACGGCGGTTTTGGACGGCGACAATTACGTAATCAACGGCACTAAGATATTCGTCACCAACGGCGGCGCCGCCGACATCGTGCTGCTCTTCGCCTCGACCGACCGTGAGGCCGGCGCCAGGGGCATGTCGGCTTTCGTAATAGAGAAGGGCTTCAAAGGCTTCTCCGTCGGCAAGAAAGAGGACAAGATGGGCATCCGGGCATCAGTGACCAACGAGCTCGTCTTCGAGGACTGCAGGGTACCCAGGGAGAATCTCGTCGGTGAGGAGGGCCAGGGATTCAAGATCGCCATGAGAGCCCTCGACGGCGGTAGAATAGGTATTGCCTCACAGGCAGTCGGCATTGCCCAGGCCTGCCTCGATGAATCGATACGTTACTCCAAGGAGCGAAAGCAGTTCGGGAAGACCATCTCCTCATTCCAGGCCATACAGTGGATGCTCGCCAATATGGCGACCAGGATCGAGGCATCGAGACTTCTCACCTACAAGGCTGCCTTCGTCAAGGACTCGGGCGGGCGCTTCAGCAAGGATGCGGCAATGGCGAAACTCTTCGCATCGGAAACAGCAGTGGACGCCGCGGTCGATGCCGTTCAGATTCACGGCGGCTATGGCTATATGAAAGAGTACGCCGTCGAGCGTCTCTTCCGCGATTCGAAAATAACCGAGATATACGAAGGAACATCCGAGATACAGCGGCTTGTGATTGCCGCCCATTTACTGAAGGGCTAGCCCCATTATCCGCCCTGAACGACCGAGAGGTGCCCTCGCCTGAGATGGCCCTCCTGGCACGCCAATTCGGAAGCAGGCCCGCAAGGTCCCCTGGCCCCTGCCCTGCAAGGCCCGTATCCGGCCGATTTCAGTCGCCGACAAGGGCCATCCGGACTTCAAATATAGCCCTATGAGATATGCCTCAAATTTTTTTTGACAAATCGAAATCCCTCTGCTATACTTGCCGTGACGGTTGCGAATCCGGAGTAGCAGGCCGTGGGCCGGTTCTCCGGCGCGACACGTCATTTATAACTCCTCAATTGCGTGGGGCAAAGAAAGGAGGCGAGAAACTCATCTGTTTTCCCCTGGGGAGTACACACCGTAAGAAGTACCAACTGATAGGAGGTTAGAAACGATGAATAGGAGATCAGCCCTTCTCGTTGCTACCGCCCTTCTCGCGATTAGCTTCGCGGCACCGCTTTATGCGGCAGAGGGCAGCGGGCAGCTTGACGACTGTATTTTCCTGAGGATCGGAAACGTCATTGCCCGCGCGGGTGACGACATAGAGGTCCCGATCACTATTTCCAACACGACCGGCTGGGGCATCATGGCGCTTGAAGGCAAGGTCTGCTGGTGTGATCTTCCGGCGGGTCTGCTCCAGTACGAGGGCTGCATGCCCGGCCCCGTAATCCGGAACTCGGGTTGGGTAGGCACCTGTGGCGAGTGCGAGAACAACTGCATCACCTTCGCAGCCGCCGGCACGCAGCCTCTTGAGGGCGAAGGCGTTCTCAAGATCCTCAAGTTCCACGTTAGCGCGAATGCCAAGCCCTGCATGTGCTGTTCGCTGACATTCGATTACATGTACCTCTACGATCCCGAGGCGCCGCTCAATGTCTGCCTGACGAACGGCGAGGTCTGCATCGAGCACTGTGACATCTATGGCAGTCTGAAGGCCTGGTTCTGCGACTACGAGTGCGAAGAGATGTACCGCTACTTCCCTCTTCCGGATGCCAGGATCCATTTGAGCAACTGCGAAGGCGCGGTCGCCACGACCTACACCAACTCGGCCGGCCAGTTCGCGTTCGAGTGTCTGTGGCCCCCCTGCGGCGACGATCAGCTCCTCGGCACGGACTGCTGTGACTACTGCATCGAGGTCGACTACTGCCGGGCACCTGACAAGTCGATTACGGCGTTTGACGCCTCCTTGATCCTCAGGTACCTGGTCTGTTACGACCGTCTCGACTGCTGCTGGTTCTACAACTGCGGCAACGACATTTACCCGCAGCGGATCGCGGCAGACGTCAACTGCACCGGAGCCATAACGGCGTACGATGCGTCGCTTATCCTCCAGTACATCGTGCGTCTCATCCCGGCGTTCCCTTGTCCGGACCCGTGGGTGTGGATAAGCCTGAACTGCAACTGGTGCACCAGCTCATGTCCCGGCAACTTCGATATCGTCGGTATCTACAAGGGCGATGTGTCGGGATTCTGCTATGACGGCCAGGGCGCGGCTCTCACGGCTACGTCCAAGATCAAGGTCGGCATACCGCAGCACAGTGCCGGCTACGTCGATGTCCCGGTGCTCGTCGAGGGTGCCTCGGACGTCTACTCGGTCCAGTTCGACATGGACTACAACCATGCCGCCTTCACGTTTGACAGCGTGCGCCCGGCGGGCCTCACCGCGGGCTTCATCTCGACCTACAATGAGGCCGATGGCGTCGTCAAGGTCGCGATGGCCGGCATGGACAGCTTCGACGGCAACGGCAAGGTCGCGGTGGTCAGGTTCATCAAGAACGACGGCCCGGTCCCGGTTGCCTCGACTCGCGTAAGCCTCGCGAGCGCTCTGCTCAATGACACCGAGCCGATCATTCAGGGTCAGGTTTTCGACACCGAGATCGTGAGATTCGGCCTCGGTCCCGTTTCACCGAACCCGACAAGCCAGGGTACGGTAATAAGCTTCAACGCGCCGAAGGCGTCGAACGTAACGCTGTCCATCTTCAACGTCAATGGCCAGCTGGTACGGACGGTGCAGGACGGTCAGGTCGCCGCAGGCACCCACAGTGTTGCCTGGGACGGTACCGACTCGAACGGTGCGAGAGTTGCACGCGGTGTGTACTTCTGCCGAATGAATGCGGATGAGTTCAGTGCTACCGAGAAGGTAGTGCTGCTGAAGTAAGACGTAGGAACCTGCGTTGGACTTACGGGGGCATGTTCCCAGGGGCATGCCCCCACTCGTTTATTCGGCATTCCCCTAATCTCTTTTCCGGATGCCGGTGGTGTGGTAGTATCCTGCCCGTCTGAGACTCATGAAGATCACCGCCCCAGCAAAGGAGGAACTATCATGCCGCTTCTGCTTACGCGCGAAGATGTGATTTCGGTTCTCGATATGCCGACCTGCATGGACGTCGTGGAGAAGGCCTTCGCCGAGATGGCCAATGGGACGGCCGTGCTGCCCCTGAGGATCGCCATAACGCCTCCGGACGGGCTGGCTCTCTACATGCCCGCGTATCTAAGGGAAATGGGCGCACTCGCGTGCAAGGTCGTCACAGTGTACAAGAAGAACCCCGAGAGGTTCAGCATTCCGACGACTATCGGCAAGGTCCTCCTCCAGAACCCCGCGTCCGGTGAGGTCGTCTGCATCATGGACGGGGGCTATCTCACCGCCGTGCGTACGGGGGCGGCCTCGGGTGTCGCGACCAAGTACCTGGCTCGGACCGGCAAAGGGCAGGTCGCCGGCGTATTCGGGGCGGGCGTACAGGCCAGGATGCAGCTCTGGGCGGTTGCCGTGGCGAGGGATCTTTCCGGCGCGTTGGTCTACGATGTCTCGAGCGAGGCCGCTGACGCCTTCATTTCCGAGATGGGCCCCAAGCTCGATCTCGAGATCAGGAAGGCGGGGTCGCCCGACCAGGTGCTGAGCGCAGACATCATCTGCGCTGCTACTTCATCACCCACACCCGTATTCGACGGACACAAACTCAGGAAAGGCACGCACATAAACGGCATCGGCAGCCATACTCCGGGAGCCCGCGAACTCGACACTGAGACCGTACTGAGGTCCAGGCTCGTCGGCGATTCCAGGGAGGCCTGCTTCAATGAGGCCGGGGACATCATGATCCCCATAAAGGAGGGCGCATTCGGCGAGACTCACTTCTATGCCGAACTCGGGGAGGTGGTGACCGGCCGGAAACCAGGGCGGGCGGACGACGCAGAGATCACGCTGTTCAAGTCGAACGGTCTCGCCATACAGGATGCAGCAGCGGCGAAGGTAGTCTACGACCGGGCGGTCAAGGCCGGAATAGGCTCGGAGGTGGCTATCTGAGCGGAGTCGTGCCCCGGCCCGGCCCTCCCGCCAGGCATCAAGTCTGCAGTGCTCATTGATGCCGGGAGGATGGCAAGCCCGGCACTGGACTCCTGTCCCCGGCGGCAGGGCGTCAAAAAAAGGGGGGATACCCGTGAGGTATCCCCCCGCCAATTCAAAACACAGAGCCGCAAAACTACTTGATTCCGACTGCCTTCTCGAGCATGTCCGTCGTAACCGACTTGGGCCTCTCGATGGGATAACCCAGAGCGCGGTCCCAGACGATGTTAGCGCACACGCCGAGAGAACGGCCTATGCCGAAGAGAACCGTGTAGAACTCGTATTCTCTCAGGCCGTAGTACCACTGGATGACTCCCGACTGGGCGTCGACATTGGGCCACGGGTTCTTTGCCTTGCCCTGCTCTACGAGAATCGGCGGCACCACCTTGTAGAGGATGTCGACGAACTTGAAGATGATATCATCGGGAAGGTACTTGAGACAGAACTCGCGCTGCGCGGCGTAGCGCGGGTCGGTCTTCCTCAATACGGCGTGACCGTCTCGGCCATGGTCCAGCCCAAGATTACCGAGGCCTATGAGACCGGCCAAATGCCGGCGGCGCTGATTCCATACTTTGAGAAAGGGCAATCCCAATGAACGCTCCCAATACTCCTGAGGACACGAGGCC
>CAZSBE010000110.1:0-9285 GCA_964604955.1 uncultured bacterium
CGGAGGGCCCTGTTTTTCCCTATTGACACCGGCATTCAGCTCTGGTATTTTCCGGCAGAAGTGATATTATCAGCAAGATGCGCGGGGTCGTGGTGCAGCTTGGTTAGCACACTGGCCTGTCAAGCCAGAGGTCGCGGGTTCGAGTCCCGTCGGCCCCGCCATTTTTTTTACATGGGTTTCCCCCTTGAAGGATCGGTTTGACCAGTGGGTCGCCTGATCTCATGCAGGGTTCACCCCTGCCATGCGCGGCCCGCCCCCTTGGCCAGTCCGCGGCCCGGAAGGAGGCAAGTAACACGGTGATGAGACGGTTCCCCTCGCTTTTGGCACTGGTTCTGACCTTCGCCGCCGTGTGCCCCGCGCCGCCTTCAGCAGCCGCGCGCGAGATGACCCTGGGCGAATGCGTCAGGCGGACGCTGGAGGTCAATCCCAGGGTGCTCGACAAGGCGGAAGGCTTGACCAGGGCGGCCGGCGGGATCGAAGAGGCGAGGTCGGGCTTCCTTCCCAGCCTCAACCTCAGCGGCCTGTATAATTTCGCCGAGAAGACCCAGAGAGTCCAGTTCCCCGGGCCCACGGGCGAGATGCAGGAGTTCGAACTCGACTTCACGCTGGACTATGCGCTCAGCGCGACACTCACCCAGCCCCTCTATACGGGCGGCGCCGTGTCGAGCTCTTACAGGATATCCAAGTATGCGCGCGACATCGCCGAGGCCGACCTCGAGAGCACGGAGGCCAATCTCACGCTGGCTGTGCTCGTCCAGTTCTATGCGGTGCTCGCGGCGCGCGAGGCCATAGTGGTCGCAGAGGAGGCGGTTCAGAACGCCGAGGAACACTACGAGGTGACCCGGGCCCGGTACAGGGCGGGCGAGGTCAGCGAATACGATATGCTGCGCGCCGAGGTCGCCGTCGTCAATCTCAGGCCCGGGCTGATCCGCGCCCGGAACATGCTCGAGGTGAGCGAGCTCGCGCTCAAGAATTACATGATGCTCGAAGCCGACGCCGAAATCGACTTCGTGGGCGTACTGGAACTGGTGGACTACCCCGTGGACCCCGGGGAGGCAATGGATGTAGCGTTCGAGAACCGACCCGAGTTGCGCATCGCCGGCAAGCGGGCCGAGATCGCAGAGCAGTCGGTCACGCTCGCCCGTTCGGGCCGGCTGCCCGCATTCGCGCTCCAGGGGACCTACGACGTCAGGTCGAATGAACTGTCGTTCGGGCAGGGCGTCTGGCAGGATTCCTACGCCGGCTACCTGGTCCTCAGCTGGTCGGTTTTCGACGGGCTCCGGACCAGGGCGCGGATATCGCAGGCCCGCTCGGAGGTCCGCCAGGCGGACATAGCCATCGAAGACCTCAAGCGCGCCATTGAGCTCGAAGTGCGCGCCGCGCTTCTCGACGCCGAGGCGGCGCGGGAAACGCTGGGGAGCCAGGAGAGGAACGTGGAGACCGCCGAGAGGGGCCTCGCCATTGTGGACGAGAGGTACGCCACCGGGGTGGCCACGAGTCTCGAGGTAATAGACGCGAGGCTGGCGCTGATCACGGCCCGGGAGAACAGAATCAGCGCGCTGTTCGATTTCAACGTATCGACCGCCCGGCTGATGAAGGCCCTGGGCGTTTTGCTGAGGGAATACAGAAAAGAGTAGGAGCTCGGTTATGAAGCGAGCGTTGATCATCATTGTCATCGTCGCGGTAGCGGCGCTGATCGTCCTGTGGAGGTTGTCTTCCATCCAGCGCGAGCGGCAGGCCAGGGAAGAGGCCGCGGCCGCGGCCGAAGCGCAGACGGCCATCGCCGTCGCGGTGGCGCCGGTGGTGACCGGCGAAATAGAGCAGTTGCTCCGCTACACGGGCAGGGTGGAGGCCATGGAGGAAGTCGACGTCACCCCCAAGATCGCCGGCAGGATCATCAAGGTCCATGTCAAGGAGGGCGACGCGGTGACCGGGGGCCAGACCCTCATGACGATCGACCCCGAGGTGACAGGCATGAAGTTCGAGACCAATTCGGTGACCTCTCCCATAGCGGGCAAGGTGGCCTACATATACCTCGACCGCGGCGCCTACGTGACTCAGCAGGTTCCGCTTCTTAAAGTCATAAACGACGCCTCGGTCAAGGTCACGATCGGCGTGCTCGAGAAGGACTATACCTACGTCAGCCTGGGCATGCCTGCTCGCATCGAGTTCGACGCCCTTCCGGGCGAGACCTTCAAGGCGAAAGTCACCAACTTGAGGCCCGTTGTGGACACCATGACCGGGACCGCGCAGGCCGAGATCGGGATGGATAACGCCCGCGGCAGGCTCAGGTCGGGCATGTTCGCCCGGGTCCAGCTCGTGGCCGAGATGCACGCGGCCGCGGTGCTCATGCCCCGGAACGCCACGCTCCGGGAGCTGTTCTCGGACCGCGGCGCTGAGGTCGAGACGAGCGTATACATCGCAGATGGCAAAGTGGCCCGGAAGCGCGACGTGCACCTGGGGCTCTCCAACAAGGACTACTTCGAGGTCCTGGACGGGCTCACTCCCGGCGACCAGGTCATAGTCGCCGGCCAGAACAGTGTGCGGGACGGGTCCGAGATAGAAGTCAGGAGCTCGGGGGAAAGCCGGTAGGAGGACATAGAGCGGGATGGGACTTCCCGAGAGATCGGTATCCAGACCTGTAACCTTCTTCATGGTCTATATCGCCGTTCTGGCGATAGGTCTGGTCAGCGCGCTCAACCTTGGAACCGACATATATCCCGACATCAGTTTCCCCACGGTCACGGTGGTCACCACCTACGAAGGCGTGTCGTCCGAGGACATAGAGACCCTTGTCACGCGGCCGGTGGAGGAGACGGTAGCGGCGATAGAGGACGTGGACGAGGTGACGTCCTACTCCCGCGAGGGCATGTCGCTCGTCATGATAACGTTCAAGTGGGGCAAGGACATGGATGTCGCCTCGATGGACGTTCGCGAGCGTGTCGACTTCGTAAAGCCCTTCCTTCCGGATGACGCGGAGGAGCCCTTCGTCTTCAAGTTCTCCACAGAGCAGATGCCCATTCTGTTCCTCGCCGTGACCGGCGATTACAGCCTCTCCGAGCTGAGGAAGGTGGTCGAGGACCAGGTCGAACCCAGGATCGAGAGAATCCAGGGCATAGCCAGCGTGTTCACGCAGGGCGGCAGGGACCGCGAGATTCACGTATACGGGGATGACGAGAAACTCGAAGCCTACGGCCTCACCATAAATGACCTCACTCTGGCCCTGAGGATGGAGAACGTCCGCATTCCCGGCGGCAGCATCAAGCAGGGGAGAACGGACTTTCTCGTGAGAACGTCGGGCGAGTTCGCCTCTGTCGATGATATCAGGAACGTCGTGGTGACCCGTTACAGCGGGGCGCCCGTCTTCATGAAGGACGTGGCCCGCGTGGAGGACGCTTTCGCCGATGAGGCCGAGATCATCCGGTTCAACGGCCGGCCCGGCATCATGGTAGTGCTGCAGAAGCAATCCACCGCCAATACGGTCGAGGTTTCGGACCGCGTCAAGGCCCAGCTCCCGTCAATCGAGGAGGCGCTAGGGGTCAAGTTCGTTCCCATCATGGACTCGGCCCGCTACATCAACCGCTCGATAGGGAACCTGAGGACGGTGGCGCTGCAGGGAGCGGTGCTCGCCATCATCGTGCTCTTCCTCTTCCTGAGGAACGTTCCCTCCACGTTGATCGTTGCGACGTCGATACCGGTGTCGGTGATCGCGACCTTCATCGTCATGAACGCCACAGACGTCACCCTCAACATGATTTCAATGGGGGGGCTGACGCTTGGAATAGGCATGCTTGTGGATTCGTCCATCGTCGTGCTGGAGAACATCTACCGGCACCGCGAGAGGGGCCTCACGCGCAAGGAGGCCGCCGTGTACGGTACGGCGGAAGTGGCGACGCCGATTACGGCATCGGTGCTTACGACCGTGGCCGTCTTCTTCCCGGTGATATTCGTGCCCGGCATAGCGGGCATCCTCTTCAGGGACATGGCGCTCACGGTGACCTTCGCTCTCATATGCTCGCTTTTCGTGGCGCTGACGCTCATCCCGCTTCTGGCCTCCAAGATACTCACGGTGGGCAGGAAAGTGCGCGATAAGGCCCGGGAGGGCCGCATAATGCGCACCTATGAGCGCGCCCTCAGATGGTCGCTGGGCCACAAGAGGATAACGCTCGGAGCGGCTTTCGTCATCTTCGTTCTCAGCGTGAGCCTCATCCGTTTCGTAGGCGTGGAGTTCACGCCGGCCAGCGAGCCGGGTGAGTTCAACATCACGGTCGAGCTTCCCGTCGGGTCGAGGCTAGAGCTCACCGAGCAGGCGACCGCCGAGGTTGAGCGCATCATAATGCGCGACGTTCCCGAGCTGGAGGCCATCTTCACGCGCGTCGGCCAGGGGAGCGGCTTCGGCGCTTTCTTCGGCGGCCAGGGCAGTCACAGCGCCAGCATCTACTTCCAGGCGGTGCCGCTTGAGGAGCGGGACCGGAGTGACGAGGAAATACGCTTCGCCCTGAGCAAGCCCATTTCCAGGGTGCCGGGGGCGGACGTGTATTTCGCGACGGATGCCTTCTCGGAGATGATGTTCGGCGGGGCCAGGCTCAAGGTGGAGATATACGGCCACGACCTCGACATCGGCAGGCGGCTCGCCCTCGAGGTCAAAGAGATCATGGAGAGCGTCCCGGGCACCATGGACGTGAGAGTGAGCCGGGCCGAGGGCAAGCCCGAGATAAGGATAGCCATCGACAGGGAGAGGGCGGCCTACTTCGGCCTCAACGTCAGCACCATCGCGTCGGCGATTCAGACGGGCGTGATGGGCGAGGTGGCCGGCCAGTTCAGGGAACAGGGCGATGAGTACAACATAAGAGTGAGGCTCCCCGGGGACCGGCGGGAGGCGCTCGCCGACATAATGGACATTCTAGTGCCGTCTCCGCAGGGCTACTCGGTGCCGCTCGGCAGCGTGGCCAGCATGGAATACACGACGGGGCCCGTTGAGATCGAGCGCAAGGCCCAGCGCCGGCTCATAAACGTGACCGGCAACCTCACGGGCGAGCGCGATCTCGGGAGCGTCGTGGGCGACATACGCGAACGCATCGCCGGGGTCCAGGCCCCGCGGGACTTCATCGTGCAGATCGCCGGGGAGGCCGAAGACATAGCCGAGTCCTTCAGGTGGCTGGGACTGGCGCTCCTGGGAGCGGTGATCCTCGTCTACATGGTCATGGCTTCGCAGTTCGAGTCGCTGAGGCATCCGTTCATCATCATGTTCTCGCTTCCGCTTTCATTCATAGGGGTGGCGTGGATGCTGTTCCTTACGGGGACGACGCTCAGCATAAACTCGTTTACCGGCGTGATCGTCCTCGCCGGGATCGTCGTCAATAACGCCATCTTGCTCGTGGATTACACCAATCTGTTGAGGGCCCGGGGCTCGGAGATTGAGGAGGCGGTAGTCACGGCGGCCAAGACGCGCGCCCGGCCCATCCTCATGACCGCGGTGACCACGATCCTCGCCATGACCCCCATGGCTCTGGGTCTCGGCGAGGGCGGCGAGCTCAACGCGCCCCTGGCGCGTTCGGTCGTGGGCGGGCTTTCGACATCGACCCTGCTCACGCTCATAGTGATCCCGGTGGTTTACATGAGCTTCGAGAAGTTCACCGCGAGGTTTTCGAGAAAGAAGAAGACATAAGGAGGCGGTTGATTGGCTACCGAGATGATCCTTGTCGTCTTCAATGCCTCAATTGAGGACGAGATCCTGGAAGTCCTGAGAGAGGCCGGCATGGACTGCTATACCAAGCTTCCCGGCGTGCAGGGCGAGGGCAGTTGCTCGGAGCCCCGGCTCGATAGCCATGTCTGGCCGGGGACGAATACCATGTACCTCATCGTCGCAGAACCGGCTGAGCGCGACCGCATTCTCGACGCGGTCCGCAGGATGAAGGACATCCATCGCGACGAAGGCGTGTCGGCCTTTGTCCTCCCCGTAACCGGATCGGTCTAGCAGCCGGCCGCAGCAGCGCCGCCCGCCACATGGCCCGCCCAGTGCGAATGCCCCGTGAGAACGCAAGAAAAAAGAGGGGCGCCGGTTGGCGCCCCTCTCGACAAAGCCTTAAGGCCTATTTGCCCGCAGGCTCGTAGATTCTGAACTCAATCCTTCTGTTCTGGGCCCTGCCCTCAGCGGTGGCGTTGGAGGCGACGGGCTGGTCCTCGCCATGGGACTCGATGAGAATCCGGCCCGGAGGCGAGCCCTTCTCGACCATGTAGTCCTTGGCGGCCTCGGCCCTTCTTCTCCCCAGCTTCTGGTTGTATTCAGAGGAGCCGACGCTGTCGGTATGGCCGTGAATCACTATCCTGACCTCAGGGTAGAGCTTGATGATATCGTAGACGTAGTCGAGGGTCGGGTTCGGTATCGGCTTGATGATGGTCTTGTCGAAGGCGAACCTGATGACCTCGATCTCCGAGAGGTCGGGCCTCGAGGTAGGGCAGCCCTGCTCGTCGACCTCTACACCCGCCGGCGTGTTCGCACAGGCATCGAGCCCGTCACATACGCCGTCGCCGTCGGAGTCCCTGGGGCAGCCGCGCTCATCTACGATACATCCCTTGGGTGTGCCGGGGCACTTGTCGAGCCCGTCACATATGCCGTCGCCGTCGGAGTCCTTCGGGCAGCCGTACTTGTCGACGATACATCCCTTGGGCGTGTCGGGGCACTTGTCGAGCCCGTCACACACGCCGTCGCCGTCGGAGTCCTTCGGGCAGCCGTACTTGTCGACGACACATCCCTTGGGCGTGTCGGGACACTGGTCCTCGCAGTCGCTTACGCCGTCGCCGTCCGTATCGCCCTCACCGCCGGGATACCACATGAGGCCCACCCCGAAGTACCAGTGCTGATTGTCGGTGCCCCCGGTGCCGATCATGTCGCGGTCGTCGGTGAGTATGTAACGGTACTTGAAGTTGAAGTCGAGAGCGGCCACGCAGTTCAAGAAGACGTCCATGCCGACGCCGGCACCGAATGCCGGATCCCACTGCTTGTCGAGCTGCATCTCCTCCGGGCGGAAGTTCGAGTCCCAGTGCATCACCCCGGCACCGAACGTCAGGTATGGTGACCACCTCCGGTCGGGCATAAAGGCGTACACGAGGTTCAAGTCGATCGGAATCAGGTTGGTTCTATATGCATAGTCGTCAGTGTCATAGTTCCAGCCGTATCCCAGATTGAACAGGAGCGACCAGTCGTTCATCTCGCTGATGGACCTGCGGATCTTGAAGTCGCCCATGAGCCATCCCTTGGCCCGTTCATTTTCCCCGCCGAACAGCTGTCCGTAGCCGAAATCGCCGCCGAGACCCAGTCGCCTGTCGTAGGCGTAACCGCTGGAAACGGCAAGAATAACGGAGAAACACAGTAGTAAAAGGACTGCTCTCTTCATCGTAACTCCTCCCTTAGTTACCTTCACTCTGCGGAGGTTCAATGCTAAGATTAAACCACCTCCTTACTGTTTCCGCCAATGCTTAACATCTTCGCATATATACCTGTTTCGGTATACGGCTAGGCGCACTTTATCAACTCGCCAAAATCTAGTCAATCAAAAAATGAGCTTGACACCCGTTTTGCGTTCTGATAATTTGCGTGAGCCCTGCTCATTAACATGTCTCGCCTTTTACCCATTTAAGAAAGGTATAGGTTCTATGCGTTTTACAAGACTAATCTCGATACTACTGATTGCTGCGTTCCTTCTCTCCGGCACCCTGGGCCTGCTGTCCTGTTCAAAAGAGGGCCAGGAGAAAGCGGCCGGCGGAGAGATAGAATGGCTCACCGTTTACGAGAATGCCATGGAGAAAGCGCGAGAAAAGAACCGCCCCGTAATGATCGACTTCTATACGGACTGGTGCAGCTGGTGCAAGCAGCTGGACCGGACCACATATGTGGACGCGGCTGTGACAAAGAGGGCTGAAGGGTTCATCAGCCTGAAGATAGACGCCGACGACCAGAGACCCCTGGCGGCCCGTTACAAGGTGGGCGCCTTCCCGACCATTCTGTTTATCAACCCGGAAGGCATCGAGATACACCGCGTCGTCGGCTTCAGGCCGCCCGAGGACTTCCTCAAGGAAATGGATACGGCCATGAGCGCTTTCAAGAAGTAGCCGTTTCTCGAGGGGAGGCGATTTGGAAGCCAGCATGGACAGAGACGAGGCGCTCTTCGTCAACCTGGTCATGATATTCAAGGGCGCGGCCATGCAGCAGATGGGCAAAGTCATCAACCCGCTCACCGGTAAGGTGGAGAGGAATCTCGAACAGGCCAGGTTCTCCATCGACACCATCGCGATGCTCAAGGACAAAACCAGGGGCAACCTCACTGCGGATCTCGAGAAGCTTCTGGACTCCGTGCTTCTCGAACTGAGAATGAACTTCGTAGAGGAGACCAGGGTCGGGGACACGCCGCCCGGGGCCGGCCAGGGAGATGGTGCGGGGCCGCCGCCGGCCGCCGGCGACGAAACCGCCCCGGGTCAGGAGCAAACCGGCCCGGACGAAGCCGGGGAGGATGCTCTGGATGGCGGGAAAGGCGGGGAGAAGAGGTGAGCATTTTTTTCTTAAGGTCTTTCAGCGCTTTGCCGAAGCAAGCAAATGTGTAGTCTCAACAGAATGCATAAATGCGCGGAGATCATTCAAGATTGGCAAATCGGAAATAATAGTTGCAAAGAGTTTTTTTTCTTGACAGGTTCTTTCGCACTATGGTAGTTTGGCAGCCGAATTTGGAAGTGGTTACGCCGGAGTGCCTTAGAGTATTTCGGATGTTGTTTTCACTTGACAACATTTGGGCGCGTGTGGCATGTTTGCGCTACTCTTTAAGAAGGGTAAAGTATACTGTATAGTTCCGAGTGTGTTTTTGCTGAAAGGGGGGAGCTGAGTTCCGCTGCGAGAGACCCTCATCCAGTGGGAAAGCACGTTGGTTAATAAGCGTCGCTCGCAAGCACTCGAGTAGCTGGCTCATGCACTGTGAAATCGAAAAAGAGATTGAGAAAGAAAAGGGAGTTCTGGGGGAGTCCAGGCTCTCCGAGCGCTTTCGGCAGCAGGACAGAGAAGCAGGAGGTAAGTCAGAGTGAGTCAATGCACTAATAGTTTTTCTAGATTCTTTACATATATATTCTCACGTCTTGATGTCGAAAACGGTAAGGGTTTGGTTAGAGAGAGGAGGAAAGGAGAAATGGATTTCCATTCTTCTGCTAGGAAGCTTTTGGTCCTCAGTCTTCTCACCGCGATGGTTATTGGCTTTGCCTCGGTCGACCCCAACTCAAAAACAGCCTGTAAAGACCTGG
>CAZSBE010000111.1:0-4359 GCA_964604955.1 uncultured bacterium
GGTCTTGAAATGCACAGTACCGCAGGCGGTCTCCCAAGGCTTCGTCATCTTAATGAAGCCACTGGGAGGCCGCCGAGGTCCAACTGTGCATTTCAAGACCTGACCCCCAATAATTGCTTGACTGCTGCACAAATGTGCAGTAGGCTGGTTCAGGAGGTGAGTCATGGAGCGGAAGAGGGAGATATACGACTATATCCGGGAAGAGATCTCCAGGCGGGGGCGCCCTCCCACCATCCGGGAGATCGGGATCAGGTTCGGCATCTCTTCTACCAACGGTGTCCGCTACTTCCTGGCGAAGCTCGAGTCCGACGGTCTCATTAAACGCATCGCCAACACCGCAAGGGGAATCAGTCTTGTCGAGAACGGTTCAGGGAGCAGGGCGAGGGCGGTGCCTATTCTGGGCCGCGTTCCCGCGGGCGGGCTGGATTACGGCGAGGAACATCTCGAAGGACACCTGCTCTTTGATGAGCACATCGTCCGCGGCAAGGACGTATTCGCGGTGAGGGTGCAGGGTGACAGCATGATTGGGGCGGGTATTCACGACGGAGACATCGCCATTGTGAAAAGGAACCCGGACCCTCCCAGTGGGGAGATAGTAGTTGCTTTGATAGACGACGAAGTGACCCTGAAAAGGTACTTCAAAAAGGGCAATGAAGTGATCCTCAAACCCGAGAACGACATGTATGAGGACATAGTACTCAGCGGGATGATGGACCGGGAAGCCAGCATAATCGGAACTCTGGAAGCAATTGTAAGGAACTATTGATGTCACGGGTTATCTTCCATATAGACATGGACGCTTTCTTCTCACAGATTGAGGAGCTAGCGAATCCCATGCTAAGGGGCAAACCGGTGATTGTCTGCGGAGAACCACATAGCAGGAGCGTGGTATCCACCGCTTCCTATGAAGCCAGGAGGTTCGGGGTAAAATCCGGGATGGCTGTGGGGCTTGCCAAGAAACTCTGCCCCCACGGGATCTACATAGGGGGCAATCCCCAGAAGTACGTTTACGCGTCGGTGCAGATTTTTAAAACCCTCAAGGAGTTCACCTCGTTTGTTGAGCCCTTCAGCGTCGACGAGGCGTTTCTCGAATTCGATCACCTCGATACCGATGGCGCCCGGGTGGTCGCGCTGGAGATTAAGGACAAGATCAGGGCGAAGTTCGGGCTTACCGGGTCGATGGGTATTGCTCCGAACAAATTTGTAGCCAAGATGGCTTCCGGATTTCAGAAACCCGATGGTCTTACGGTGATCCGAGAGGGTGAGTTCCTGAAGGTGTTCGGGGACAAACCCGTGTCCGTGCTCTGGGGTGTAGGCGATAAGACAGGCGAAAAACTCAACAGGCTAGGGATTATGAAAGTCAGCGACCTGGCGCGCTATCCTGAGAGGAAACTGAAGGCGTTATTCGGCGTCTACGGCGGTGACCTTAAGTCTGTTGCCAATGGAATAGACGAAAGCCCCGTCATTCCCTATTACGAGGGAGTTGAGCCCAAGTCGATGGGGCATGAATACACACTCCCAGACGACGTTTCCGACCGGGACAGGCTTCTCTCCACGTTGCTCAGGCTATCAGAGAAGGTTGCTAGAAGAATGAGACGGGAGGGTTACCTGGGAGATACGATTACCGTGAAAATCAGGAACAGGCAGTTCAACACCATCACGCGCCAGCGGAAATTGGAGCATCACGTCGACCGCGATGATTTAATATATCTTACAGCCAGGCGCCTGTTCCAGGACAATCACAAGGGTGAGGCCCTGAGGCTCCTGGGGGTAAGCGTCTCCGGGCTTCTCAGAAAAAGCGAGGCATGCGCGGAACCCATATTCAACTGGGACAAGAAGTATGATCAGTTCATCAGGACCATGGACTCAATAAGGGATAAATTCGGTGAGAGGGCGATAAGGAGAGGCGCGGGTATATCCACCTGAGGCAATAATGGAGAGCAGTCCCCGAGAAGACGATTCGAAGATAACGAGCTTCCTCAAGGAAATAGTCGCGTCACCAGGCTACAAGGGACAGATCGTCCATATAGGGGATATTCCTCCGCGTGAGGCAGAGTTCAGGGAGACCGCTGAACCCATTGCGCCGCCTGTAAGGAGGGCGCTTGCCTCTCTCGGCATCGAGAGCCTCTATTCTCACCAGGCGGACGCGATAGATCTCATTCGCGACGGGAAAAACGTCGCCATTGTAACTTCAACCGCCAGCGGGAAGACCCTCTGCTACACCGTCCCCGTTCTCGAGACCCTGCTGGCCGACCCTTCGCATACGGCCCTATACATGTTTCCGACCAAGGCCCTTGCACAGGACCAGCTGAGGGCGCTCGGCGATCTCGCGCTGCTCCTTCCGGGCCAAGCCATGCCGGTTCACCCCGGGACTTACGATGGCGACACCCCGCAGTATGCCAGGCGGAAGCTGAGGCAGGACGCCAACGTGATCATGACCAATCCGGACATGCTCAACCAGGGCATACTTCCGTATCACTCGCGCTGGAGCCGCTTCTTTTCCAATCTCAGGTACGTCGTGATAGACGAGATGCATACTTACAGGGCATCTTCGGGTCGAACGTTGCAAATGTCCTGAGGAGGTTGAGGCGCATACTGAGGCATTACGGCGCTGACCCCGTTTTCATTCTCTGCTCGGCGACCATTGCCAATCCCGGGGAACTGGCCGAAAACATCATCGGCCGTCCGGTTGAGGTCGTGTCCCATGACGGTTCCCCGAGCGGACCCAAGAGATTCGTGCTATGGAACCCTCCTTATATCGATAACCATAAGATCGAGCGCAAGAGCTCCAACGTGGAAGCGCACGAGATAATGGTCAAGCTCGTAGAGTCAGGCATCCAGACCATCACTTTTACCAAGGCGCGCGTAGTCGCCGAGCTGATTCTGAGATACGTCCGGGACGCCCTCGCCAGGCGGAACCCGCATCTCGTTGAGAAGATAAGCGCGTACCGCGCCGGGTACCTTCCGGAAGAGCGAAGGGAGATAGAGAAAGCCCTTTTCTCGGGGCGGCTCATGGGTGTGGCCAGTACAAACGCGCTCGAACTCGGCATAGACGTCGGTAGCCTCGACGCCTCGGTAATCGTGGGATTTCCGGGGACGATCGCGTCGACCTGGCAACAGGCGGGACGCGCCGGGCGCAAGACCGATGAGGCGCTCGTGGTCTTCATCGCCTACAACGACCCGATCGACCAGTACCTGATGCGGCATCCCGCATACTTCTTCGGCCAGACCCCTGAGAATGCGGTCATAGGGCCCGAAAACCCCTACATACTGGCCGGCCACCTCAGCTGCGCCGCTTTCGAGCTCCCGCTCTCCGAGGAGGACGCGACTTACTTCGGGGATCTGATGAACCCCATTCTGGGCATTCTCAAAGACGTCAAGAAAGTGAAGACCATCGACGACTGCACATACTGGGCTACGACGGAGTTCCCGGCGGCCGGCGTGAACCTGCGTACGATCTCGGACGATACGTTCACCATCGTCGAGTCCGGCGATGGGGAGAAAGTAATCGGCGTGGTCGATTCGATAAGCGCGCCGGAACTGGTTTACCCGGAGGGTATTTACCTTCACGGCGGCCAGACATATCTCGTGCGCGACCTCGACCTCGACGGGAAGATAGCCCGCGTGGAAAGGAAGGAAGTCGATTACTACACGCAGCCCATACTCGATTCCTCCATCCGCGTCACCCGGCAGCGGGAATCCAATGAATGGAATGGCCTGAGCGCATTTTACGGTGACGCCACGGTCAGCTGGACCACCACGGCATTTAAGAAGATCAAGTTCTACAGCATGGACTCGATCGGCTACGGCAGTCTCGACCTGCCCACGCAGCATCTTGAGACCGTCACCATCTATATGTATCCCGATCCGGAAGTGGTAGGCCTGGTAAAGCGCAGCGGGAAGAACCTCGTGGAAGGGCTGGTCGGCATCAAGAACGTGCTCATAAACATCCTCCCGCTTTTCGTGATGTGCGACCGCCAGGATATGGGGGGGCTCGTCGAATCGAGCAATACCGGGAAACCGGCGATATTTCTCTATGACAGGTTCAAAGGCGGCCTCGGTTTCAGCGAGAAGGCCTTTGGACTTCTGCCCGGAATCCTGCGGGCGGCGCTCGGCGTCATTGAGGAGTGCACCTGCGAAGGCGGATGCCCGTCCTGTGTCGGGCTGCCGGTTCTGAGGCCTCCCCAGCACCAGGACCCCGACGGCGGGCACGGGTACCCGATTCCCGACAAGGAAACCGCGAGGCTCATCCTGAGGGGAATTCTTGAAAGAGACTGACCGGGACATACGAGACCGGATCGAAGCGCTGAAGCTCGCGCTGAGAGGCGAGCCTCTCGAGCCACGCGCGCTGCAGGATCT
>CAZSBE010000111.1:4459-9049 GCA_964604955.1 uncultured bacterium
CCGGATGGCCCGGATGGCCCGGATGGCCCGGATGGTCCGAATGGTCCGGATGGCCCCCATGGTTCCCATGATCCCCATGGCCCGCGTGAGCCGGGCCCCCGGAGTACGCCTGAGGGGGCGCCGGCGGAACATTCTGTTTCCCTAAACGGGCTCAAGGGCGCGAGAGAAGTCGAGTCCGACCTGGGGCGCTGCCTGGTTCTCGAGCGAGATGTCGGCGACAGTATTGTCGCCTCAGACCTCAGGGACGCCGTCGGCGGGCTCTCGGAAAGCGCCGGCTTACCCGGGTACATCTTCCTCGATCTCGAGACGACCGGGTTCTCGTCGACCCCTCTGTTCCTCGCCGGCACGATGTTCGAGGACCGCGGGAGGCTGGTGTGCAGGCAGCTCCTTGCGCGCGATTACTCCGAGGAGAAGGCGCTGGTGGGCATGCTCGACAGGCTGATGCGGAGGTTCGACCTCTGTATAACCTTCAACGGCAAGGCCTTCGATATGCCGTACCTCAGGGAGCGGGCCAAGTATCACCGCCTCGACTTCAAGTCCGCCCCCGGGCAACTCGATCTCCTCCACCACGCCCGCAGGATGTGGCGGGATAGCCTTCCCAACTGCAGGCTGACCACCCTTGAACGGCACATACTGGGAAGGCTGAGAAGCGGTGATGTTCCGGGCTGGGAAGTTCCTTGCATTTATCATGAATTCGTGCATACTGGCGATGCAAGAAGGCTCGTGGGTGTGATTCGGCATAACCTCTTGGATGTCGTTTCGATGGCTGAGCTGCTGATCTGCCTTGCGGAGGGGTAATCATGCTAATCTTCCTAGTGAGACACGCGGAGTCCACCTGGAACAGGCAGAAGAAGATCCAGGGGCAGAAGGATCCACCGCTGAGTGACTATGGGAAACGTGAAGCCAGGCTCGTTGCCAAACGTTTCAAGGAGCTGTCCTTCGACAGCGTGTGCTCGAGTCCCCAGAAGAGAGCGCTCGAAACGGCCCGCGCCATTGTCGGCAAGAAGGCCGAAATCATGACCGACAACGACCTCTGCGAGATCTCGCTGGGCAAGTGGGAGGGGAAGACACTCGCCCAGATCAGGAAGCAGTCCGGCGACAAGTTCGACCGCTGGGTCGTGCGGCCCGACCGTACTCCTGTCCCGGGCGGTGAGGATTTCAAGGCTTTCGTCAGGCGCGTGAAGAAAGCCATCCGGAAGATCGAGAAGAGCGCTCCCTGCGACAATGTGCTCATAGTCGGCCACGGTGGGGTCATTTCCACCTATGTCACTATGGTCCTCAACATAAAGCCGGTCGATGTCTGGTGCGTAACAGTCAAGAATGCCTCGGTTACCATCGTAGAAGTCAAGGATGGGCGGAGGAGGCTCGTGACTTTCAATGACATAAGCCATCTCATGCATCTTAAGAACATCACCGACGGGGATGTAACGCATGTGGACTAGGCGTAAGCCGGCGGTGCTGCGCGCGGCCCTGCCGGCTGTCATCGCAGCCGCAATTGCGTTTGCCGCGGCGTCCTGCGAGCGGGACAAGATAGTCAACTACGGCGAGGCCCGCAAGCGCATGGTCGAGCGGGAAATCCTCGGCCGCGGCATAGAGGACCAGCGGGTTATAAATGCCCTTCTGAAGGTTCCCCGGCACCTGTTCATCCCCGAGGAGCACATGCACTACTCCTACTACAATCTTCCTGTCCCCATCGGCTACGGGCAGACAATAAGTTCCCCGTTCATCGTCGCGCTCATGACGCAGGAGCTCGAACTCAAGAGTACTGACAGGGTCCTCGAGGTCGGCACCGGTTCGGGCTACCAGGCGGCGATTCTCGCTGAGATCGCCGGCGAGGTATACACCGTCGAGATAATCGAACCGCTGGCCAAGAATGCGGAGAAGCGGCTCAGGGAGCTCAAGTACGACAATGTCGTGGTCGTGCTGGGTAACGGATTCTGGGGCCTGCCGGACGAGGCGCCTTTTGACAAAATCATAGTCACTTGCGCACCCGAGGAAATTCCGGAGCCCCTGATCGAGCAGCTCGGCGACCACGGCATCATGATAATACCAGTGGGCCCGACGGGCTTCCAGTATCTCATCAAGGTCAGAAGGGAAGGCGATGACATAACCACAGAGGAAGTAACTCCGGTGAGCTTCGTACCGCTGACCGGCGAGCATGGAGACGCCCAGGATGAAGGACAGGATTGAAGGTGAAGGCCTTACTTTCGACGATGTACTGCTCATTCCACAGCGCTCGGAGGTTCTGCCCTCCGAGGTAGACACGCGGACACGCCTCACAAAGAACATCGAACTCAACATACCCATAATCAGCGCGGCCATGGACACCGTGAGCGAGGCACGCCTCGCCATCGCCATCGCCAGGGAGGGCGGCGTCGGCATCATACACAAGAACCTGCCGGTCAAGGACCAGGCCGCTCACGTGGACCGCGTAAAGCGGTCGGAGAGCGGCATGATATCAAAGCCCATAACGCTCCGCCCGGATGCGACGGTACAGCAGGCGCTCAACATGATGATGCAGTTCAAGATATCGGGCGTTCCGATTACCGATGACGACGGCCGGCTCGTCGGGATTCTCACAAACCGCGACCTCCGGTTTCTCGAAAAGACCGATGTCCCCGTAGCGAAGATCATGACCACGGAGAACCTCATTACGGTTTCGGAGGGAACGACGCTGGAGGAGGCGAAGCAAGTACTGCACAGTCACCGCATCGAGAAACTGCCGGTCGTGGACAAGAACTTCACGCTCAAGGGGCTCATCACCGTCAAGGACATAAAGAAGAAGGCCAAATACCCGAATGCCTGCAAGGACGATCGCGGCAGGCTGAGAGCCGGGGCGGCCGTCGGGGTTTCGACGGATACTTACCGGAGGGTGGAAGCCCTCGTGGAGGCGGGCGCGGACGTGATCGTGGTAGACAGCGCCCACGGGCACTCGGCCGGGATCATCAAGACGGTCGAGAAGATAAAGACAGCGCACCCCGGCATCGACGTCATCGCCGGCAATGTCGTATCGGCCGAAGCAGTCAGGGAACTGGCTGCGGCCGGCGCCGACGCCGTCAAGGTGGGCATCGGGCCGGGATCGATCTGCACGACGCGCGTCGTTGCAGGCGTCGGGGTCCCGCAGGTGACCGCCATAATGAGGTGTCGCGAGGCTTGCGACGACCTGGACATTCCCCTCATCGCCGACGGCGGGATCAAGTACTCAGGCGACATCGTCAAAGCGATCGCCGCGGGTGCCCATTCGGTCATGGTGGGGAGCCTTTTCGCAGGGACGGAGGAGAGCCCGGGAGAAACCGTGCTCCTGGACGGGCGGAGCTACAAGGTGTACCGCGCCATGGGTTCGATAAGCGCCATGAGGGCGGGGAGCGGCGACAGGTATTTCCAGGAGAACGTCGAGCCGCGCAAACTCGTCCCGGAGGGAATCGAGGGCAAGGTGCCCTACCGGGGGCCGCTATCGCAAACCGTCTTCCAGCTCGTGGGTGGGCTCAGGTCGGGCATGGGCTATTGTGGCGCCGCGGACATAGAGACAATGCGCAACAAGGCGCGATTCATCAAGATCACGCATGCCGGTTACATCGAGAGCCATCCGCATGACGTGACCATCACCAAGGAAGCGCCCAACTACCGTCCTCCGGGCGCCGTCTAGCATCGAATGAAAGAACCGGGGAGAGAAAGAGAGGCCCTCGAGCGTATCGCGCGCGATGCGGGGGCGGTGGTCTTCGGCGTAGCCGATGTCGGCGAGGTGGAAGACGTCTCGGGAGAAGTCTCGCTGGCCGGCCTGGTTACGGGGATAAGCTTCGGCTACCGGCTGAGCGATGTAGTGCTCGAGGGCATAGAAGACTGCCCCACGCGGACCTACCAGTACCATTACCGCCAGGTCAACCTGCTGCTGGACCGCATCGGCCTGCATCTGCTGACCTATCTCCAGCAGAGTGACCACAGGGCTTTCCCGGTGCCTTCCTCGCAGATCGTAGACTGGGAGAGGAACCTCGGCCACATATCGCACCGGGCGGTCGCCGAACGCGCCGGGTTGGGCTGGAGAGGCAGGAACAACCTGCTCGTCAACCCGGCCTACGGTGCGAGGTTGAGATACTCAACCGTGCTCACCGATCTCGTGCTTCCTTATGACAGGCCGCTCGAGGAGGACTGCGGGGAATGCAGGCGCTGCGTCGGGGCCTGTCCGGGGGGGGCGATAGGTGAGACGGCCGCCGATTTCGATCTCGATTGCTGCCTAGAAACCATCGGGCGCATTACCAGGACCAAGAACATCGGCTCCAAAATCTGCGGCATCTGCGTGCGGGTCTGCAGCGGGAGGCCGGCGCCCTCCTCATCTGCTTGACCGGCCCCGTCCCCTGTGTTATTCAATCTAGGTATGAGACCATCATATGAAGACGGACATCTGGTAGTGGCAGCGGTGAGGGTGCTTATTCACAACTCGAGCAAGCCCCCGACGCCTGAGCAGATCGCGGACCTCCTCGGCCAGCCGGCCGATTTTGTGAGAACCCTCGTAATCACCCTGGGGGAAGAGGGCGTCCTGAAAGTGGTTGAGAACCCCTTTGAGATGCGCGTTGAGGTCGCCGATCACGCGAA